>DIYZ01000276.1:2533-11030 GCA_002427845.1 Chloracidobacterium sp. UBA6041 | reverse complement strand
TCTTCGATCTTCGATCTTCGAAGCCCTCCTTAACGGTCGGGCTACTGCCTCCTGCCTCCTGCCTCCTGCCTCCTGCCTCCTGCCTCCTGCTCTGCCCTTTCAGCTACCATCCCCTCAATCAGATCTACCACAGCAGCAGCGGCGTCTCCCCGCGTAAGCTTCCGACTCGCCTGCTCCATCGCGTTAATCTTTTCCGGATCGCTCGCTAGCGCGGCAATAGTCTGCGCTAACCGTTCACCGGATAAGTCCTGCTGAAGAATCATTCTTGATGCCCCGGCACCTTCCAGCGCCTCCGCATTCTTTCGCTGGTGATCATCGGCTGCCAACGGAAATGGAATCATTACCGAAGCCTTGCCTGCGGCAATCAACTCCGCGGTCGTAGTTGCACCCGCACGGCAAATCATCAGATCGACAGAGGCGAAAGCAGCAACCATGTCGTCAATGTACTTCGCCACTTTCACCTGCCCTTCCCAACCAACCGCAACATAAGCGGCACGCACCCTATCAAAGTCAGCTTCTCCAGTTTGGTGCGTTATCTGCAAGGTTCCGCACAAGTCTTCGAGTATGGGCAGCGCCGCAATCATCGCTTCGTTAATTGCGTGCGCGCCCTGCGAACCGCCAAAAATCAAGATCGAGAATTGTGACTGCTCGCGCTTTCGCGCTGGTATCTCAAAGAACTCGCGACGTACCGGATTGCCGGTCACTACGCCCTTGCCACGAAAAAAAGGCAGCGCCGCCTGAAATGAAACTGCAGCCTTATCGACAAAACGCGCCAGCACTCGATTGGTCCAACCCGGTAACGCGTTTGACTCCATTACCAGCGTTGGTAGACCCGTAGCCGCCGCGGTTAGAACAACGGGACCGGATACATAACCGCCGGCGCCAATCACAATGTCGGGCTGAACCGTTTTGATTAGGCTTCGAGCGGCCAAGAAACTCTTTGGCAACACCATCACGCCGCGGGCGCGCGCAATCGCGCCAACATTCTTTAGACCGCTACTGTCAATGAGCGAAAGTTCAAAGCCTGCCTGGGAAACCAATTTGTTTTCAAGACCGCGTGCCGTGCCCACAAATCTGACTTCCGATTGCGGTTGGCGGCGCATAATCTCTTTTGCCACCGCAATGCCCGGATAAATGTGTCCGCCCGTTCCGCCGGCGGCAATCAGCACGCGCATCGCGTTACCCAAGGCGCGACGAGGCGATTCGCCTCGCCGGCGCAACGCGCAACTTTCTCGAGTCTCTTCTGTGGCCCGAAGCAACTGATTTCAATATTCCGAGGCTGATCGAACCAGTTGAGTGCTGCGAGATATTCAGAAGAACACCCACGGCCGCAAGAGTTGGAACTAATGACGATCCGCCGTAGGAAATAAATGGCAATGGAATTCCCTTTGTCGGCAACAGGGAAAGCACCACGCTGATGTTGAAAAGAGCCTGGGCCACGATGCCCGTTACGATTCCCAGCGACAACAACATTCCAAACCTGTCCGCCGCCAGTAACGAAGTACGAATGCCGCGCCAAAGAAATAATGCGAATATCAGCAACACCGCCAATGTGCCGAGCAAACCCAACTCTTCACCAATAACGGCAAAGATGAAATCCGAATGAGCAAAAGGAAGAAACAACATTTTTTGTTTACCCTGCGCGAAACCAAGTCCATTTGGGCCACCCGAGCCAACAGCAATCAGCGACTGCACCACTTGAAATCCGCTCTTCTGGGGATCAGCCCACGGATCCAAAAACGTCACCAAGCGCGCCATCCGGAAAGGGACGAATATCAACAGCCCTGCGGCGACGAGAAGAGCTGGCGCCGCCGCGATTCCAAGATGGGCCAAACGTATTCCAGCCGTATATGTAACGAGGACGAAGGTGACGACCAGCATTAGAGATGTTCCGAAGTCGGGTTCAACGACAACCAGCGCCGCCAGCAGCGCAGTCACGAGACCGCAGGGAACGAATGTTCGCAGGAAATCGTGTTCCTGGCCGGCTCGCTTCTCCAGGAAATACGCCAGAAAGATCGCGAGAGCCAGCTTTGAAATCTCGGAAGGTTGAATCGATAAACCCCTAAACTTAATCCAACGACGGGCCCCGTTTACCGGCGAAAAACCAAAGACAACCAACAACATCAACGCTGTCAGTAGCAGCAGTCCATAAACAATGCGTGGATCTTTCAAGCGCACGTAATCAAACTGCATTGCGACAAGCATTGCCATGAAGCCGATCGCCGTCCAGATCGCCTGCTTTGTCACGTAATAGAGATGCCCATGATTTTCACTTTGGGCCAGCAGTGCGGAAGCGCTGTAGACCATGACAACGCCGAACAACGCCAACCCCACGGTCGCCGCAAAAAGCCATTTGTCTGGATACAACTTCTTTGCCATAGCTATTTGGGTTTCGAGTTTCGAGTTTCGAGTTTCGAGTGTCCGGATTGGCGCCCGCCTCGCTCTCCTTCGATTTCCCGGTCGGTCCTGGAACTCGAAACGTGAAACTCTAAACTCGAAACTTCCTCTTTGAATACTTTTCCCCGATGCTCGAAACTTTCAAACATATCGAAGCTCGCGCAGGCTGGCGCCAACAGGACCACGTCGCCCGGCTCTGCCGCTCGAAAAGAAAGCGCGACTGCCTCTTTCATGTCGTTGGCGCGCTCAATAGGCGCATGACTACCAAGTTCGTTGGCAATCGACTGCGCGTCCTCACCCAGCAAAATCAATTTGCGCGCTTTCTCGCGCACTAATGAAGCCAGTGGAGCGTAGGGAGCTTTCTTTCCGCGCCCGCCAAGGATCAGCACGATTTTTCCGTTATCGTCAGCAAACGCCTCGAGCGCTTTCAAAGTCGCATCGACACTCGTCGCTTTTGAATCGTTGTAAAACTTTACGCCTTCGATTTCTGAAACAAACTCCAATCGATGTTCCACCGGCGCGAAATCTTTGATCGTCTGACGCATTGATTCAGGCGCGGCGCCGCAAGCGAGGCCGGCCGCAAGAGCGGCCAGCACATTTTCTACATTGTGCAGGCCACGAAGTCTCATCTCATTGCGCGTCATCAGAACCTTCTCGGCGGTTTTGGTGCGCGAAACAATTTCGCGATCACGCAGAAACAAGCCTTCCGGAAGCTGCTGACGAACGCTGAACCTGGCTACGTGCGCGCGCAGCCCCGCAGCCCAGCTGGAAACGACATCATCGTCGGCGTTCAGAATCGCAACATCGCCCGGCCCCTGGTTCATGAAAATCCGGTGCTTGGCGGCAGCGTAGTCAGTAAATGATTCGTAACGGTCCATATGGTTTGGCGTAACGTTCAGCACGACGGCAACCGAAGGATGAAACTCTTTAATTGTCTCCAACTGAAAACTCGACGTTTCCACAACGGTCCAACCATCATCACGCGAACTTTCAACCAAAGTGATTAGCGGCGTGCCGATGTTTCCTCCGACCTGTGTGGGCAAGCCCGCATCCTTAAGAATTTCTCCGATCAACGTAGTAGTAGTCGTCTTGCCGTTACTGCCGGTGATTGCGACTATTCGCCCTTTCAAATACCGCGAAGCCAGCTCAATTTCTCCGATGACTTCCGCTCCCGCTCGTTCCGCATAGCGAATCGGAATCGCGTTTGTGGGAACGCCCGGACTAATTACTACCAGGTCAAGCTGGTCCAGCAACCAACCCGGAACGTCACCGGGCAAACAACCTACGCCTTCACTTTTCAGTGCCAGCGCCTCGGTACTCCATTTTTCAATTGGCTTCGCATCGTTGAGCGCAACTTTCGCGCCCCGCCTTGCCAGAAACCTGGCGCACGCGATGCCACTGCGTGCGGCTCCTATCACTAAAACTTTCTTGCCGGCTACTTCCAAAGACCCTCAACCAGCGACGAGTGGGCAGTGGGCAGTCGACAGGGGGCAGCGGCTTTAATGCCGAGTGGGAAGGACGATCGATCTCTTGGCCCACCACAATCGATTGATTCAAAATTTTTCATCTTCTCCTGCTCCTGCCGTCTGCTCCTGCCGTCTGCCCCACTGCTCACCGCAGTTTCAACGTCGACAGGCTCAACAATGCAAACAGAATTGCCAGAATCAAAAACCGAAAGACGATCTTCGACTCTTTCCAGTCCTGCATTTCAAAATGGTGGTGCAGCGGTGTCATCTTAAACAGGCGCCGCCCCGTCCCGGTCGTGCGTTTCGTCATCTTGAAGACGCTCACTTGCAGCATCACTGACAACGCCTCGATCACAAAGACCCCGCCAACCATCAACAACATGAATTCCTGTTTGGTCAGCACTGCCACCGTTCCAATCGCGCCGCCAATTGCCAGACTGCCCACGTCACCCATGAAAACTTCCGCGGGTGGCGCGTTGAACCAGAGGAACCCGAGACTCGCTCCCGCCATCGCGCCGCAGAAAACTGTCAACTCCGCCGCCTCCGGCCGGTGGGTTAACTCCAAATACCTGGCCCACCGCCCATCGCTACTCAAGTAGGTCAATCCGGTCAACGCGGTCATCGCGATGAAGGTCACGCTGATCGCCAGGCCATCTAAACCATCCGTCAGATTCACTGCGTTGGAAAATCCAAGCAGGACAATGATGATAAAAAACAGGTACAGAATTGGCCCGATAAAACTGACACCCGTCGGTTCCGCCGTCGCCTTCAAAAACGGAATACTGACGTTCCACGAGTAATCGCTCGCGAAGTATTTCGTTAAGATGAACAGGACAATCCAGACGCCAATGGCCACCAACAACTGCGCCAACAACTTTTGCTTGCCGGTAAGCCCCAGGCTCCGCTGTTTCGCCATCTTGTAATAGTCGTCGGCGAAACCGATTGCGCCAAACGCCAACGTCGCGATCACTACGGTCCAAACATAAACGCTCGACAGGCGCGCCCAGAGCAGAGTTGAAATAACGACTGAACCAACGATTAGCACGCCGCCCATAGTTGGCGTGCCGCGTTTTGCCATGTGTCCCTGCGGTCCTTCTTCGCGGATCTGCTGTCCGATATTCCATCTTCGCAAGGCTTCGATCAGCTTGCGACCGAATACAAGGGAAAGCAGCAGCGCTGTTATCGAGGCGTAGGCCGTGCGAAACGTGACATACTGAAAGACGTTGAGAGCCTTGACGAGATACCATTCTTTATCCTTGAAATGGTTATAGAGCAGTTCGTATAGGACGTAATAAATCATTCGCGACTATCTATCTCCCCGGTTGGCCTGAGGGCGCGTCAGAATCTCCTCAAATCGCTGTCGAACAAGATTACGACCTATTACTGCGGTTACAAAACGTCTCAACCTCTCGACAATCGGTCGGCTTCTATCCGGACATATTCCCTGGTAATGGCTTTGAGTAACCATTGGAAAACCGCCGCGCAGAAACACCGCGCAGCTCTTAAGCTTCCTCGCCTTCGTCGTCCGACCCCGCCAAAGGAAACTGCTTGCGAATGGCAGTCACTATCCTGTCGGTAGCAACGCCCCGCGAGCCTTTGACCAGGACGAGATCTCCTTCCCGAAGCTCCTTAACGATCGCGCGCGCCGCTTCGTCAGAAGTCTCAAAGAACGTCGTTTCGGTTAACCCCGCCTCGTTTGCTCCGGCAACGATCTCCGCAGCGAGCCCGCGCACGCCCCACAAGACATCGACACCCGCCCGGCCTATCTCCCGGCCGGATTTGCGATGCAGCGAAGCTTCGTCAGGACCCAGTTCCAACATCTCTCCCGCAATAACGATGCGCCGCCTGGAGTTGGTTCCTCCTTCGCTGATCGTGCGCACCATGTTTATCAATGAACGCGGATTCGAATTGTACGAATCGTCGACCACTCTGAAACCAGCCGCAAAATCAAGCACCTCGCCACGCATGCGCGGTGGTTTGGCTGTGCTCAATGCTGCAGCGATCCTGGCCAGCTCAAGTTCAAAGCAGGTTGCCACTGCAGCGGCGGCCAGCGCATTCATCAGATTGTGGCGGCCGCTCATCGGCAGCGTCGCCGGCGCTTCCCCTAACGGAGTCTGCAAACGAAAACTAACCAGACCGAGATGGCTCGTATCGATCTGTTTAGCCGCGACGTCCGCAGGGTTTTCCATACCAAACGTTACCGTCCGCCCTTGATGCTTATCGCGCATCCTGATGACCCATTCGTCATCGGCGTTCAGGATAGCGATACCCCCGGGCTTAAGACCTTCAACGAGTTCTGCTTTGGCGGCCGCGATGTTTTCAATACTGCCGAGGTATTCCAGATGCACCGGCGCGATCATTAACTCCACGCCGATATCAGGCGGCGTGATCCGGCAAAGCCGTTGTATCTCATGCGTCGGTGAAGACATTCCCATTTCCAGTACGGCCACATCAAACTGCTCGGGAGATCTACCTTCACTCACCATTCGCAAAACCGACAATGGCAGACCCAAACCGTTGTTGTAGTTTCGTTCGCTCTTCAGCACTCGCGAGCCGGTGCTGTTCAATAAATGCGCTGTCAATTCTTTCGCCGTGGTTTTTCCGGCGCTGCCTGTAATGCCAACAACCGGCTTCCCCCAGGCTTCATAAACGCGGTGCGCCAGCATTTGTAACGCAGCGATGACGTCGTCAACCAGAAGCAGACGATCCTGCAAAGCCGTCAGTTTACGATCGCCGCGCACGCGCTTTTCGCGCGCGACGGCGGCAATCGCCCCTTTGGCCAGCGCGTCCTCTATATATTCATGAGCGTCGGCAAAAGTTCCGTTAAAGCCGGCGCGGGCGTAGTCTTCCTGCGACAGTGCGAAGAAAACTTCGCCCGCGTTAACCGACCGCGAATCGATCGAAAAGCCTGTGATTTCTTTGTCAAACAACTCAGCGCTTACATCCTCAGCGATGGCGCCCATCAAAAGCGATGCTTCCCGTACCTTCACGTTATTCCAACCTCTTGTTCCCCGATTAATAACAGCGTTTCCGTGTCACTCGGGCCGGTGTCTGCAAACGCGCGAGCATGGTATTCAAGCCGATCCGCGAGGTTTCGCATCACGCCATAAGCCAGATGGCCGGATCCGGCCGTTGTTTCCGTAGGCGTCTCTTCAACCTGAGCCTCGACTTGAGCCTTATGCGTCACTCGGTTAACTCGCAAACGCTTTCGACATGCGGTCACTCGGTCCTTCAATCCACTGCCAACGACGCCATTGTCGAGCCTTTGATGGGGGATCATCTGGTTACTCCGTGGAGGTTTTATTATTCTTTCAAATCAACTTCTCCAAACTACCGAATACTCTGACACCCTCTGCATCTCAATTCAGCCTGTCAAACTCCACGACTATAGTTTGTCCAGGTTTCAACTCTGTTCCGGCCTCAGGTGTTTGTTGTATGACACGGCCTTCGCCATGCGCTTCAACCTGCAGGTCCAACTGTGCACACGCGCGCGCGACGTCTCTTACGCTGCGCCCTCGCAGATCGGGCATCAGAATGGCTTTGCTGGTTGCCACTGCGTAAACAATCTCGCCGCCTTTGTTGTCCCGGGCGGCCACGCGGGGCATGGTTGAGGCCCGCGATTCTTCGAGGCGCTTCTCCTCTTCCCGACGTTTCTCCTGTTCGCGCAGTTTCGCGGTCTGTCCCGGCGTTGCCACTGCACGAGCAACCAACTCGTTTGGATTCTTGAAATCCGTGTCGGGAATGACGCCCATCTCCGGCAGAATCTGTTCAGCTATCTCGCGAAACACGGGTGCCGCCACGGCGCCGCCGTGATACGAGCCGGCTGGTTCATCGACAACTACGATAATTACAACGGCGGGATTACTAACGGGCGCGAAGCCGACGAAGGATGCTACGTACTTTGTCTTCGAATAAGTTTTTGTGCGCGGATCGATCTTCTGCGCCGTTCCCGTCTTGCCGGCGGCTGTGTAACCATCCAGTTGGGCCTTCTTGGCCGTTCCGTTCAACGTGACGCCCTCAAGCATGCCCCGCAAGACCGTTGCCGTTTGCTTGCTGATCACGCGATGCTGTTCAGGAGTCGGGCGATAGGATGTTGTGCCGGAAGCCGTGCGGATCTCGCGAACCAGGTGCGGAGCTATCCGGACGCCATCATTTGCGAGCGCACCGAAAGCTGCAACCATTTGCAGGGGAGTAACGCCCACTTCCTGGCCAATAGCTACTGAACCGATTGACGAAGGGAGCCAGCGATTTAGTGGATGAACCATACCAGCCGTTTCCCCGGCTAATTCAACTCCCGTCCGTGAACCAAAACCAAAACGCGTAATGTAGTCATACATCGTCGCGTCGCCCACGCGCAGGCCCAACTTTATCGCTGCGACGTTGCTTGACTTGGCCAGGGCATCAGCCACAGTCAACACGCCAAACGGATGATGATCGTGAATCAATCTCTTGGCTACGGTGATTGAGCCCATTTGGCAATCTATCTTGTCGTCCGGCTGGGCTAGTCCTTTTTCGATGGCCGCTGAGAAGGCAACGATTTTGAACGTCGAACCCGGCTCGTAGAAGTTTTGCAGCGCCCAGTTGGCGCGCGCTTCCGGCGTAGCGGCACCGACATCGTTTGGATCAAACGAGGG
>DIYZ01000276.1:0-2443 GCA_002427845.1 Chloracidobacterium sp. UBA6041 | reverse complement strand
GGGCGGTGGTCAGCGCGGCCTCAGTCTGATATTGAATTAACTGATCGATCGTCAGAACAATCGTCTGACCGGGCCTGCCGGGGATTTCGGTGCTTTCGTAAGCGTGGTCGCGTGAATCCCTTTCGATGAACAGTTTGCCCGGTTCGCCCGTGATCTTTTCATTGAAAGTTTGTTCAATTCCTCCCAGTCCCTTTCCATCAAGATTCACGAAGCCAAGTACGTTAGCGGCTAAGGAGCCATTCGGGTAAAAACGCTTCGGCTCGTTTCGCGTATGAACTCCGGGCAACTGCATCGCTTCCAACACGCTCGCTTGTTCGGCATCCACCCGGCGCGCAACCCAGAGAAAACGGCTTCCCGATTCGTTCGCTTGCACAATCTGATTGAAGAGTGTCTCTTCATTTAGACCGAGGACGGACGAAAGAATGTTGGCCGTGCAGTCGATTCGCGCCACGACTGGCGTCTCGCTAACCTTAGTGTCCTTCTGTTTTTTGTCTGGAGGATCTTCACTGAGCTCGTGGGGGTCAAGAAACACCGATGTCGTTTCCACGCTGCGGGCGAGTTCTCGCTCCTGCCGGTCAAGCACCCGTCCCCGCTGCGCGCTGGTCTCAATCGCCCTTTGCTGTTGGCTGTGCGCCTTCTCTACCAGCTTGTCGTGTCTTGAAACCTGCAAATAAACAAGCCTGGCGCTAATTCCTAACATCCAGAAAACGACGAAAGCCGCAACAAAAAACGTGCGGCGAATTGAAACTTCGGGATGTGCTTCTGTCTGAGCGGAACGGCGCGCCAACATTCCCTGGATGTCCCTTCTTACTGACTAACGCGGCGAAAGAGAACTCGCCTACGAGAAACTTTGCGGCCCGGCGAGCTTGCTAACGTTGACTAGCGCTGAAACGAAGCGGAAGGATTAAGCAGAGCCGGCGCGGCTGGCAGTTGGCTTGCGCCGCCGACCTTCTGAGTTCCGACCTGGCTCGCCAGCAGAGGCTTTAGGCCTAACTTTCGCGCCTGCGATCCAAGCCGGGCCGGAGCGTAGGCCTGTTCGATCTTCAGCATCAGGCGTTGCTGTTCCTCCAGCAGCTTCTCGCGCTCAAGACGAAGACTCTCGCTCTTGTAGCCATATTGCACGGCAGCGAAGTGTTGCTGTGCCGCGAAAACAAAACCGCCAGCCAGGACCGAGCCACAGAATAGTAATAGGGCGAGACGAGAGAGGGCGCGAACGTCGCGATCGCGATGAATCGTAGAATTGCGCTGCTTCGAGGGAACTCTTCTCATGCGGGGAACTCCCGGTCTATTTAGTTCTAGGAGATCTCAAATCGCAGATTTCAGATTTCAGATTTCAGATCTGAGATTTAAAATGACCGCAACGACTGAGCCGAACTGCTGGGCCTTTAATCGGAAATCAGCTTGCGACAAGCACGCAACTTTGCACTGCGCGCCCGGGGATTCACATCGATTTCAATAGCGTCGGGTACCACTGGGCGCTTCGTTAGCACCTCGACAGCGCGCCGCGCTCCGCAAGTGCAAACATTCGTTCGAGACAGCCTGCCAAAATCGCATTGGCAGTAACCGGACAAACGACGAAGCTCCTGCTTCATTATTCGGTCCTCAAGCGAATGGAAACTTATGACGACAAAGCGTCCGTCGGGTTGTAAAAGATCTATTGCTGTTTCGACGAATCGGCCTAAACCTTCCAGCTCCTTATTCACTGCGATGCGTAAAGCCTGGAAAGTTTTCGTTGCCGGATGGATCTGCCAACGCTTTCTTTGTCCGGCTGCACGGGCCACCAGATCGGCCAGTTCTTTTGTGGTCTTGATCGGCTTCCCCTGTTCGCGACTTTCAACTATCCATTTGGCGATGCGGCGTGAGTTTCGCTCTTCGCCATACTGAAAAATGATTCTCGCAATCTCCTCTTCCGACAACTGCAGCAGAAGGTCCGCCGCTGTTTCTTCGTTGCCGGCGGGATTCATCCGCATGTCGAGCGGAGCGTCAAAGCGAAAACTGAACCCGCGTGTCGGTGAATCAAACTGGAGCGATGAAACACCGAGATCGGCCAGAACGCCTGCCGGTTCGCGCTCGGCGAGATCTTGTAAAACTCGGTCGATCTCGCGAAAGTCTGCCTGGACCGCCTGGAAACGCCTGCCAAAATGGGCCAGTCGTTGGCTCGCGGAATCAAGCGCCTCAGCGTCACGATCAAATCCAATCACGCGAGTTTCCGTCGACGCTTCAAGGATCGCTTCACTATGTCCGCCAAGGCCCACCGTGCAGTCGACAAACAGTCCTCCTCGCTGCGGCGCAAGGAAATGAATTGTTTCTCGTAGCAGCACGGGGCGATGGGGCGCGCCCATGCCCCCCAAAGGCGCAGCCATCACCACCGCCCCGTGATCTCGTTCAAAGAACTACACTCAAGTAATGAGTTATGAGGTATGAGTAATGAGTAAAAGGTCTC
>DIYZ01000275.1:14456-16802 GCA_002427845.1 Chloracidobacterium sp. UBA6041 | reverse complement strand
TGCAGAAAATCATCGAGCGAAAGTTTGCCCTGGCTGTGGCTGCGAATTAATACGTCGGCCTCCATCCAGAGCAACAATCCTTCAAAGTAGTAATCGACGCGGCGCCGATAATTCATCCACGCTCGCGGCGAAGAGTAGGTAATTTGCACTGCCGTCGCCGTATCCACCAGCGGTCTCCACTTGCGACCCGATTGATTGTCCATCTCCGCAGCGACTGCAGCTATCGACTCGCGGAAGTTTTCCGCAGTCCATAACCCGCTGCGTGTGGGCAACACTTTGCCCAGATACTCCGTTAGTCCCTCATAGACCCACAGCAGGTCGCCCTTCATGGGCTGTTCGAAATCCGGCGTAGTGAGATCCGCCGGGCGGCGATACTTACCATTCCAGGAATGGGCATATTCATGGCCCAGGAGGTCACCCAAATCGAGCAGTTGGCCAGGGTCGCTAAGGGCCTTCTCGCCGACACCGTCCTCACTGGATTCATGATGCTCCAGACCCTCACTCCCACCGTAGTCACTCAACGTGAGAAGAAAACGGTAGCTGCGATAGTGGCGCGCGCCAAAAAGAGCCGGTGCTTCCTTCACCAGATTTTGGAAGCCGACCAGGGTCTGCGGTTTTATCTCGAGGGCGGCGGGACTATCGGCGGCAATGTCCATTTCATGCAACGTGCCACCTGACGTGAGCGCTACTTTGCGAAAGTGGGCGCCAATGACCGCCGGAGAATCAACTAACTCCGTCAATGAAACTTCCTTGAACTCCAAATCATTTTTCATTTCACGCGCGGCGGATAACGCAGTCCCATACTTCCAGCCCGCCGGCAATTTCAACGACGCCTGCACGCGAACTGCATCGCTACTGATACCTCGCGGATAGACGAGCAGCCGGTTCCACTTAATGCGAGCCAACTGCGCCGTGCTGGTTGTGCCGGGTTGTGAGACGTCATTGAATGCGACCTCGATGACGTTAACTCCAGAAGGAATATCGCAATGAAAGGCGAACATTTCGATATCGTCGCGCCGCCAGGGAATCTGTTTCCCGCGCGCGCTGACCCTTAACCCGACCATATCGTTAATCGGTCCGGTGGGACTGTGTTCGCCCGGAATCCACTTCGGATAAAACAACGTAAGCGGCCCCGGCTTGACGGGAATCGTTAGCGAAGTATGAAGCAGACTGCGTGAGGCTTCGGTGGCATCCACATTCATCTTGATGCTCACGGTATTCTGCGCAAACACCGCGATGCTCCATGTCTGAAGCAACAGAAGCAGCGAAAGGAAGATGACTTTTCGCTCGTATCTCTTCTTCGTTTCCAGCATATTAATTTCTTGCATATTACTTTCTTGCCTATTAATAGCCTCTTACATGATTCGCATTCAGCTACGTTTTTTTCACAGCCCGATTGTTGGGAACACTTGCGTCCTGACTTAAGTCGACTTCCGGCTCAGTCGTATCTGGTTTCGCTTTTTCGCCTAACACCACGCGCACGTTGTGTGTTTGGCCGTCATCAGCCAAGAAAATCTCGTCGTTAGTCTGCACCGTGCCGTCGAAGTCTACGGTCGCCACGCCACGGCTCACCGCCAGTGGATTTTCCACTTTGATGCGATAGGTTGTGCGGCCGCGGCGATACGTGATCTCAAAATCGCGCCACCAGCGTGGTACACAGGGGTCGATCTGCAAACGCTCACCACGCAACTTAAACCCCAGAATCGATTCCAATCCCGCGCGATACATCCAGCCGGCAGAACCGGTGTACCAGGTCCAACCCCCGCGGCCCGTGTGCGGCGGCACGGCATAAACATCGCCCACGGCTACGTACGGTTCCACTTTATATTTGTGAAGGCCAGCAAGTGTCGAAGAGTGATTCACGGGATTCAATAGCGAAAAAAGTTCGCCGGCGCGTTCACCGTCACCGAGCTTGGCGAAAGCTATCAAGGTCCACAGCGCTGCATGGGTGTATTGCCCGCCATTCTCGCGCACCCCAGGCAGGTAGCCTTTGATGTAACCCGGATCCAGCTTGCCTTTGTCGAATGGAGGCGTAAAGAGTATGACCAGCCCATCGCCACGACGTATCAAGTATTCTTCAACAGCGGTCATCGCGCGTTGCGCACGATGGCTTTCGGCGCCGCCGGAGATCACGGACCACGATTGCACGATCGAGTCGATGCGACATTCGTCATTCTGTACTGAGCCAAGAGGTGTGCCGTCGTCAAAATAAGCGCGGCGATACCAGTCACCATCCCAACCTTTGTCCGCCAGTGCCTTTCTCAAATTCTCAACATGCTCGCGATAGCGATCGGCGCGCCCCCGGTCGTCGCGCGAATCGCAAAACGGTGCGAATTCGACCAGCGT
>DIYZ01000275.1:0-14212 GCA_002427845.1 Chloracidobacterium sp. UBA6041 | reverse complement strand
GAACCCATCAGCGGTAACCCGTGTTCGCCCACAGCCAAACTGCGATCGAGGGCGCGAATACAATGTTCAAAAATAGAGGCTGATTCCGCGGAGATAGCCGGCTGCGTGTAGGCTTCCTGCTCTTCAGGCTTGAGTAATGGCTGCTCGAGAAATGGGACGACCTCATCCAGCACCGAAAAATCACCGGTCACATTTGCGTAGAACGCCGTTACAAAGGGAAGCCACAACAGGTCGTCGGAAAAACGCGTGCGCACGCCGCGTCCCGAAGGCGGATGCCACCAGTGTTGCACGTCGCCTTCCTTAAACTGATGACTGCCGGCAAGCAGAATTTGTTCGCGAGCAACCGCGGGACTGCTATAGACCAGGGCCATCACGTCCTGCAACTGATCGCGAAACCCAAACGCACCGCCCGATTGATAGAAAGCCGAGCGCGCCCAAATGCGGCAAGACAAGGTCTGGTAAAGCAGCCAGCGGTTGAGCATCGTATCCATCGCCGCGTCAGGCGTTCTGACCTCTACCGCGCCGAGCAGATCGTCCCAATGCGTCAAGACTTTTTCAAAGGCATCGTTAACGTTACCCGGATTCGTAAATGTTTTGACCAGGGATTGAGCTTCCTCTTTCGACCCCGCTTCGCCCAACACAAAGATGAGTTCGCGTCCTTCATGCGGCGGCAGCTCGATGGTTACTTGCAGTGCGGCGCAAGGATCGAGTCCGGCGCCATCGCGGCCGGCCAGGTTCACACGTCGCAAAGCGGCCGGGCGCGCCGGCATGCCGTTGCGACCAAGAAACTCCTTGCGATCACAAGTAGCGCTGAAAATCGTTTCGTTTGTGCCACAGAAAGCGACGCGGTCTGCGAACTCATTATTGAAAGGATTGCGTGCAAAGATGGTAGCGGCCGGCGCATCAATCTCCGTAATGATGTAAGGAGCGGAAGTGGTGCGCTGCACTCCAAGAACTAACTCGTTATACAACGTCACGCTTAGTCTTCGCTTCCGATCGGTGCGATTGCGCAAACGCAGCAGCGAGATTTTCACCGGCGCGGCCAGCGGAGCAAACAAAAGCAATTCCTGGGAGATGCCGTGGCTGGTGTGTTCAAAAACGCTGTAGCCCTGACCGTGACGAATTATGTAAGGCTCCCGTTCGCGAATCGGCAGCGGCGTGGCCGACCAGACAGTGCCAGTGTCTTCATCGCGCAGGTAAACAATTTCGCCGGGCGGATCGCTGACTGCATCATTGGACCATGGCGTCAGGCGATTTTCACGGCTATTGACTGACCAGGTGTAACCGGCGCCTGTTTCGGTAACCTGAAAACCAAACTCGTTCTTATTGGCGATGATGTTGGACCACGGCGCAGGCGTCCATTGTTCCGCGCCCAGCAGCGTCACATATTCGCGCCCGCCCTGATGAAAGCCGCCAAGCCCGTTGAAGAAAGCTAATTCCGGCGGCGCCACGGTGGGTTCGGGATAAGTTTGCGAAGGCAGACGCGGAACGAAAGCAGCGGGCAACGGTTCTTCTACCTGTGGGCGTTCGAGCTGATCTTCGAGCGAGCCGCGCTCGGTGACAATCACAGCCCTGGCGACGGAGTGAAGCAAAATGCGATCTGCTTCCGGCATCTGGTCAGTGCGTCGCAAAAAGACGCCGCCAGGTTTGTCTTGCAAACCGCCCAGGCCGCTGGTGCGAATCATTGTCTCCAGCTCTCTTTGCAACGACTGCAAATAAGTAGTGGGATTGTCGTTGAGAATTACCAGATCGATCTTCAGTCCCTTGTAGTGAAGATATTCATGCCCACGCACAATCTTGCGAACGATCGGCAGGTCTCCGGCTTTATCAATCCGCACCACTAAAATTGGCAGGTCGCCGCTGATGCCGTAAGCCCACAAGCTCGATTGCGCTTTCGTGTTGAGCGTGAGCACATGCGGGCGCGGACGCAGCGAAGGATCGGAATAAACAATACGCGCAGCCAGACGCTGAAACAGGTGTGCCTCGTCAGCGTCAATGTTCAGATGACTCATCTCCACCTGCGCCTTGGTCCAGGCGAGCCGTAATTCACGTTCGAACGTATTCGGGTCGTGATACTTGTCGGCCAGCATCATCGCCTCTTCGCGCGAACGCGCCACGATCGTGCTAAATGAGCAGCGCACAGTCTGGTTAGGTCGAATACGAACACGACGCCGCAAACTAAACACCGGATCGAGTACGGCGCCGGTCGTGTTGGACAAAGGCCGGTCTTCCATGACGGCAACCGGATTGGCCGGCGTGTGCCCGCGGCCGAGAAATCGTCCACGATCAGTTTCGTATTGGACAGCTCCTACCAGATCCCCTTCAACTACGACGACGTGAATGCCCCAAATTGATTCGTCGTCGCTCGAACGCTGGCGTCGATGGGCCAGGATCGCATTTTCCGCCGCGAAGAATTCCGTCTCGATGAAGAGATTGCTAAAAGCCGGATGGGCGGCGTCGGCTTGCGGGGTGGCCAACACAACTTCGGCGTAACTGGTCAACTCAATTTCGCGCGTGCGCATGGAATTATTCGTCAACGAAATGCGCCGCACCTCGGCGTTATCCTCGGCCGATACGACAACCTCCATGTGCGTCACAATGCCGGCATCGTTGCGCCAGAAATCCGCTTTGTCCTCGGAAAATGCCACTTCATACGACTGCGGCCGTTTGTTAACGGGCTGATAGCTGGCCGACCAGACCGCTCCGCTGCGCACGTCTCGTAAATAAATAAAGGTGCCCCAATTATCACGCGTGACGTCTTCGCGCCAGCGCGTTACCGCATTGACGCCGCAGTTTGAATAGCCCGCGCCCGCCGTCGTAACCATCACGCTGTAGGTGCCGTTGGAAAGCAACTGCGTGCGCGGAGTTTCAAGATCGGCGCGGCCATAAACGCGCGTGACCACGCCCGGCAGCGTTTGCGCCACGCGCCCCGTTAACACTTCTTCAGCGCGAGGACGGACCGCCGGCACGTTGACCGGAACGCGTTCTTGCAGCAACAACTCGGTAGCCTGCACCATCGGGTCCGCGTGAAAACGTTTCTCCATACGATCGTCGTGTAAGGCGTTGCTAAGCGAAACCAGACTCATGCCCTGATGGTGAGTCATGAAGGTGCGAATCAAAACGAACTTCTGATCTTGCGGCAATCGCGCGGCCGTGTAGTCGATCGACTCGTAGAACCCATAAGCGCCCAGCGCACCTTCTTTCTCGAGCCGACGCAGGTTTTCCACGGCCGCCCGCGGACTAATTTCCGCGGCCAGCATCGTTGCGTAAGGCGCGACTACCAAATCCTCGATCAGTCCGCGCTTCAAACCCAGACCGGGCACGCCAAATGGTCCATACTGGTAATTCAAGTGAAGGTCGCGAACGTTGTAAGCCGCTTCGGAAACTCCCCAGGGCACGCCTCGTTCCTGTCCATATTCGATTTGGCGTCTGACAACTGCACGATAGGTTTCGTCGAGAAGGGTGCCGCCGTAATTGCGCATAACGAGGAGCGGCATCAAATACTCAAACATGGTGCCGGTCCACGAGATCAGCGCGCGTCCGCCGTCCACGGACGTAAGTTGCCGCCCCAGGCGAAACCAGTGTTCCTGTTGCACATCACTTTTCGCGATGGCCACAAAGCTCGCGAGCCGCGCTTCCGAGGCCAGCAAATCGTAGTAGGAATTGTCCGCGCTCAAAGCCGAGACGTTGTAGCCAATGGTAAATACTTTCCGTTCCGGATCGAAGAGAAAGTCGAAGTCCATCTCTTCCATGATCTGTTCCGAGGTTTGGGCGAGACCGCTAAGCCGTGACAAGAGATCTCCAGCGGCGCCCGCCGACTGTTCCAGCACGTTCGTCAACGCGGCGAGACTCTCCGATAGGTGTGCACCAGCCTCTGTTTGCAGCGCCGCCAGTTGGACCAGCGCGCTATCGCAGATGTGCGGCACATCAGCCAATACCGGGACGCTGTAAAGCAGATTTGCCAGCTGGCTGGACTGCCCTTCCTGGTTAAATTCGCTCTCGAGAATGCCGCTCTGACTTTGTGACAGCAAACGGCCCCACGGCGCGAGCGCCTCTGCATCACGACGGCATGAACTGACCTGGTGGTCGAGCGCGCCAACCCACCAGCGCAGCTCCTTAAAGTTTACTTCTCCATGTTCGTGCGCAAGCGCGTTAACAATGTCTTCGATTTCGGAGATCCGCCGGCCCAGTGATTCAAAAAGGAGAAACCAGGCAGGCAAGTTGTCACGACCGGCAAACGAAATGAGCTTTTGGCAAGCTTCAATCTCATTTCGCAATTGACTGACGGTGACTACGTCGGTGCGTTGCCGGAAGCTGCCCAGCCGTCCTGCCTCTACAGATATCGCGTTGACTGTGTCGGCGAGTCCTTCAGCGATTCGTTCGTCAAACAGCTTCGCGTCCGGCAACTCAATACATGCTTGTTTCAGAGCGATGAGATGGCCCGCCAGATTCCCGCTGTCGACTGTCGAGATGTATTGCGGCGTCAGCGGCTGCAGCGTTTTGGTGTCATACCAGTTGAAGAAGTGCCCGTGAAATTTTCCCAATTTCGCCAAAGTGGCAAACGTCAATTCCGTGCGCTCGAGAAATTCCAGTAAGCCGAGGTAGCCAAGGTCATGGGCCGAGGATGTCGCGAGCAACAACAACCCCATGTTGGTTGGCGAAGTTCGATGTGCGATGACGGGGACAGGGTCTTCCTGAAAATTATCCGGCGGCAGCCAGTTGTCTTCCGGGCCAACGAAAGCCTCAAAAAAGCGCCAGGTGCGCCGAACAATCATTCGCGCGAACTGATAGTCCTCGGTGTTGAGGAGTTTTCGTTCCGGAAGCTTCGATTTGCTGACCCAATACGCGACGGCGGGCGAAACACTCCAGGCGGCAACGAAAGCGCTTATCACCGCAAGCGCAGCAGGATTGAATATCAGCGTCAGACTCAAAGCTGCCAGGGCGAGCAACTCCGCCGGCAACATGAACCAGAAGAAGGTGCCGAGGTCGTGTCGTGAAGCCTTTTCGGCATCGGCTGCCGTAACCCATTCAAGCAACTTCTTACGCGAAATCAGTTTTCGGTAAATCGTGCGAATGATCGCATCAGTCATCAGGTAAGCCTGATGCGGCAGAAACATGATCGAGAGAGCGACTTGAGCGGTGTTCGTTCGCACGTCGCCCCAGACACTCCAGAAGTGGCTGGTCCAGGGAATTCCACGCGGGTGGATCAAAAGGCTGGTCGTGACGTGGAGATATACGGGGAAAGCAATTGTGATGACGACGAATAAACTCCAGAGCAGAGGCGCACCTGGGAAAACAGTCCACGCCGCAAGCAGCCAGAGAAACATCGCGGGTGCCACCACACTGCGACGCAGGTTATCGAGAATCTTCCAGCGGGAAATCAGCGGCAGCGGGTTATGCGTCTGGCGCCGCTGGGCATCGGGAACGACTGGAAAGAGCCAGCGCAGAAGTTGCCAGTCACCACGCGTCCAACGATGCTGTCGCTTCGAATACGCGTCGTACGATGCCGGGTATTCATCGAGCAGCTCGATGTCAGTTGCCAGCGCCGCCCGCGCAAACAATGATTCAAAAAGATCGTGACTGAGGAGAGAGTTTTCCGGCACTCGGTTGGCAAGCGCGGCCTGGAACGCGTCTACGTCATAGAGGCCTTTGCCCGTGAAGTTTCCTTCGCCAAAGAGATCCTGGTAAACGTCGGAAACCGCAGTCGTGTAGGGATCAATGCCCGTGTTACCGGAAAAGATGCGGGCAAACTTTGAACGGGAGGCGCTGCTTAGTGAAATGCTGACCCGGGGCTGCACAATGCCGTAACCGCGCGTTACTCGGCTTACGTTTGGATCCAAACGCGGCCGATTGAGCGGATGAATCGCAGCGCCGACTAACTTGCGTCCCACGTCGCGCGGGAGCTGCGTGTCTGAATCAAGCGTGATTACGTAACGTGTTTGCTTGAGCAAATCGTCGTCGGCCGTTCGCACAATAAAGCTGGTGTCAAGCGCGCCGCGCAGAAGCCGATTAAATTCTTCCAGCTTTCCCCGTTTTCGTTCCCAACCCATCCATCTGTCTTCACTGGCATTCCATTGGCGGCGCCGGTGAAACAAATGAAAGACCAGCGTGTCGCCCTTGCTGTGGCGAAGATTCAGTTCTTGAATACCAGCTAGCGCCGTTTCCAATAACGCTAAATCCGCCGGCGTTTCTTCCGAGTCAGCGTCCGCGAAATCACCCAGCAGCGCAAAATGAATATGCTTGTCCTGGTTGGCAAGAAAATGAACCGCTAGTCTTTCCAGTAACGCGTTTACCTGGGATGCGGTCGAAAAAATGGTAGGCACTACAACCATCGTGCAGGCTTCTTCGGGAATGCCGGCCGCTGTATCCATCCGCGGAACCAGCCGCGGTGGAAACAGATGCGTGACGTCCCAGTTCAACACGCTCGCGGCCAGATCGCTGGCGGGAATCAATGCCAGCAGAAATGTCAGCAAGAGAAGTAGCCAGCTTCCGCCCGCGGCGTGCATCGCGCTGACCAGCACGGAAATGATCAGCAATGTCAGTAACGCGAACACGCCCAGATAATCGGCGGTAGCATGGTGCAGAATAATCCGACGCAGCCTTTCTATTGGCGGGGGTTGGTAAGCAAAGTTAACTTCCAAGTGGCCCAGGCCATCGTCCACGAGGTAATAACCGACATGGACTTCGGGCCCGGGATTTTCGCTGTTCCCACTTTTCCTGAGGGCCTCTTCCGCGAGCTCGACGGTGGCGCGCGCGATCTCGAGTTCGTTCGTGCGCGTGCGCTTGCTGATTCGTTCAATGACGTGGCGGTAGCGATCGCGCGTCGCAAACTCCATCTTCGAATAAGCGCCTGCGGGATCCTTGCCCAGCAAAGGCTCGATCAAGCTGACGCTCTCGAAAAAATCTCGCCAGTCAAGCGTCGAAAGTAGACGCATGCTGGTGATGATATTGCCGACAGTGACTTGAGTTGCGGCCTGCCGTTGGTGCTCAGCATGAATTACTTGTTCAATGCTCGTGCCCTGTCGGGCTAATTGTTTTTCCAGCCAATCGGTTACGGGCATCACGGCGGGATCCTGCTCACGCAGGCGTTGTGTCAATTGGACCACAAACGTTTGCGGTAGCCGGTCGCGCTTTCCCAATCGTTCCGACACCAGCGGAATAAGGGCGCTAGCTTGCCGCGACGCAAGCTCCAATAGTCTGTCGGCGAATTTGTCGGCTTGCTCGCGTTCTTCACGCGCACCCACGATGATCGTTGCCAGGCGGCGTAGATTTTCTACCAGCGCTAAGCGCAGAGTGATGGCGACGGCCCACAACTCACCAATCGACAGCGGAGCAACAGTTTGATAGGCGGCTATGAAGCGGCGCAATGTGTTGGTATCGAGACGGCAATCGGTATGCGCAATGAGCGCCAGCGCGACTGCGTAGATTCGCGGGTAGTCTCTGAGTTTGCCTTCAGCAAGTTTCGGCAACTCATGGTAGTAACTCTTTGGCAGGTCTTCGCGAATTTCGCGCAGTTGCTCCTCAACTACATGAAAATTATCGACCAGCCATTCGGCCGCGGGTGAGATCGCGCGGCCGTTTCGAATTGCTTCAACCAGGCCCCGGTAAGCAGCAAAGAGTTTGCGTCCGTTGTCCTCGAGGCGAGGCAGCAGTTGCGCGCGCCCTTTCTTGGTGACCGTCTTGTGCTTTGCGGCGAGAGCTTGTGCGTACTGCTCCAAACGCTCGACGCTGAAAATCTCGGCCCTGACAGGCTGCTCGTCGCCTACATCCGACGCCTTGCCAAACTTGGCCGATAGTGTTCCTAGAAACTCGCTCATAGCATTAAACAGGTCACCACTTCCTACATCCGTACTCGCGAGCGAATGAAATAACTTCCACGGAAGCGGGCATGAATTGAGTCAGAATATCATGATTCCGAATTGCGCTTCAGAGCCGGTGTGGCATTTGCTGTTGAGCTAGTCGGTAACCTGCTGCCCTTCACCGGTTCATTTCCCGAAAGAGAAACGGCCCTGTCAGATTGATGAAGGTTCGCTCAGATTGACCAATGCGCTGACCGAACGTTCGGCCCAGTCGTGCTGGAGCCGGTTTTCGGCTTACCAATTCGCGGCCTTTGCGCCGTTTGGTAGGGAATACGGCTTGCAAAGTTGCTCTCCAGTCCATCGGGACCCTGTCCATTTGCCGCGCGCCGCCTGAAGACAATGTTCCTGATAAGTTAAGCATGCAGACGCCAAGCCTCCGAAATCGATACATGTCATGTGTTGCCCTCATCGGCGCAGCCGTTACCGCGTTGTGCATCTATCGCTTGCCCGTTGCGCAGCTAAATTTACAGTTTGCGGTTCTCGTCCTGGTGACACTTCTAATCGGATCGCGGATTACTATCAAAATTCCGGGAGTCCGCGGCCAGATCTCCGTTTCGGACACCTTCGTTTTTCTTGCCATACTCTTATTCGGCGTCGAGGCAGCAGTGTTGCTTGCCGCCGCCGAAGCGCTTTGCTCCTCGGTACGGTTCTGCAAGAAAAAGAACGTGACCATTTTCAACGTCGGCGTGATGGCGGTATCGACGTTTGTGACGTCGTCGTCACTTTACCTTTTCTTTCCTGCTATTAATCTCCGCTACGGTTATTCGCCAGACCTCATCATCGCATTATGTGTGATGGCTCTACTGCAATATGTTTTGAACTCCGGATTGATTGCCGTCAGTGTGGCCCTGGGCACCGGGCAGAGTGTTTGGCATAGTTGGCGCACCAATTTCTTGTGGACGTCCATAACCTATTTTGTGGGGGCGTCTGGCGCCGCGATCGTATGCCGGTTGAGCGAGAACCTGGGCACATACGCCTTCATCGCTACTGCCCCAATCATCGCCATCGTTTACTTCACCTACAGAACGTATCTAACGAATGTGGAAACGTCAGCGGCACGAGCCGAACAAGCAAAGCAGCACGTCGACGAGCTCAACTGCTACATCGCTGAGCAGAAGCGAATCAGCAAGGCGCTGGTGGAGAGCGAGGAACACTTTCGCAGCGCGTTTGACTATGCGGCCATCGGCATGGCTCTTGTGTCGCCGGAAGGCAATTGGCTGCGTGTAAACCAATCGCTCTGCGATATTGTTGGTTACACGGAAGAGGAATTGCTCGTGTCGGATTTCCAGACCATCAGTAACCCCGAAGATCTTGGCAACGATCTGGCAGAGATTTACCGAATGCTCGCAGGCGAAATTCTGACGTCACAGTCGGAGAAACGCTACATTCATAAACTGGGCCATGATGTCTGGGTGTCGAGTAGCGCATCACTGGTGCACGACGCACAGAGCCGTCCGCTTCATTTCATCTTTCAAATTCAAGACATCACCGAGCGTAAAAGAGCGGTGGCGGCGATTCAAACCTTGTCGTTGATTGATGAATTAACCGGCCTTTATAACCGCCGCGGCTTCTATGCATTTTGCACGCAGCAATTCAGCTCGCTTCACCGTAGCAATAAAGGCGCCGTGGTTGTTTATGCCGATCTTGATGGTCTGAAAAAGATCAATGACTCGTATGGTCACCAGGAAGGTGATCGCGCGTTAATAAAGACTGCGGAACTTTTGAAAGAAACGTTTCGATCGTCGGATGTGCTGGGCCGTTTGGGCGGCGACGAGTTTACGGTGCTGGCGGCAGTGGAGCCGGAAGGTGGTGTGGAAAAGCTCATCTCACGGCTGGAGCAGAGGTTTAGAAACTATAACGCCTCGAGAGTGGCTCCTTATGAACTGTCCATAAGTATCGGTGTGTCGCAGCTTACGTCTGACGGTCTGCTGTCGATGGAAGACCTGATGGCTAGTGCCGACCTCGCAATGTACGAAGACAAACGTAGGAAGAAGCGGCAGCTTCCCATCCCCGGATCTGACTCGGAACAGCCGGAAGTAGCTGTAGCTTAACGGCAATCGTCCCAATCGCTAACGCGACTCAAGCTGAACTCAAAACTGAACGGTTATCACGCGGCAGGTCTTAACGACCTGCCATTTTCTTTTTGTAGCTTGGAAATCCCGTTTATCCGGCAGAAACGAATAGGTGCCATTTGTAGTATTCTCTGCGCTCGCCGATGAACGCCAACGCAGACGCGATCAAAAGAAACATCAGACCCACGGGAACGTCCGCCCGTTGGCGGGCACTTGTGTTGTTGGCCGCGCAGTTCTCGGCGTGCGTGACCGAACTTGGCGATCCGCAATATGTGGGGACGGCGCTGACAATGCAGACATGCCTGGGATTCTTGCTTACAACTATCTCAATCGAGTTGATACCTTATTTTGTTAAGACCGTTGGTTGGGAATACGCGTTTGCGGTGCTGGCGCCAAGACCGTTTCTGGGTGTAATCGCGATGTTGCGATTGCGCGCGTTGCCGGAAGCGGCGAAGATTGCGCAGGGACGAAGATGAGGCTCAACGACAAGATGGATCCAACTGAACTGAAACAGAGAGTCCGAAAAATCATTCGTTTGTTGAAGCGCGCCTATCCGGACGCAAAATGTTCGCTGAATCATTCGAACGCGTTTGAACTGTTGATTGCGACCATCCTATCGGCACAGTGCACCGATGCGCGCGTGAACATTGTTACTCAGGATCTCTTTCGCAAATACCGCAAGCCTGAAGACTACCTAAAAGTCTCTCCGAAGGAACTCCAACAGGACATTCGCACGACGGGTTTTTTTCGCAACAAGACGAAATCTATCCAGGGCACCGCAAAAGTTTTGACTGAGCAGTATGGAGGCGAAGTGCCGGCAACGATTGACGAGTTGTTGGAATTGCCCGGAGTGGCGCGCAAGACGGCCAACGTCGTGCTCGGCAATGCATTTGGGATAAGGGCCGGGGTTGTGGTCGATACGCATGTGACTCGTCTCTCGCGTCGCCTTGGTCTAACAGTGCAAAAGCAGGCGGAAAAAATTGAAAAGGACTTGATTGCAATCGTGCCCCGGAAAGAATGGGTCATCTTTCCCCATCTGCTGATTGCTCATGGGCGCGCAATCTGCAAGGCTCGCAACCCACTTTGCGCAGAATGCGTGGTCGAGAAACTCTGCCCGTCGTCTTACCTGAAAACCGGCGTCGTGCCCGGAAGCTGAGATTGGGTTGCCGCGAAGTGAAAAGCCTTGCATCTGACTGGGAGCACCGGCGCCCCCGTCCGCAACGCACGGCAGACGCAAGTTGCGAATCATAAACTACGCGGCTCGCGCTAACTCATTGCTGGCCGGGCACCGGCTCCCGGTGAAGGCTGCTAGCGCATCCCGTCGAACGCCGCTACAATGGCCTCGCTCCGCCGATTCTAAATTTGCATTCACGGTTCTCCACCTCAGATGTCCGTTGTCATTTTCCGTCATTTCGTTAAGCCAAATCCCGGTTTTTCAAAGACGCTCGCCTTCTTCGTTTACCGGATAAAAGCCGACGCAGGAGCGCAAGCGTGAGCTATCGCTTTCCCTGGTATCGTCTGGCTGACGAGCATCTGCTCGACATGCGCATCTGCGATCTTGCGCTCAAGATCAAAGGGTCATTTCTCGAGTCACACATCAAGCGCCTCTACAGCGAGTTGAACGACCGTGGCATTCGCTTTAAGCCACACGTCTGGCTTTCTGAAGAGTGGTTCTCGCCTGACGGCGTGCCGGGCATTGCAATCCCGTTTTACCTGGCCCATCCGCGGCTGATGAAACTCGAGCGCAAACAGATGTTGGAAGTTGAAGGCGGGACAGACACCGAATGCATGCGGATCCTGCGTCATGAAGCCGGGCATGCTCTCGACACCGCCTTTCGGCTTCACTTCAAAGCGCGTTGGCGCGAGCTGTTTGGTTCTTTTGCCCAGCGCTATCCGGATTTCTATAAACCAAAACCGAAGAGCCGCAACTACGTGCTGCATCTGCGCGCCTGGTATGCGCAAGCTCATCCCGCGGAAGACTTCGCCGAGACGTTTGCCGTCTGGCTAACTCCCCGCTCGCGCTGGCGCCGTCGTTATAAAGGCTGGCCCGCTCTCCGCAAACTGGAATACATCGATGAGTTAATGAGCGAACTGGCGGGAACAAAACCGCGAAACCGCACGCGTACAAAAGTAGAACCATTGTCCGCCGTGCGGACGACACTGCGCAAACATTATCAACGCAAACGAGAGCGCTACGACTTTGATTGGCCCGCCGTTTACGATCGCGATCTGTTCCGCATTTTTTCGGACGATCCGCGACAGCAATCGCGGCCCAGCGCGGCCAGTTTTCTTCGTAGTGTGCGTCGCGAAGTGCGCCAGATCGTTGCCGAAGGTACCGGGGTTCACCAATATACAATCGACCATGTGCTCGAGAATATGATCGACCGCTGCAAAGAGCTGAAGCTGCGCGTGGCCACGCCGGCGCGAGAAGCACGCCGGCGGGTGATGATCGTTTTGACTGTCCAGGTAATGAACGTGTTGCATTCGGGTTATCATCGCATCGCTGTATGACTGCTCTATGATCAGCCTATGACGTTTGAGCCCAAAAAGAAGCTCCGCATCATCGTCCTGGTCCACCAGGATCTCGTCCCACCAGATTCACTTGATGGGCTAACTGATAAAGAGAAGATCGAAATCAAAACTGAATACGATGTCACCTCCACTCTTAAAAAAATGGGGCACGACGTCTATCCGGTAGGCCTTTATAACCAGTTGAATGTGATTGGAGACGCGCTAATGGAACACAAGCCCCATATCGCGTTCAATCTGCTCGAGGAGTTTCACGGCTATCCGCTCTACGACCAACACGTCGTCAGTTATCTCGAACTGATGAAGCAGGCCTACACAGGGTGCAACCCGCGCGGTCTGACCCTCGCGCACGACAAGGCGCTGACGAAGATGATCCTCGCCTATCACCGCCTGCAGGTGCCCGGGTTTGCGGTCTTCCCGATGAATCGAAAAGTAAGGCACCCCAAGCGTTTGAAGTTTCCCTTGTTGGTCAAATCGATCAGCGAGGAGGGATCCGTGGGCATAGCCCAAGCGTCCGTGGTTCATGATGACGATAAGCTGACGCAGCGCGTGGAGTTTATCCACCGGCAGAATAAGACCGCGGCTATCGCCGAGCAATATATTAAGGGCCGGGAGATTTATGTGGGTGTCATCGGCAACCAGAACATTCAAACCTATGCCCCCTGGGAGCTGGTGATGGAAAAGCTTCCCGAAGGCGCAGAAAACATCGCCACACTCAAGGTCAAATGGGATCCTGCCTATCAGGAAAAAGTCGGAGTTGCCACCCGAGCGGCACAACTCACTCCGGAACAGCACAAGGTCCTCGAACGTCTGTCAAAACGAATTTATCGCTATCTTTTCCTGAGCGGTTATGCGCGGCTCGATTATCGCTTAACTGAGGAAGGACAATTCTACCTACTCGAGGCAAATCCCAACCCGCAGATCGCCGAAGGCGAAGACTTTGCAGATTCCGCCGCCCACAGCGGAGTGCCTTACGATCAATTGCTGCAAAAAATCATCACCGTGGGCCTGAATTATCATGCCGCCAATCAGGGTGACTGACATTTAAGGCGTCACGCCGGCGGAAGTTTCCCCGGATTGGGTTTATTTCTAATTAACAAACCCAATACTTATAAGGAGATTGCCCCGTTGACGCTCGCACTCACGCTGCTATTCGCACTGAATCTATACCGAAATGTCTTTGAGAGTCGTAGATAATCTCCGAGTGGTGTTTTCTACCGTTCAGCTTTGGCTTCTCAAAAACTTTTCTTCGCATTCTTTTCCGACAGGAAACGCTCAATAAAGTCTTCAGTTTGACTGATTGTGTTTTTCTATCAAACGTTTGACAAGGAATGCTCCATGTAAGTGACCTTTGATCGCAAAACGGTGTGACCTCTTTTGGTTCGCATTGTTACCAGCTCGTGTGATTCGTCACGAAACAGTCACATTGCCTCTTGTTCCAGGATATCTCAGTCAATAGAATCCTTCTTGCCTCCCGGCGTTACCTCCTCACGAAGAAAGAATTTAAAGGAGAAGAAAGACCCCTTGCTGTTTAAAAGACTGTTCCCCTATGCGCTCGCGGCCTGCTTTGCCCTTGGCATTTTTTCCCAATCGGCTGCAGCGCAGACTGTAGAAACTCGCCAGCGACAGGTAGCCCAGGTAACCGAAACCTATGATCTTTCTGCTCTTGATAATGACCCGGTAATCGTTTCGCTCGCATCGCCGGAAGACATCAAGGCCTCCAAGCCTATTACTGCCAAAAGCGGCGCCCCG
>DIYZ01000136.1:28625-31188 GCA_002427845.1 Chloracidobacterium sp. UBA6041 | reverse complement strand
GTTGAAAGGTTTTATGTATTGTCCCAAATGCAGCCAGCAACAAGTTTCTGATGACGTCAGCTTTTGTAGTCGGTGTGGCTTTCAATTGGTGATAGTCAAAAAATTGCTAGTTACTGACGGAACTCTTCCGGCACGGCCGTTGGAATCCCAATCCGGCCGTTTCTCGTCAAGTCTACAAATTGAACCAGTACCCAATGGCGCGCTGCTTTGATTGAGTGAGCCCTCAAGAGTATCCTAGCGTCTCTCCTCCAAAAAGTTGTCGGAACCCCGGACCGGCAACGATTAACCATCAACACAATAGTAATATCGGGTGTGCGAGCACCTGTTACGCGGAAGGAGCATTGCGATGAAGCGAACCACGGTTATTCCGAGGTTAAGTTTGGCATTCTTAGTTTGTCTGGGAACGTTTGCTGCCGTGAGTCCAGCAACAGTCGCCGGCAACCGATGTAAGGACCGATGCAACGAGGTCTCTCGCTTGCGAAAGGCCGTATGCAAAGAGATACCGCTAAAGCACGAACGGCATCTCTGTGAAGACGCAGCTAAGCGAGCCAAGAACGACTGCAAACATCGGTGCCGGTGAAGCAGTAGCCGGTAAGCAGTCGTCAGTGGGCAGTGGGCAGTGAGCCCAGGCTCGTCGCGTAGCACACGACAGCGAGGGTCGCGAATAACTACGGAAAAGTCATGGGCGTTTCAAGTTGCTCAGGTGTCTGCCACTCGTGCGGCGAAGCATCAATTACTATTGGCTGTAACACTCGCTAAGCTTCGAAACGATAAACAACAGGAATTCGACATCCGGCTTCCAAATCGTGATGAGGACACAATCGTCCTGGTAACGCGCGCCTCGTCCAAAACAACATTCTCGGGATCGACAGTGACGTCGGAAGGTTCGCTGTCGAGTTTGAACGCTTGAATGGTTTGCTTGCCCGTCGGCTTCAGTACCACGCGGCGCTTGCCATTGGCTGTCACAATATCGATAGGCAATGCGTTGGGAAACGCAGGTTCGGCTTGAACCTGCCGTAATATTAATCTCAGGTTTCGCGTTCTGTTACTCCATTCCCACGATAGCTCGTACTGAGGATGGCCCGTGCCATAGATCCAACGTGCGAAGAACTCCTTCAGGTCCCGCCGCGAGGACTTCTCGAAAGCTGCACGCAAATCTTCGGTGTTGGCGGTCGAGTTTCGATGAGCGCCGTAATAGGTGCGAATGCCGCGGAAAAAATCGTTATCTCCAAGCTCAGCGCGAAGCATGTGCAACACCCAGGCGCCTTTCTGATAGTTATTTGGGTTCAGAAGTTTGAAGAGGTCTTCGGTCTCGGGGTCGTGAATGGGCGTGCGCTGGTTCTTTTCATAACTGAAATACTTCTGCGCCGCGCTTTTCATGTACTGCTGAAAGGCCTGCTCGCCATCCTGCCGTTCTATTAAGAGTCCCGCGAAATAAGTGGCAAACCCTTCGCTCAGCCAGAGATCCGACCAGGTTGACTCCGTAACCGAATCGCCAAACCATTGATGCGCGATCTCATGCGCGACCACATCCACCAGGCCCTCACGAATATTGAAGAAACTGCTCATTGGTTCTGACCCGGTTCTCCGATCGAATAACGAACTCGGGAAGACGATAGCGCTGGAGTTCTCCATACCGCCAAAACGAGTAGCACCGATTATCAAGGCAAGCTTTTCGTACGGATAGGGCGCTATCGTTTCGCTGAAGAACTTCAACGAAGGATTTGCCGCAGCAAATCCCTGCATCGCAAATTCCTTATCGGGCTGCGGAACATAATAAACAAGGTAAGTGGTCTGTTGCTGCGGCGGAATTATTTGAGCAAACTCCCCGACGGCGATAATCATGCAATAGGGCGGAATGGGAACTGTCTCGGTATAGTTCCAGGTTCTCGTCGTGAGGCTGTTCTTAACTTCATCAGGTCGGCCATTGGCGACCACCAAATCTCGCGCCGGTACGGTTATTGAAAAATGGACCGTAGCCTTTGCCGAAGGGTGGTCCAAACAGGGAATCCAGTGATGCACGCGGTTGGGCCAGTTGTCGCCTACGGCGGCAGGTTTACCAGCCTTATCGGCAGTAAGAATCAATCCATCCGTGGGCGTGCCATGATAGGTAACAGCGACAGTAAAGCTCGCGCCGCGCGGCACAGTCTTCAACAACTTAACATTGAGCCGGCCGGGCAAACGTTCGAAGGGGGTGGTCTGCTTGCCGACGGTGACGGAATCAACAGGCAACTCGCCGAAATCCAGATCGATTAAAGACAAATTGTCTTTCAGGGAGACAATCGTAATCTCGGTCTTCGCGCTGATAATGCGGGTCAACTGATCGTCGAAGAGAAGCGACACGTTATAAGCGACGGGCTTCCAGGAATCGATCAGGCGTTCAGTGCGGGTCGCTGCCGCCCACGAAAATGAAACAAGGATTATCAACGAGCCATATAAAGCACGCTTTATTGCAGTGGGGGCTAGAGGACTCACGAGCCTCGTTTCATTAGTTGTCATCGTTGTCCCTGGTCAAAACATTCTATCGAATTCCCAGCAACAATAATGCAGAGCGATCGGAAAC
>DIYZ01000136.1:10447-28454 GCA_002427845.1 Chloracidobacterium sp. UBA6041 | reverse complement strand
GGTGTCCGTTCAAACGCTCGATCGGTAAGCGCCATGTGCGCATTTCTTATTGCAAGCGAGCCAGGCCGGGCGAGCGCCTCTTCGGCAGCCTCGACGCTGGGGAAAAACTCATCGTAGGCAAGGAGATGCCAAACTGTTTCCGCTCCTTCGCCCTCGATTGCGAGAATCCGGAGCAAGCCTAACCCGCTTTCGAGTTGAAAAATCAGATCATCGCCGGGAGAGAATTCATGTGGCATGTTGCTAGTCGAATGTTACGAAACGAAAGCTTGAACCGCAAAGATCGGTAAGGTATTCGCAAAGGGCCGCAAAGGCAATTGGATTACGAACCACGCGACGAAGCGCCGAGACTCTGCGTTCCTAAAAAGCGGCCGCAGATTTACGCGGATAAAAACGGATCTGAAACGAAACAGCTGAAAACTTTTGCGTTGGTGTTTTGCAGATCCTGTTTCTGATCTGCGTTCATCCGCGGCTAATCTTATCTGTTGTTTCATATTTGATACTCCGTGTGGCGAGTGAGCAGCAAAGAGGAGCAGGATTTTGCGAATCACTTCGCGTTCTTTGCGCTTATGTCCATTGCAAATCGGCACCTGCAAATCTAAAATCACAAAACCTCATGAGCCAGTTTGATTCGCATAAAGATTACTACGGAATCCTTGGCGCAAACGAGCGCGCGTCGCGGCGCGAACTTGAGCGCCTTTACAAACGAATGGCCGCGCGTCGTCACCCGGATAAGGGCGGCACGGAAGAAGAAATGAAGTCTTTGAACGAGGCTTACCGCGTCTTGCGAAATGAAGAAACAAGAAAGGAGTATGATGCGCAGCGTGCAACGGTCCCGGCATATACTTTCATCCCGACGTCGGCGCCAACAGCTCAGGACGTGGGGTTGCTGGGCCATGCTTTGAGCGCATTGTTCTGTCTCTTGATTGGATTATTTCTTCTATTCCTGGTTCGGTTTCAGTGGATCTGGTTCTTGTGGCCGCTGGCAATTCTTGCGGTACTAGTCATCGCCTTTGGAATCATGATGGCGCGCAGCGCAATGCGCGCTGCAAATGATTCGCTGCCGCTCTCGAATCCCTTGCGCCGCTACACGCGCGTGCAAGAGGCAATCTTTTGGACCCTGGTGCTCGGGGGCGGGTACGCAGTCTATCTTTTGCTAACCGCGGTTTGAGGAATAATACAAAATGAGCGTTTCGGGACTGGATCTGCTGTTTGTAGAAGTTAACAACCTGGAGGAGTCGCTGCAGTTTTATAACGGCTTGCTCGGCTTTCAAGTGCAGAAGCATACTCCGGATTCAGAACCTCCGATGGCGACGCTGCAAGCCGGCACGCTTAAACTCACTCTGGCTCAACATCTCGAGACGATGTTAAGACGAGGCCGGGGTGTGAATTTTTTCCTAGGCGTTGACGACGTTGATGAATATTATCGCCAGCTTACCGAAAAAGGTGCCGACGTTTGGCCGCCGACGGACGAAGGTTGGGGCGGTCGATTCATTACTTTGCAAGACCCGGACAAATATCGCTTCTTCTTCGTGACCTGGACGGAAGGTGACGAACGCAGAGCGGAGGAGGCTGCCCCGATTGTATGACCGGGCAGAATAAGTGAGATGGAACGACAGCACACCGAGAATTTGTTCCGCCGCTACAAAGGGCAGTTGGTGAATATCAAGAGCGTCTCGGGCGGCGTGTATAAGGGGCACGTGGGGGAAATAACGAACGACTATGTCTCGTTAACCGATCGCGGAGCGGAGGACGAGACGCAAACCTTTATCTTCTTCAGTGCCATAGAATCCATTGTCGTAATCGAAGTTCGGTCGGATACATAGGTTTCACGGGCTCTGTTGCTCGCCAAATAATCCGGTGTTTGCTACACTGTGTTGCAGCGATAGGACAAGCTTGCATCGGTGCAGTAAGACGATGCGATTAAAAGTGTCGCGTGGGTTGTCTCCAGTCCGTCAGGCAATACAAGGGTTATGCATTACGTCGAAAATCCCCCCAATCCGTGGCTCACGCATTCAGTAGAGTGGCTCGGCGAACCTCCTGAAGCAAAGCTCGAAGTGTTCGAAGAGACTGAGACTCGAAAGATAATTACTCACAACGACAGCCCCGACGTGGGCTTTGACTTCACCGTCAACTGCTATCGCGGTTGTATCCATGGCTGCACTTATTGTTTTAGCCGGCCTACCCACGAATATCTCGGCTACGGCGCGGGCACCGATTTTGATCGCAAAATCGTCGTTAAGGTCAACGCGCCTGCGTTGCTGCACAAAGAACTGATGAAGCCGTCGTGGAAGGGCGACGAGATAGTTTTCTCGTTCACCTCTGATCCGTACATTCCTCTCGAGGCCAGCTACAAATTGACGCGCCAGTGTTTGCAGATTTGCGCCGAGTTTCGTAATCCAGTGGGGGTGATTACAAAGTCGGCGTTAATTCGCAGGGACATAGACGTGCTTCAACAACTAACAAAGGACGCGCATGTCGGGGTGTTCTTCACAATTCCGTTTACTGATCGCGAAGTGGCCCGAGCGGTCGAACCTTTCGCCCCATTACCCGACGCGCGTTTTCATGCGATGGCGGATTTGGCTGCCGCGGGCATTACCGTAGGAATCGGTATCGCGCCTGTAATTCCAGGGCTTAGCAGTGACATACCGGTGTTGCTGAATCGTGCGAAGGAAGCCGGCGCCACTCTCGCATTTATCAACATGCTGCGGTTACCGGGCAGCGTTGCGCCATATTTTGAGGAGCGACTGCGCGCAAAACTTCCCACAAAGGCTGACCGGGTGATAAATCGCATTCTTGAAGCCCGCGACGGAAAACTGAATTCCAGTGTGTTCGGCGAACGCATGCGCGGAAAAGGCGAATACTGGGCGGCGATCGAACGCTTGTTTCGAATTCATTCCGAGCGTTTGGGTTTCAACCACACCAATAAGCGCGTAGCCCGGCCCGATAGCACCTTTCGACGCCCATCTGCGCAAGCGAACCTTTTCGGTTAACGTCAGCAACCTTGCAGTTTGGGTTTTTGACTAGAGACAGAGCCTGGCGGTTTATCTATAATAGCCCCCGCCATCCACAATAAACGAGCGCGCATCCAGGAGGCTCCCCATGATGCTGATTAGACATGTCATTCGCGATCGCGAGCCTTATTCAATGAAGGCGACGGCGTCGGTGCAGGACGCCGCGGAGTTTATGGCGTCGCGGAACATTGGCGCGGTCTGCGTAGTTGATGAGAACGGAAATTTGATCGGCGTGTTTTCTGAGCGAGATGTTCTAAGACGCGTAGTCGTATTACGTCGCGATCCTTCATCGGTCAAAGTCGGTGACGTCACCAGTGAACTGCGTGCCGTGATCAATTGCGATGAAACTCCGCATCAGGCATTGGAACGAATGGAATTGATCGGCACCCGTCACTTGCCCGTTGTAGACGGCGAACGCTGGGTTGGCATGCTCTCAATGCGTGATCTGCTTCGCGTTGAGCTGAGCGAGCAGGGAAATGAAATCAAACTGCTGCACGAATACATTCAACACTAGGAGCAGCCAGAGAGGGCGCGCAACGAAGGGAAAAGGGACACCCGTAAAGGGAAACAAAGAGAGACCGCATCTCTTAAGCGCCGTTAGGCGCGGAATGTTTATAGTTCACAACCGAAAAACAAATATTTTAGCTCCGTAGGAGCGGCATAACATTTCGCTCCTATGGAGCTTTCGACGGAAGATGGCGTGCTATATACATTTGGCTCCAAACGGAGCCTTAGCCCGGCCGATGAAAGTTATAGGCACGACAGTCGTCACATTGCTGAGATGAAAAGAACGATTTTTGCGACACTGTCTGTGCTGATATCGCTCGCGCTGGCGTGTGGACATCCACCACCGGGCCGGGGAGCCGGCGAAGTTGAAACAACTTCGCAAAAGGAACAACCGACGGCGCAGGTGAGTTTTCGTATTGAGACTGTGGTTGGCAATCTGGAGGTGCCCTGGTCCATTGTTTGGGCGCCGGATGGCCGAATGTTTTTTACGGAGCGTCCCGGCCGGGTGCGCGTTTACGAGAACGGCAAGCTGCGGCGCGATCCGCTTTTTACAGTTCCGGATGTAGAACCAACAGGCGAGAGCGGCTTGATGGGGATCGCGCTGCATCCGCAGTTTGCCGCCAACCATCTAATCTATCTTTCGTACGCTTACAAAGGCGACGGTCAGCGTGTGCGCGTGGTTCGTTACCGCGAAACGCCAGGCGGGCTCGCCGAACGTAAACTAATTATTGACAACATTCCGGCGGCGCAGTTTCACGCGGGTTGCCGCCTGCGGTTTGGTCCCGATGACAAGCTATATATCACTACGGGCGATGCGACTCAGCGCGAGTTGGCGCAACGGCTCGATTCCCTTGCCGGAAAAATTCTGCGAGTGAATGACGATGGCACGGCGCCGTCGGATAATCCTTTCGTCGGCCAACCGAATGCCCGTCCGGAAATCTGGTCTTACGGTCATCGCAATCCGCAAGGAATCGATTGGCAGCCGGGCACGAATCTGTTATTTGAAACTGAACACGGGCCGAGCGGATTCGACGGTCCGGGAGGGGGCGACGAAGTAAACATCGTCGAAAAGGGAAAGAACTACGGCTGGCCTGTCATTCATCACACCCAAACCCACTCCGGCATGGAGTCGCCGCTGTTGGAGTACACACCCGCGTGTGCGCCGGCGAGCGGAATGTTCTATCGCGGCGCAGCGTTTCCGCAGTTTCGCAGCAATTTCTTTTTTGGTTGCCTGGTAGGCACGCGCATGATTCGCGTGGTGCTCGATGGCCGGCGTGTGGTCACCCAGGAGAATCTGCTTGAAGGAAAGTATGGCCGCATCCGTGAGGTAGCTGAAGGCCCCGACGGTTATCTGTATTTCTCAACTTCCAATCAGGACGGCCGCGGCACGCCTGCCGCTGACGACGATCGCATAATTCGCCTCGCGCCTATTAAGTAGTTCGGCAGCCTTCGATTCCTCAAGGGAAGGTTCTGAGTCTTGCGCCCCATTCTTAGATGGCCACTGTTTGCTTTGTTCGTCGTCGTCGGCTTGCTATTTCTGAATGGCGCTATAGCCAACGCCTGGGCCTCTGACGTGCCACCAAGGCTTTATTCAGAGATCTAAAAAGAGCGGGCGAGCACGTGTTTCTTGATCTCAATGGCGATGTTTGTCTTATCAGGATTCTCTGCTTGGCTCTTAAGACCAAAAAAGTCGGATCAGTAGTAATTCAAATCAGCAGGTGAAATGACCATGCATCCATTGACGAAGAAAACTCAGTTGACAATCAAGCTGTTCGTCGCGCTACTCATTTGCGCCATGGTGGCATTGGCCCAGTCTGGTCGCAGTGGAATGCGCGGTTACGTAGCTTTTGAGGATTTGTCGTACAACGACGTAGCAGAGCGAAAGGCCCACGCCAGGATTGAGCTGCGCAGACCCACTGACGACAAGAACGTTCTCACAACGGAAACCAATGAGCACGGCTCGTATGATTTTCATTCCGTGTCTCCAGGGGAATATGTTTTGCGAATCACGTCTCCTGGTTACCGAGTCTATCAAACGGAAATCTACCTGCCATCCGACTTCATTTGTAACCTGGCCGTTATGTTGAAAAAAGAGAAACACTAGGCAGCAAATCGTACTAAGTCTTCTGGGCGAGCATGGCTGTCTTACTCCAGCCAATGATCTGCAATGGCGGGAAGCGATACTCGTGGACCATGCGGAAGTGATCTTTGGTGTGGCTAAGTATTGCTTGCCGTGGGTGAGACTTGAAGCGAAACAGGATTTCCAGGAATGTGGTAGCGGCGGAAGGACGGCACGGAATATGAAGCAGGTGCCCGCCTGGCGCGATCACTCTGGCAAGCTCCAACATTCCCTCGCCAAGCGGAACGTATTCGAGGGCCCCGCTCGTGACTACCAGATCAAAAGAATTGTCGGAGAGGGGAAGCGATAAGAGATTTCCTTCAGCGAAGGAAACGTCGCGAGTGCGGCCCGGGCTTTCGTCAACGGCTTTCCTCGCAGCGCTAATCGAGGTAGCGGAAAGATCGAGCGCCGTAATGCTAACTGGGAAGTGGAGCGTACGCAGGAGTGCCAGCGTCAGTAGGCCCGTGCCGCACCCGGCGTCCAAAATCTTCGCCCCCCGGGAGACTGGTAAGGGATAGTTGGCCAAATACTGATCGAGTGATCGACCATAGCCGTTCAGCTTAAAAGTCAGATCATAAAAGGCTGCGATTTTGTCGTAGTATGAGCCTGCACGAGCCTCATTCTTCGTTGCAGTCAGTACGTATTCCATTATGGTACTCCTACCAACCTTCCGAAAAGAGTCGCTCTGAAACAAGTGGAGAAGAAAGGCGCGTAATTGTAGCCTCCCTCTCCTTATTACTCAACACCGAAAGCTCAAATCGACCCGTTTAACGGGCAAAGATCCGGCGAGTAACAGGCTTAAGCTAATGGCGCGCAAGAATTCTCGTCTCGTGGCGTTCCTCCAACGGGTCAATGGATGATTTTTGCAGGAGGAGGGCAGCATGAACAAAATGCTGGTAGGACTGTGCTTGGCAGGGGTGGCGCTAATTCTTGGCTATACAACAATATTTTCGCACGCGCGAACCGAGGTCGAGACCGCCGCAGTCTCACAGCGCCCGGAACAGGTGATTGCGCAGCGAATGTTCGAAATGCAGATCCTGGTAGATGGCCGGCCGCTTGAGGAATACTACGCTCGCGGCAGGAGCTATGTTGAGGCCAGCGAGGGCGCTGAGTACGAAGTAAGAATTCGTAACCCGCTACCGTTCCGTGTGGCGGTTGCATTGTCAGTGGACGGCCTTAACACGATCGATGCGCGACGTACGACGGCGTGGAACGCCAGCAAGTGGGTAATAGGACCCTATGGAACGATCAACATCAGTGGCTGGCAGATGAGTTCGGAACGCGCGCGCCGATTCTATTTCACGTCTGAGCGAGACTCCTATGGCGCAAAGCTTGGGCAAACATCTAATCTCGGTGTTGTTTCGGCGGTATTCTTCCGTGAACGGCGGCCAATAATGGTTCCGGTAACACCGCCGCCGCCAAGGCCAATCTATGAAGAAGATGGACGCGATAAAAGTTCTGAATCACCCGCATCGCGCGGGAGCGCCAACTCCGCCGGAAACCGATCCGCCGATACTCTAAAGCAGCGACAAGGGCAGACGGCGCAGACGCCCGATGATGAGTATGCGGCGACAGGCATCGGGCGTTCGGTCCACAATGACGTTCAGTGGATCAATATGGAACTGGAATCAAAAGCGGCGGCGGAGCTGGTGATTCGATATGAATACTATCCGGCGCTTGTGCGATTGGGAATCTTGCCGCGAACTTATGAGCGGCCCGATCCCTTAAGAAGGCGTGAGAGAGCGACAGGTTTTGAAGACAGACGATTTAGTCCCGAGCCATGAAGGGAAGTGGCCGGTAAGCGCAGGACCAAGAATAACCACCAATGTAGCGCTTCTCAACCGATGAAACTAAAGCGCGGCTATTTGCGTAGAAGATCGGCGGTGTAGAGCTGGCGATATACACGATAGTTGTTCATTACTTTTTGAACGTAAGCTTTAGTTTCGTCGAAGCCGACTTCAGATGTGAACACGCCGGGATCTTTTTGTTTTGCGCGTCTTACCCAGCGCGCCACGTTATCTTCGCCGCCGTTGTAAGAAGCAGCCACGGCTTCAGGCATGTTGGGAAACATACCGAAAAGCTCCGCGAGATATTCACCGCCTAGTCGAATCGAAGTTTCAGGTTGATAGAGTTGACTCTCCTGCAAGTTGCTTACGCCCGCGTTTGACGCATACTTCTGCGCGGCGTCCATCGTTAGTTGCAAGAGCCCGCGCGCGCCAGCCGGAGATTTTGCGAGTGGCCGAAACACGCTTTCCTGGCGAATGAGAGCCAGAACAAAACGAGGATCAAGTTTGCGCTTCTTTGCCGTTGCTATTATCGCTTGCCTGTATGGGGCGGGATACCGATCCGCGACGCCGGCGACCTGGGAATTATTGCCGTTAACGCGCTCATCAGCTTGCGAGCGAAGCTTAGTGTCGGCGATGGCGGCCAAACGGTCGTTGGCTAGCCATCCATAATAGGAATCAATCCCTGTAGGCACGGACAGATACGCTTCGAATGCAGCGTCGCGATTGCCCGCGCGATCCAGACTATAGGCCTTCAGGTAAGCGACTTCCGCGGGCGTGATGGAGACGCCCTTTTGAAAACCTCGCCTACTTAATTCATCCGCGCTCGAGATTGCCCGCCGCCAGTTACCTTCCGAAATCTCCAGACGCAGTTGTGCGAAAATCGCATTCGTTTCCGTCGGAGTGCCAGCGAACCGCTGTCTTGTACGACCGATCCAATTACTGGCCTCTTGTAAACGACCAGCCTCTCTCAGCGTGTCGATTGCGTTCAAGTGCGCCGTTTCGATTCGTTCACCATCCGGGAACCGATTGATGTATTCAAGGTAACGATCCGCCGCGTCAGAAGCTCTACCCATTCGAAGCAACGAGGCTGCGCTGAAGTTAAGCCCTTCGCGACCTTCTTTTGTAGAGGGATAAACCCGGGCAAGCTGATCGTAAGCATTGTAGGCTTCGGTGTATTGACGCGCTTGATAATACGACCGGCCAATTCCCAACAGAGCCTCCGCCACTCTGGGATCGTCCGGATAGTAATTTATTAGTGCCTGCCAATGTTCGCGCGCTTCGTCGAAGGCGCGATTCGCGTGATACACACTGGCGCGACGGAGATGTTCTTCCGGGGTAAGACGAGTAATTATTCCGCGAGCGTTACGGGCAAGACGGTCCTGACGCCGCACTGCCTCAAGATTGGCATCACTGTTTCGCTGTGAGCTTGCTTGAATGGTAAACAGGTGAAGACGCGTCAACACGAATTCTGCGGAGGCCGTAACCTGTGGAACGGTAGTCGCTGCAAACGTAGCGGCCAAAGAAAGCAGCAACACCAAACTAGCTAAAACTTTTCCCAATTGATCCCCTCGCAAACGCTTCCTGGTATTGTCGTCCCTATCCTTGGATGACTTCATAGCTCGAAACGATTTCCGCCGTGGGGCGCAAAGTTGCGGCTACGCTACAGTATTTGTTCTGCGAAAGCTCGATTGCCTGGCCGACTGATTGCTCTGAAATGTTACGGCCTGTGACAATGTGATGCACTTCCATTCGTTTATAGCTTCGCGGATGCTCGTCTCTTCGTTGACCACGAACTTCCACCCGATAGTCTGTCACATCTTGACGCTTCTTCTTAAGGATAGAAACGACATCGACGCCCGTGCATGATCCCAGCGCCAGCAAAAGCAGTTCCAGGGGGCTGGCTGCAGAGTTGCGAACATGGTCCGCGTCAATGGTTATCGAATTGCCCGAGGGGGTGTAGCCAGTAAACAAATCGTTTCCAATTAGCTGCACAACCGCTTTCGGTTCTTGGGAACTCATTACGATACCTCCTGCGAAAGAATACCACACAGGGTTCAAGCACTCGCGGCCGGTGCCAGGCTCACCCTTCAACGCAGAAAACGCCTAAATCGCCAACATTTGTGCCAAAAGCTCCTAACGCGTAAGACCATGGCACGCTGCTTGTTGTCAGCATGGGGTAACACAAAAGGTCTTGTCGCGAATTCGTGTCAGAGAGCACAGCTTAGACGCTTAAATGAATCTGTCATACCGCCATACTGTTTGGGCCACGGATCCTCTTTTTGGAAACTTGGAGGAAAGAAAAATGATTGTAATTAGAAAAACGCTTGTAGCATTTATCGCGGTGGCTGTCTTGGCTGCGGGAGCTACGTTAGCGCAAGCTCAACGTCAAAGCTATCGTGGAACGTTTCGTTCGGTACGCCAGTTAATAATTCGAATCGAAAATCGTACCGACATTTTACGAAACAACTTGAACGCGCATAATCAGAGAGGAGTTTACGAGACCGGCGGACAAAACCTGGACAACCTGGTCCAGGACCTGGCATCCGCTGTCAACCAACTACGGCAGCGCTTCGACAGAAGACAGTCAACAACGGCCGAAGCGCAGGAAGTTCTCAACAGGGCAGCGCTAGTCGATAGCCTTATGGCGAGCCTCAACACTCGCAATGCTGTGGAGCAGCGCAACTGGACTACCTTGCGCGCGGATCTGAATCAATTGGCGAGCGTTTACAACTTGAGTTGGCCATCGGTTGGCCAGACTTATCCAAACACTACCTACCCAAATACCGGTCAGGCGCCGTACGCCGCCAACCAGTTGACGGGGACCTATCGCCTCGATCCATCGAAAAGTGACGATCCGGGACAAGCTGCTGATCGAGCCACACAGTCTCTACCTGATGGCGATCGGTCGCGCCTTCGCGATCAGATAACAGCTCGACTGGAGTCTCCCGATCAGATCGCGATCGACTTGCGCGGCAGGAATGTGACCATCGGTTCATCGCGCGCACCGCAAATCACTTTTTCTGCTGACGGCATTGAACGCGTTGAAACGACCAGCAATGGCGGAACAATTCATGCGCGTGCGACGTTAAATGGCGACCAGCTAATCGTAAGCTCAACCGGTGACATCGGCAACCAATTCAATGTTACGTTTGACCCGATTGATAATGGTCGCGCTATGAGTGTGACGCGCCACGTCTACGTTCAAGGACTAAGCCGGCCAGTGGTTGTGCAGAGCGTATATGAGAAGACGTCGGAAGTCGCGCGTTTCGATATTAACAGCGGGCCACAAGCAAATCCCAATACGACGACGTCAAGCGCCGACTTTATATTGGCAAACGGAGAAACTGTAGTTGGCGTACTCGACAACGGGCTCTCGAGCGCGAATGCCAGAGAGGGCGACCGTTTCACAGTGACTGTGCGACAGCCATCTCAATTCGAAGGCGCCACCATCGAAGGTCGAGTGTCTAATGTACAGCGTAGCGGCCGCATTACTGGCCGTTCTCAGATGACACTAAACTTCGATACGATCCGGCTGCGGGACGGCAGATCATACCGGTTTGCAGGAATTTTGGAATCTGTCAGAACAACCCACGGAGAGACTGTCAAAGTTGATAACGAAGGCTCTGTCAAAGATGATAACCAGACTACAAAGACGGAGCAGAGAGCTGCTATTGGCACGGCAGTAGGTGCAATTATCGGCGCCATCGCCGGAGGCGGCAAGGGTGCCGCAATCGGCGCCATCGTCGGTGCTGGAGGCGGTGCTGGATCTGTCTACATTCAGGGAAGGGATGATCTTGAGTTACCTCGCGGCACGGAATTGACCATTCGTGCCTCGGCACCTCGCTAAGAACGTGACGTTCCTTATCGCGATTGCCCTCGATGATACTCCTGGCAGCTCGTACTTTGCCGTGACGATCTTACTGTTAATAGCGAGGGGCGTCTGCTAATGCGGGCGCTCCTCATTTTCATTTCGCGTACAAGATGTATGTTATTATTTTCCAGTTCAGATCCTCATCCAGAGTTGGTTCCTCCCATAGGTCGCAGTTCACGAAAATTGGGGGCTGCTCAAAGCGTTAATAATTGTGGAAGGGGCGATAGATGCCAAAAGTCATGGTAGTCGACGACGACGAGACAATTCGCGACACACTCTACGAGCTGCTTTCAGAAGAATACTTGTGTCAAACAGCGGAGACCGCCGAGAAAGCCTTCGCCAAACTAGAGGCCGATACCTACGATGTCCTGCTTACGGATATTTCGATGCCAGGGTTAAGCGGTCTAGAGTTGCTGGGCCACGTGCGGCAGAAATTTCCCAACACTCCCGTAATAATTATTTCCGGCATTGGTGATCAGGAGCACGCCCAAGGGCTGATTAAGCTGGGAGCTTTCGATTTCATCTTGAAGCCTTTTAGTCTCGAAGTCGTCGAGAAAAGTGTGAAACATGCTGTGGAGTACCGTAGACGTTTATTGGCAAGCCAGTCACCAAGCTAGGAGGGTATTGACGGCGACCCGACACACGAAGCGATGGATTGGAAGATAGTGAAGGGAAGGCCTGAATACTAGTGGAATCACGCTCAGATCAGCGATGTGACTATGCGGCAACAATCGAAAAAGCGGCACGCTTTATTGCGACGTTGCGCCGACGGCACATTTGTTCTGCTAGCTCATTGATGCGTTCCGCTCGAAAGGGTTTCGTTACCACCCAATCGACACCAGCGTCTTTTTGCTCATTAGAACCAACAGCTTCTCCCCATCCCGTTACTACCGCGATAGGGATAGTCTGATTGCGTTTGCGAATGACGTGGGCAAGTTCCCAGCCGCTCATTCCTGGCATGCCAACGTCCGTGAAAACGCCATCAAACTGATGCGCTTCAAAAAGCCCTAGAGCCTCGCGGCTACCTTGGGCGAGGTAGACACGACAACCCTCGTTTTCAAGCAAATCACGCAACAGTTCGCGCACCGCTTCTTCATCATCAACAACTAGAATTTTAAGCTGATCAGGCGCTGACGGGCGGGAAATGAGTGCGGTCGGCGTCCTAATAGCGGGCCTTTCCACTTCCAGCTCTGGCGATATCGAGTCCTCTACCACCTTGGCCTTTGGAAGACTTATCTTAAACTTTGTGCCGGCTCCGACTTCAGACTCAACCGCAACCGACCCCTCATGTCGCCTGATGATTCCGAAGCTTACCGCCAAGCCCAAACCCATGCCGGCTTTGCCTTTCGTCGTAAAGAAGGGATCGAAGATGCGCGACTTAACGTCCGGCAGCATGCCCGTGCCGGTATCGCCGACAGAGATGACGACCGAGTCCTCAATATCTTCGGCTGACAACGTTAAGTTGCCGCCGGCAGGCATCGCGTCAACTGCATTGAAGACCATGTTCACAAGAACTTCGCGTAGCTCTGATTCGTCGCCCATGACTTTCGCTTTTGATCGAATCTGCAAATCAAGACTAATTTGAATATTCGATGCCTCGGCGCGATCTTTCCATCGTGGGCGCGTAATCTCACTAACATCAAATAATATCTGATCGATGCAGACCGGCTCAAAATCATGGTCGCGGCGTTGGCGCGCAAAATCCTGAATTCGCTTCACAGTCTTCGCGCCATCTTCGGCGGTCTTGATGATAATGTTCAGTCCACGCTGAAGCTTTTCAGCATCATTGGTGCGAAGGAGTAGCTGCGCCCGTCCGAGAATGCCGGCAAGGGTATTGTTGAAATCGTGAGCGACTCCAGACGCCAACTCGCCGAGCGCGGAAAGTTTCTCCATTTGGGAAAATTGTTCACGTATACGTTCCTGCTCTGCTATGTAATGTGAGAGTTCCTCAACGTGACGTTGGGCTTGCTCAGCCTGGTTCGCCGAGGCCTCGATATTCTTCAAGTAAGTGCGGTAAGTAAAGAATACGATTGCGATCATCGGAATCGTAGCAATCAACGCGTAGATCCCGAAGACCTGAATGAGTCTGGCGATCACGGCGGCTGCCGAGGCGCCCGCAAAATAAGTAATGGAAGTCCATAAATAGTGCTTCTTCCACGTTTGCCAGATGGGCCGATTAGCTTTGAGAGCTCCGCAGATTGCGACGAGGCCGGAGTTCGACGCGTATTGGGCTAAAGCCATAAGAACCATGGCACTGATGAATCCAGCCGATAACGGACCAGCGCCCAGCGAGACAGGTTCTCCAAAAGCAAACTTCAGTGAGTAGCCTGTGACACAAGCCGTCCATGAGGCGCATCCCCAGTTGAACAGGATAGTTGATGGTCTACGGCAAAATCGGAGGGATGAAATCAGCGCTTCGGTGGCTGCCATGAGAATTGCAGCCTCACAACCATAGAGCAAAAGAGTCAGGAAGATAAAAGTATCTGAAACCGAGATCTGCGAACGAAATTGAGGAATCTTGATCGTTATTCTCGAGCTAAGAACAAGTGTCAGGATCGAGATGACCACGAATTTGCGATCGATTACTTGTGCGTTTATCCTGTAGGCAGCCAGGAAACAGATCAAACCGCCCGCGCCGGCCGTAATCCACATGTAAGCGGCAACCAATTTCTCATTCTTGATTAGTAATTTAGCTGGCATCTAAGGGCGTTGGTCGGCCGGGCGTGTGGTTATGCCGCAATCGCAAGTGTCTTCCGGGTAACATGGGTGGTGGCTAGGAAGCGCAGCACGGTCCCGGCAGACTCCTTATGTAGCGTTGCACTTAGTGGTTCCGCGAGTGTTAAGTGGTCTATAGTAAAGTTGGTTAAGGCCATTTCCGCACTTTTGACCCCTTGAGGAAGGGTAGTTAATTTAGGAAGATCGTATCGTAGACCGCGCGCAGCTTGTAGCCGGCTCGCTGATAGAATTTTCGGGCTTTTCCATTGTTCTCATTTACGAGAACGCAGACCGACCGGGTGCGACGCAGCAGTGTGCGGGCAAGTTGCGACATACAACGCAGGCCGTAGCCTTGAGAACGACGCTCCGCGTTTGTCCACACGCCTTCAAGATAGATGACTGAAGAAGTATCGGAGACAACATCTGCCTTGAAGACCATCTCGCCGGCTTCAATCCACACCCATGTACGATCTTGTTCAATCCGCCGCGCGCACCGCTGGCGAAAGCCCTCCGGGTCTCGTTCCATTGGATTGACGCCGCTTTCGTCAAAGGCCATCTGGGCTTGCACTGGCATGATCAGCTCGAGTTCGTCGAGAGTTGCGAGTCGGAGACCAGGCACCTCTGCCAGGGCTTCGACGGGCCATTGCAGTTCGAAGAGCAGCTCACGGCAGACGTGGCGCATATCCTGACCGGCTTCTGCATAGTAGTCCCAAAAGTCGTCTATTCGTTCCTTCTCACCCATGATCATGTGAGTGGTGGTGCAGGTCTGTGCGACTTCAGCCAGCCCTTCCACGGCCCGATCGGTCGTGGTTTCCAATAGGGTTGCGTGACCGATTAGGGCGACACCTTCGAGTTGGCCCTGACGGTTGCGGCAGCCGTAGAAGGTGCCGCGGTTGAGCGGGCTCACGAGGCCGTTGTCATGAATGAAGCCGACCATCGCCACCGTGTGAATGGGGCGCTTGGCAAGGAAACCAAGGACCTCCTGCTCGTCGCTCGCGTCCAGTTTCGCGACGTGAACCATGAGCTGGCCGGCAAAAGATTGTCGCTGAGCGGCTTTGAGTAATGCTAGGGAGTTCATTTGATGCATGGTTGCTATCCTTTGAAAGGGGCGTTGGACAAAATGTGCTGGTGCGTTAGTAACCAACATAGTTCTCGCCAGTGTCAACATCGATGGGCATTCCTTCAGAGGGATCGCCTCCGAGCATCGCCGTGTAAGCTTGGAGTACGGAGTCGCCCAAGAGAACGCCGTCGCTAATCAAGACACCATCGCTTATCAAGACGCCGTCGGATATCAACACACCATCTGCTAGCAGGACTCCATCACCAAGCAGCACTCCATTTGCGAGAAAATAACCGCCTTCGCTCATGGTGGTGCCGTTGCTGATGGGAATGCTGTCCCCCAATAAGACGCCACTGGAGAGCATCGTGGCGTCGGAGATCAAGACGCCGTCACTTAAAAGTACGCCATCACCAAGAAGAACGCCCTGGGCGTAAACCTTCTGATACTTTGTAATTAAAGATCCACCGCTTAGATATGTTCTGCCGACGATGACACCCTGTGACCATGAGAAGGTGCAGGTGCCGGTGTTTGTTACCGTCACCGGAACGCCGAGCGAACTAATGCTCTGGATTTTATCGCTATAAGAAATACTTGTCTGAGGTGTCGGAGGTGTCGACGTGAGTAGAGGATCGCCAACTGTTGTAGTCGATGTTAGATCTGTGCGAACCAGCTTTGCCAGTCGTACCGCGCCATCGATATTCAACTCTCCAGCCCCTTGCTCCAACATATTGAATCCAGCAAGCTGTTGCGCTGAATACATCAAGGCCGACTTAACCATGTTTGGCGTCAGTTTGGGATTAGCTTGCAAGAGCAGGGCAGCCGCGCCCGCAACTATTGGAGAGGCCATCGAGGTACCACTGAGTTGCATCTCGTCGCGCTCGGGATTGGCACTCACGTTGACATCCAAAGAAGGATTCTCGGTTACGAGCAAATTATTTGGTGACTGGGCGAACACAGTTTTGTTGCCCGGTGCAGAGAGATCCGGTTTGATGAGGTTGTCGAAATGCTTTACACCATTTGCATCCGTCCAAAAGCTCCGCGTCGGACCGCGGGAGCTATAGGTAGCCATGGAATCGTCGGCTCGGTTATCGGTGCCCTTGCTATCTACGGCGCCAACCGTGATTACCGAGGGTTCATTTCCCGGTGAGTGTATATGTCCGTAAAGCTTATTACCCAGGGTGTCTTTGCCATTGTTCCCGGCCGCAGCTACAACAACTACGCCGGCATCCACAAGGCGTCGAGATGCATTGCAGATTGGGTCGGTCTGATAAGAGTTGACGGCCGGCATGCCGAGGCTCATGTTCACGACGCGGATGTTGTAGATCGAGCGATTGGTCATGATCCAGTCGAGTGCGGCGAGTACTGATGACACGTTACCGATGCCCTGAGAGTTGAGAACGCGGAGATTGATGAGTTTAGCCTTCGGTGCGATGCCAATGTATTTGCCGTGAGAAACAACGCCGTTTCCAGCCGCGGCTGCGGCCACATGTGTGCCGTGGCCGTATGGATCGTCAGTGCGGCCCTCGCCGGTGAAGTCTTGACTAACAATTACGCGCGATTGGCCATTTTGAGCATCGTCAAAAGCGTCATGAGCGACGTAAACTCCGGAGTCCACAATTGCAATAGCAATGCCCGCTCCATCCAATGCCGTGCCATTTGGGCCCATCGATCTAACATTGTCGGCGCCGGTTGTATGGGCAATATGTCCGCCCATCGTTCTGACGTCGCTATCGACGGAAGCAAATTCCACTTCGGGGAAGGATGCCAGGTAATCAACCAAGCTTGCCGGAAGCTCGACTGCCAAAGAGTTGAAGTTAGTAAAGCTTCTCATGACCTTTACTCCATTCCCATGCAGCAGCGCTTTAAGAGGTTGGCTCATTTCATCATTAAGCTGGACAATGACCTTGAGGGTGTCTCTGCCGCCGTTTTTGCGCATCTGCTGGCGAAGGTCTGAAGCGACCCTGTCCTTCAAGCGTCCCCGGGCCGATTCAGCCGGCTCCTTGGGAGCAGCTTGGGCTCTGTCGATCACCAGGACGCCCGCGCACAACGAGAGCACCAGGGACAAGCAGGTTAGCCAGGTGATTGCAATGGAACGTTTGTTTCTTTTCTTGTTTTTCATCGATCTCTCCTCGAACAGGTTCCTTTTGGTCGTAAACCATCCCGACAGAACACGAGTTGGCGATTCCGTATTGGCATGGCCTGTGCCAAACCGGCTAGTGGTGCGCAACCTTCTGTCAAATGGGGATTTAGTAGGTTTTCTATCGGGGTTGAGAACCGTCGAAGGGTTGACCGGTGGAGGTCAGATTGGTATGGCTTGTTGTCAATTTGATAGCATCCTGCGGTGACCATAGTTCAATCCCCGCTTCCTGAAGAGATCGAAGTTCACCGTGACAGAGCGTGGTGCCGCGAACCGGACCTGCGCATCGAGGAGCCGCTGGCGGCCGAGAGGTTTATCGACCTCGTAGGTTTCTGTTCGGCGCTGACAGATTCACGCCGCCCGGGACCTTCTTTGTACATCGCTATATGCGGACGCAGGGATGCGCACACGCCGCGCAATTTTCAGAAAGACCAGGAAAGCAGTCTGGCCTGGACCATAAAAGACGAGGTCATACGACGCGGTCGTGTTTACTACGGCAAGCTCCGCGGAAGCAGATCAATCTTTATCACGCGTAGATTGGTGCCCCATTTCAACGCTTTATCGGGTCTTACGCGTAAGCAGGAGCAATCTAGCCTATCGCAGCCAGCCCAGGACATACTCAAGGTCCTGCGTAAAGAATGGGAAATGTCTACTCGAGATCTTCGCGGCGCCAGCGGTGTTAACGACCGCAGCGCCTTTACCAGGGCGATCGATGAGCTGCAAAGAGTATTCAAAGTCACTCCAGGCGAAATCGTTTACGAACCAAAATTTACCTACATTTGGACGTTAACGGAAAGCAG
>DIYZ01000136.1:0-10179 GCA_002427845.1 Chloracidobacterium sp. UBA6041 | reverse complement strand
GGCATGACGTTGCGAGGTGAACTTGCGCGCGTTACGGGACTGTCAAATCCGGATGCAGGAATCGGGAACTGGGCACTTGTCGATGAAGGTTTTGCAACGCGAGCGGCGCCAGGCGTCTACCGCCTGAAAGAGCTTGGATAACGATCAGAGGTTAGCGTTCAAGACTGTCCAGCGCGTCTTCAGACTGCGTGAGCTTTCCAGACTTAGGCCCGGGCTGAGATTGCCCCAACTCAAGCAGTGCCTCCTGTTCCAAACTAGCGATCTCGAGGGCCAGTGGAAACTGTTCCTGCGAAGCTGCCAAACGACGCAGCATGGAATCGGTTTCTGTATGACCCAGCGTGCGGTTCGCGGCTGCTTCAATTGTTTGCAGCCTGGCCTTTGCTTCGGACAAGTGAACGGTCGCTTCCTTGCGAAGGCCCTCCGAAGACCGGCGATCCGCCATTAGATCATTGAGGAGCGAATTCGTATCGACTCCGCGAATGTTGCGTGTCCGATTGATCTGCCGCTCAATTCTTAACGTTTCTCCTCGCGCCCGGGCAATAATCCTGGTTGCGGTCAAGCGCGCGGCCAGCGTTTCGCAGTAGGCGTCTGCTAGCAGAGGGTTCGTGGCTTTGAGTTCTGCCCAGGTCTTTCGTTCCTCAGAAGACAGTTCCGAAGCGAACCAAGGTACCTCTGCGGCTATTATCCCATCGGCGGCAAGCCGGTCGCGTAACCGACCGTGCCAACGCCTGCGATACAGCAAAAACAAAATTAGAATGACCAGACCGACAACTAAACCCAGCCCCATTGAAACAAAGGACAGCAGAAGATAGATCGCGGCGGAATCGGTTGTGCCGGCCGCCAGAAACAACACGAGGAAAACGATTGGCAGCGGCAGAGTGACCAGGACAAACGACAGCCACGGAGTCCAGCTCAACAACTGAGCGATTCTTTCATCGCCCGCGTTTAGTTTTCCTGGAGTCTTCTCGAGCATGTTCTACTCACTGGTCCGTTGGTTCAGTCGTCAATGATCTTAGCGGGTAAGCGTCAGGTTCACCAGCCTACCGACACTGTGGTGGATCCATGCCGGTAGTCGGCTGGGGTGGTTGTAAGCGCCCTGGTAAAGATGCTTGTATAATGTGTTCAAGTCGTTTGCGGCGAATAGGAGCAGATATGACGCGAGTTCAAACACGAAGAGCAGTTGCCGGTGTGTTCGTGGCGGTCCTTTCTTTGGTCCTGGTGGGAAGCGGGGAAGGAGGGTGGGCACAATCGCGCGGTGAAACTACCACGCTTACGTCGTCGGGAAGTCCTGCCAGGCCCGTGATTATTCCGCTGACAATTCGCGTCAAGGGAGCGGTGGCTTCGAGCGAATTGGAATTGCAAACGGTGGACTTGACCGTCAGCGAAGATGGTGAGCCGCAAACAATTCTCTCCGTCAGAGCGATGGGCACGAGCTCACCAATAAACTTAATTGTGCTCATGCAGGACGATGTCGTTTCATCCATCGGCCTCGAAATCAAATCGCTGGCTGAGTTCATACGCCGGCTGCCGCGGGGGTCGCGCGTGTCCGTGGGTTATTTGCGAACGGGTAGTTTGCAGGTTCGTCAGAAGTTTACCGGCGACCTGGAAAAGACAGCCAAGTCTCTTAGAGTGCCGATCGGGGTAGCGAGCGTCGCGCCTTACAATCCTTATGTGGAGGTGATTGAAGCGCTCAAGCGATTCGATGCGCAACCCGCTGGGCGGCGGGCGATCCTGCTGGTGTCTGACGGATTGGATGTTTCGCACGGCGTTGACTCGAGCTCGCCGACGCAAAGTTTGGATCTACAGCGCGCCATTAATGAGGCTCAGCGAAGGAGCGTCGCCATCTACTCCTTTTACGCGCCCACGGCCTTAACAGCGACGGATGGAAACTTGATAGCTAACGGCCAGAGCTCGCTGCAAAGACTGTCTGACGAAACGGGAGGTCGCGCGTTTTTCCAGGGCTTCGGCGCGCCAACGAGTTTCGATCCGTTCATCAAAGAACTAAACGCCGCCCTCGATAGACAAATAGCGCTGACATACCTCTCCACTCATCTTAATAAGGGCTTTCACCGCGTAAAAATCGTTTCGTCTACACCTGGTGTGGAAGTGAATTATCCAACCGGTTATAGGCGCTAGCAAAGGCGGTTGGGGGGGAGGAGTCGGCTATTGAATTGTTGCGGGAAGCAGAGAACCGCGCCGGTCGGTGGCTGTCGCCCAACCGTCTGCGAGTCTACCAATCATGCCATGAAAATGGATCTCACCGGCTGAAAGTACTACAACAACGTCACCAGCTTGAAAACGGGAATCTTCCAACTGAAAACGAACGACAGTGGCTTGGCCGTTAGTCTGTTCAAGTGTTTCGTATGAGAATTCGTCAGCCTCGACGACGTATGTTTGGGAATTGTTAGCTACTCTTTGCTCGTCTGGCACGTAGACTCCTTATGAATCTTCTGTATCAATACATCCGCCTGTTTGTCCCGGCCTGGCAATGAAATCGATTTCAGCAGGTTATTATTTCCTAAAGTGGAGCATTCGGCAAACGGGAGTACTTTCGAGCCGGGACCTCCACATTGGATTCCATCATTGCCTGGCTGCAAGTGGGAATGCTCACGCGGGCGTACGTTCAGAGACTATCCGCGACTTTTTCTAGACGTTATTTCTAGACGTTACAGGAGTAACAGATGGATCTTAATTATTTTATTGATCGGCTATCCAGAAATCGCGACGTGTTCGAAGGACTCTTGAATGGCGTTAACGGCGAACAAGCCAAGTGGAAACCGTCGCCGGACAAGTGGTCGATGCTTGAGGTCATAAACCATCTCTACGATGAGGAAAAGGAAGATTTTCGTGCGCGGTTGCAATCAGTGCTGGCGGATCCTAAGCAACCCCTTGCACCTATTGATCCGCAGAACTGGGTTACAAGACGTGGGTATAACGAAAGAGATATTGAAGCATCGCTCAGGAATTTCTTCGGCGAGCGGGAAAACTCTTTGGCATGGTTAAGACAGTTGTCGAGCCCGAACTGGCAAAACAGACACGAACGTCCGGACGGATCGCTCTCCGCCGGTGATCTCATTGCCTCCTGGCTAGCCCACGACTTCCTCCACATCAGACAGTTGGCGCGACTCCATTGGCAGTACGTGACGCTAATGGCAGACCCCTATCAAACTGCTTATGGCGGACCGTGGAAAGAGTCGTGAGAACCGTCGTATGTTTTCTAAAGGAGAGTGTGTCTTTGTGACAATGAAGTCCGGTAAGAATAAAATCATCTTTAACGGAGGCCATGATGAGGAAAGCATTTGTTGTTCTCCCCGCAGTTCTAGTTAATCTTATGATTATTGCATCTTGCGCCTCGGCGCAGCACGCGAATACCGTCCATATGGACCACGAGCGTGGAGCGAGACGGGGGTCCGACTCCGCCATGACTTCCGACGCGCAGGACTGGGCTAGGGCGAGGTTAGCCAAATCGCCGCGCCATCAGGAATGGGTGAAGGTCAAGTACAAACCAACCAACAGTAATTCCGAACGTGAGGTAAGCGCTTTCATCGTTTACCCCGAAATCAAAAACAAAGCGACGTCGGTGTTGGTAATTCACGAAATTTTTGGGATGAGCGATTGGGTGCAAAGCTTGACTGACGAGTTGGCTGAAGCGGGTTACATAGCCATCGCGCCTGATCTGCTTTCCGGGATGGGCCCAAATGGCGGCGGCACGAGCGAGATAGGCGCGAAGGATAGCAACGCTGTTGGGAAGGCTATAAGAGACTTGCCGCCGGATCAGATTACCGGGGACCTGAATGCGATAGCCGACTACGTTTCAAAACTGCCCGCAGCTAACGGCAAAGTGGTAAGCGCAGGTTTCTGCTGGGGTGGCAGCCAATCATTTCGCTATGCGACCAACAATCCGAAGTTGAAAGCTGCATTTGTCTTTTATGGCTCGGCACCCATGACTGACGATCAGAAAACGATCGACAAGGCTGCGCTTCGGCGGATCAACTCGCCGGTCTATGGTTTCTACGCCGGAAACGACATGCGTATTAACGCGACATTGCCCACCACCAGTGAGGCTATGAAGGACTTGAAAGAGAAATACGATCCTGTGACTTACGAAGGCGCAGGGCACGGCTTTATGCGCGCTGGCGATGCGCCGCAACCCGGAAACGACGCAGATCAAAAAACGCGGGACGAGTACCCCGCAAACAAGAAGGCACGCGATGAAGCGTGGGTAACGTGGAAAGCGATACTGGCGAAGATATGAGTGCGCTCCGCCTAACTCGTGGCTGCCAGAAACCTGGAAATTGTTGCGATAGTTTCCTTTGGTTTTTCCTCATGAGGTATGTGGCCGCACTCTTCTATCACTTCCAGAGTGGAGTTCGGAATTGCCTGATGCAATAGCTCTCCGATTTTTAGTGGCAGAATCCGATCCTGTCGACCCCACAAGATCAATGTGGGAACCGTTATGGTTCTCAACCTGGCGATGAGTTCGTCGATACCAGGCGGGATGCATTGTTTCGCCGTTTGCAGAAATCCATTGCGGCCTCCGGGGCTGGCGAGCGGGTTTGCGTAGGCTGGCAACTGCTCTTTGGTGATCTTACTCTTGTTGTAGTAACACGCTCGCAAGACAAATCGTACTGCAAGCCTGCTCGGCAGTAAATAAATAAGTGGGCCGCCTAACTTAGATCTCACAAGCTTAAGATACCCCGGCAAGTATTCCTTATGCCCGCCGCTATCAATTAAGATAAGTTTCGAAAGCCGCCCTGGCTTCTGCTCACATAGTTTGATCGCCAGGAGCAAGGCCACGCCGCCGCCAAACGAGTTTCCAATTAACGTCAGTCTGGTAAGGTTCTCCTTAATAATCAGTTGGTAAACACTCTCGGCGTGGTCCTCTATAGAGTAGAACGTATCTTCGGGCTTTGGTGATTTGCCGAATCCCTTAAGGTCGATGAGGATCAACTTGTTGTTCGTGGAGAACGGACCAATGAAGTGACGCCACGTAAATATATTAGAACCTAACCCGTGCAGACAGAGTATCGGATCACCGTTACCATAAACTTCAGTGTACAGGTTGCTTGATAATGAGGTTGGACTGTTCAACGCGCAAACTCCTCAGGGCGCCAGCGACCGCACGATCGGGCGCGACGTTCGAATGCCGAAAACTGTATTACATTGCAAGAAGAACTCAAAACAGTTGGATTCCGTTTTGATTTTAGCTCGAATGCTGGTGTTCAGCGAGCTTGCAAGGTCAGCGGCTTTGTCTGTTGTTGGAAATCTCTTATCGAGTATTATTCAGGCGATCGATTCCAATCAAAATCGTTTGACTGGGGACACGACTGATGCCTGCAGCGAACGATCTTCAAACACGCGAGCTTCATGTCAGCTGCTGTATTGCCGGCGGTGGTCCAGCGGGAATGCTGTTGGGCCTGATGTTGGCACGCGCAGGCGTGGATGTAGTTGTGCTGGAGAAGCACGCAGATTTCCTCAGGGACTTTCGCGGCGACACGATCCATCCCTCGACGTTGGAGATAATGCATGAGTTGGGGGTTCTAGATGAGTTTCTTAAGCGACCTCATCAGGAAGTACGCGAGCTTGGTGGTCAAGTCGGCAATGAGACGGTAATCCTGGCGGATTTCTCACACCTACCGACTCGCTGCAAATTCATCGCCTTCATGCCGCAGTGGGACTTCCTCGACTTCCTCGCCTCGTACGGAAAGCGCTACCCGACGTTCCAACTGCGAATGCAAACTGAGGTTACGGGCCTGGTCCAAAACGAAGAACGCATTTCGGGCGTATACGCGAAGACACCAGAAGGGCCTTTGGTGATATTAGCGGAGATAGTCGTGGGTGCCGATGGTCGGCAGTCCGTGGTTCGTAAAGTCGCGGGGTTACAAGTTGACGAAGTTGGCGTGCCCATTGACGTTCTATGGTTTCGCCTATCTCAACGCCCTGAAGATGGCGGACAAACGCTAGGGCGCGTTGTTGATGGTAAAGTCATGGTGATGCTCAATCGCAAAGACTACTGGCAATGCGGTTTTGTGATACCTAAGGGCGAATTCGAAGCTCTCAAGCAAAGAGGGCTGGAGTCGTTTCGCGAACAGATCGCGCGGATAGCACCGTTTGTGCGTGATAGAGTCGATGAGTTGCGCGGTTGGGACGATATAAGGTTATTGACCGTGCTCGTCGGCCGGTTACGTCAATGGTACAAACCGGGACTTCTGTGCATAGGTGATGCAGCACACGCGATGTCACCAATCGGAGGTGTCGGCATAAACCTGGCCATACAGGACGCAGTTGCAGCCGCGAACATTCTGGCGCCACCCTTGCTGGGACACCGCTTAACGACCAAAGACCTCGAACATGTCCAAAGTCGTCGAGCGCTACCGACACGAGTAACGCAAGGCGCGCAAGTTTTTCTCCAAAAGCAGGTGATAGGTCGCGTATTCGGCAGTGAGCAAATTTCGCTCCCCTGGCCGCTAAGACTCTTTCGGTGGTTTCCTATTCTTCGTCGCATCCCCGCGCGGTTTATCGGAATGGGGATTCGCCCAGTACACGTGAAGTCGCCAGACTCCTACGAGACAGGGCATGGTAAAGCTGGCGTGGATAATGCGGACGAGTAGGTAGGGATAAGCAAGCTGAAACTCTGCACTCGATTGTGCAGCGAATTTGCTTCGGGGATAAGGAAGTGCTGGGGCGGCTAGTGGGACTTGAACCCACGACCTCTTGATCCACAATCAAGCGTTCTAACCGACTGAACTATAGCCGCCATAGTTATTCAAAAACGCCTTTTAAGAATGCCCCTGGCAGGACTCGAACCTACGACCCTCTGCTTAGCTTCCAGCATCAGGCTTTCCCTGACCGCCTGTTCCAAACAGGTTTGCTGGCTGGACTATATCTTGGACATCCCAGTCCCGGCCCGTATAGTCTCTGAGGAGCCCCTTCCCATTGTCTTCGATGTGAGAAAGGTTTCCTGCGGATTACCCAATCCTCGTGGTTTGTTACTCAAAATCGAGTACCAGAGGCTCTAAGGGCGTCCCCGCATATGGGGCCGTCCACTTAATGAGTTCCTAATCCAAAATATTCCCCATTAAGGCTCCAACAAGGCAGATGCTCTATCCGCTGAGCTACAGGGGCACATGCCTGGCGCGGCGATGTTAACGTGGACGACGGTGATGGTCAACTTCAGGCCTCGAAGAAAAATAAAGAGATCGCCCGAGCAGAGCGATCTCTTGGAACGAAGTTGGAAACTGATTACGCTGCTTGAGTCTGTTCCGCAGTCTCAGCGAAAACCCGACGGCCGTTTAAAGCGTCATCGATTATTTCTCTGACTGCTGACGTATCTGGATTCACGTCCATTCGGTCACATGCGCGAAGGTGGCGAAGAATACCTTGCGTGGCAATCTCCAGGGCCACACCGCCCAGTTTCGAGTAGCGTCTTGCTTGAATGTGGTCGATTCTCATGATCCGCTCATTTAGCGGTAAGTGTCTATCAAAGGTCACAGTTACTTTTTATCCTCCAAAACCGCGCGGCGCGGCCATTTTTATTGCAAATCTTAGATGCCTCAGCTCGCCTCGAGGATGCAGATCTATTGCATTTTCGGACAATTTAGGTCCCCGAAACTACATCGTCCCGCATAGCCGTCTTTTTAGGGGTTCAGCAAAACCACAGATTATACCCGAGCACTGTCCTGAACGCTAGCTTTTTCCGCGCAATTATGCACTTGACAAACCCACGGTTCTATGAGACAATTGGGGCATTGGAGAAAAGCTATGAAAACCAAGCCCGAAAACATCTTGCTCCCCATTTTCAGGATGAAGACGCAGCCCGCGAATACCTAGAAGCTATGCGCTGGCCGGACGGCTGTGTTTGCCCGCATTGTGGTCTCATAGGCGAGGCTTACAAGCTCACCCCGAAGGTCAAGACCTTCGAGGAGATCAAAGCCACTCGCAAACGCATCCGTAAGCCGCGCAAAGGTCTCTGGAAGTGCGCCGGATGCCGAAAACAGTTTACCGTAACTGTTAAGACTATTTTTGAGGATAGCCATATCCCGTTACATAAATGGTTGCTGGCGATCCATCTACTGTGCGCATCGAAAAAGGGAATGAGTGCCCACCAGTTAATGAGGATGCTTGATATTGGGCAGTACAAGAGCGCGTGGTTTATGGCGCACAGAATCCGCTATGCAATGACTGGCGAATTGCCAGAGAAAATGGACGGTATCTGTGAGGCCGATGAAACCTATATCGGAGGCCGCAGACGCAGGCATCAAACCCACGCTCCTAAGCCGGGACAGCGCGCACAGAACATGATAGGCCCGCTTCAAGACAAGCAAGCTGTGTTCTCCGTAGTCCAGCGCGGTGGCCGCGTTTACTCGCGCCACATTGAGCGAGTGACAGCCGACAACCTCAAAGCAGTCCTGAATGACGTGGTTACGCAGGATGCTCACCTAATGACTGATACGGGCGTGCTCCAAAATAGAACTACTGGCCGCAAGCATTCTCTGGTGAATCATTCAGCCGATGAATACGTTCGCTACGATGAGGGCGTGATGGTCACCACTAACACAGTCGAGGGTTACTTCTCACTTCTCAAGCGTGGTATAAACGGAGTCTATCATCACGTTGGCCGGAATCATCTGCATCGCTACTTGAGCGAGTTTGATTTCCGCTATAACTCACGGAAGGTTTCCGATGGTGAGCGCGCGCATGAAGCTCTCAAGGGCTTTGAGGGCAAGCGGCTCACCTATAAAACGACTAACCGCCAAGACTAAGAAGTAAGTTTAGTTCTTTGACCCTAGTAGCCGCCGGTAGTACCGTAGCGGCTACTTTTGTTTGTCTGGAGGAAATTCTAATGCCCGATGAATCAACCGGAGGCCCGTTTCTAAACGTAGCCGTTTTGTGTGAGAAGATTCTTCAAGAAAAAGACGGCGTCCTGAGCATTATTCGAATGATAGACCGTGTCCAGGTTGAGGGTAGCGCAGAAGAAATGCCGCCGATACCATTTCAATGTTTCGTGGTGGTTGCACTCAAAGCGGGAATTGCTCGCGGAAAGTACACGATAAAAATCACTCCGCATTCGCCTTCAGGTGTGCGGCTCCCTGCCGCTGAATTGCCCGCCTTGTTAGAGGGCGAAGATCGAGGCGCGGGTGTAGTGTTCAATTTGAACATTGAGATTCGCGAGGAGGGGTTGTACTGGTTTGAGGTTCAAGTACAAGATGTTCTTGTTACGAAAATACCTCTGAGATTCGTATATCAAAGACTTGTGACGGGCGTATCTCGGAGCTAGAGAAAGCAGTGGTCATGGTTACATTAGACGCGCTACCGATAACTACCCTGCAAGTTTCGACCAGTGAGCGCAATTCGTTGCGTAGTTCTCTTTCAGACTTATGTCCGTTGGAGTATTCAGCAAGTGCCAGTTCAATTTTCCCGACTAAATCTTGGGCGCTGGGCTCACTGTCTAAGTGCATGTTCCAAGAACGCTGAGCAAGCCAGTCCTCAAACTCGTCAAGTGATTGCTCACCTGCTAAGTAGTTCACAACTGCGTTGCGTATCTCTTTTTCTTGAATCATGAATCAATCTCCTAACTTCAAACGCATTGACGAATGGGAGATGCGAAATCTATTCAATTCCAATCGGCTATGGGAACGACAACAAGAAGGTGAGTTTACTATCGTTATTCTCGAAAGTCGGGCTGCGCCTGAACCCTCTGGAGAGCCCGCCAATACCCTAAGCCAGATGCTATCATACCGTGATTTAGATGATAAAGAGGTTGCCCGCGTTCATCAGTACGTGAGGCCGGACGGTAGCATAGGCGGAAAAGGAAAGCCAGACCCTAAGCGCGTGTTTCTGGGAGGAGCCCTATATCGGCTAGTAAAACAGCCTAAAGATTGAGATCGGGGAAGCTAAAGGATGGTAAGATAATTGAGAATGAAAACAGCGAACCCAAATCCCGCTGGAAAAGCTGGTAAGCCGTTTACGCTTGCCCCGCATTCATTCGAGGATGCCTTACGTAAGATTCTCTCAGCACCGCCAGAGCCTAAGCCCAGCAACGTTAAGATCGCCAAAAAGAAGCCGTCAAAGAAGCGTTAAGATGTTGACACAATGGGGGGTGTATATTCTAATCCGTACCCTTAAGTCACAACTCTCTTGGATCGAAAGCTGAATCATTGTAGTGCACCCCTGAAATGA
>DIYZ01000286.1 GCA_002427845.1 Chloracidobacterium sp. UBA6041 | reverse complement strand
ATGCTGGAGACGGCCGAAACCGTTGCGACGACGATGGGGAAGAAACAAGCCATGAAGATTAGAAAGATTGCCGGAAGGTCACCGACGCCGAACCACAGAATGGCAAATGGTATCCAGGCGAGGGGTGATAGACTGCGAAAGAAGTTGATTGCCGGCAAGAATGCAAAACGCGAGCGAACATGATTACCCAACCACAGCCCCGTCGGGACGCCCAGGGCCACCGCGATAATGAAGCCAGTTGTGACACGGAAGAGCGAGGCGACGAGATCGTCGATCAGTCGTCCGCTGCGTACCTCCTCTCCCAAACCTTTGGCTACAGCCAGCGGCGACGGGAAAACCGATTGGGGAAAAACGTTTAACTGGGACAGCACTGACCAGATGGCAAGGGCAATCAACAGGACCAATAGAGGGAGAAGGCGGACCTTTAAAGGGAGCGGCTTTTCAGTCATGCAAACCCCACGAACTAATTTCTCGCGTCAATAACGTTGGTAACTCTCTGAAGGTACGCAGTCGAGAAAGGCGTCTCCTTACCAAGAGCTGCCGACAACTTTCATTTGCACACTCCCTACCTGCTTCTCACTTGCCGGAGCGCGATAATATTTGCTCATGATTGGCTAATATCCGCTCCTGGTTAGCAATGACGATGTCAAGCTTGTCCTGATTCGAGAGGATCGCCTGTTGGTTGGAGATAATAGCTGCCTGGTTCTTCAAGGCTTCGTCCAGTTTTGCCTGGTTGGCTTCGATCCGTTGTTGGTTCGCAATGATCGTTCGCTGGTTAGCCAATATTTCGCCCGTCGACATATCAGTCTCCTCTTTTCGTTTGACAGAGCGTTTTTTTATGGTCGAGCGCGCTCATTATAGCCGCCGGCGTCTTTAGATCATATTCAATTCATTTTTGAAGTAGTGTTTTCGCGTCTCGGCAATCAGGTGTTCATACTTTAGTTGGAGAAGCGTATCAGCCGAACGGTGTAGAAGTCGTCGTAGCCGGATGTGTTATCTTGGCGCTCTTAATTTAAGCAACACCCAGATAGCTATCGTTGACAGCCACTCCAGTCGCTTTTCAAGTATTCGCATCAAGCTTTCTGAGATGGGAATAAGCCTGCCGCACAATCAGCAAACTACTATCGTGTTCTTACTGGGAGTCCTTCTCCTGGCGATCATGGCATGCCGACCAGGCGGCAAACTACCCGCGAAATCCTCCAAAGAATATAACGAGGTGGTCAGTGCATTTTACGTCGGCCTGGCGGCATTACAAGTTGGCGATGATGTGCGCGCGGAAAGCAAACTCGCGCAGGTTACGCAGCTTGTGCCAGGTGAACCGGCAGGCTGGGCCAACTGGGGACTGCTCTCACTACGCCACAGAAACTTTGACGCGGCGGCGGAAAGATTGGAGCGCGCGCGCTCGCTCGCTCCCGAGAACGATCAAATCTATTACCTTCTGGGTCTTCTCGAAAGCAGCCGCGGGCGGTCGGCAGAAGCAGTCGCTGCGTTGCGCAAAGCAATCGAGATCAACCCGAAAAACCTTGTGGCAACTTATAAACTCGCCGAAGAGATCGAGCGGCAGGGTGGTGAGAATAGCGAATCGGAATACCAGCAGCTCGTCCAAAAGATGCTGGAAGTTCAACCTGACAATCTGGCGGTCTTGCTTGAACTGGGGCGCATTGCGGCCAAGCGCGGCGATGCTGACACCCTGCACCGAGTCGTAAGCAAGATCTCTGAACGCTCATCGGGTTGGCCCGCAGAGGTGCAACAGCAACTCGGCGTCGTGCAAACGACTGCTGCTGGTTCGGATGCCCGCGAGGCCGCAACCCGGATCACGTTTTTGCGCAATGTGCTTGTGCGCGTTCCCGAATATCGCAACGATCTATCGATCATTAAACCGTCGCCAGGTGAAGAGGCGCAGCCATTCACTCACTTCTTAAAGATGGAGTCGCTCACGTTTGCGCCCGCGCCTGCCGACATGGAGATCAGTTTTTCGCCGGAGCGAGTGCCGAACGTTCCCGCTGGGAAGTGGAGTTGGATTGGAGCGATTTCGCTGAACGGCGAAGGCGCGCCGGTCATTGTGCTGGCTAACGAAAAAGAAGTGCGCATTGGCAATGCGAGCTATCCGTTTCCGGGCGGGCCATCAGCGCGGGGTCCCCACGCGGGCAGCCCGCGTGGGGTGCCAGACGTGCCACCAGGCCCAGAAGGCGTTGTCGGGCTCGATTTCAATTACGATTTCAAAACTGATCTTGTGTTGGCGGGAGCTGGCGGCGTTCGTTTGCTGAAACAAGAAAGCGCAAGCAAATTCACCGACGTCACAGCGCAAACAAAGTTGCCGGCGACGATCTTGAATGGAAGTTTCAGCGGCGCCTGGGCTGCCGACATCGACGCCGACGGCGATCTCGATGTCGTGCTCGGCGCGGAACAGGGGCTGCCGACGGTTTTGCGAAACAATGGTGATGGCTCGTTCGCGGAGATTCATCCGTTCGCGGGAGTCTCAGGATTGCGCGGCTTCGTCTGGGCGGACATTGATGCCGACGGCGATCCTGATGCCGCACTGATTGACGACCAAGGCAAGCTGCGTTTCTTTGCTAATGAGCGCAGCGGACAATTTAAAGAGCGGCCAGTTCCGCCAAACTTGCCGTCAGTAACAGCGATCAGCGTTGCCGACGTTAACAATGACGGCGTTCTCGATCTCCTGGTGCTGCGAGCCGACGGAACGCTCGTTCGGGTTTCCGATAAGAGCGACGGACACACGTGGGAGACAGCCGAGGTCGTACGAATCACCAAGGCCCCCAAGTTCCTGGAAGGCGCCTCCCGACTGCGCGTCGCAGATCTGGACAACAATGGCGGACTTGATCTGCTGTTGGTTTCAGCAACTTCACCGACCAGTGGCAGTGCGCCGGGTGCGTTGGTTTGGCTGAGCAATGAGAACGGTAGTTTCACTCTATCTGTTCAGCCAACTGCTATACCACTTCGGGAAGCGCTAGCATTTGATGCCGCTGACCTTAACGGAGACGGGAGACTCGATCTCTTAGGTCTTTCGCCGGACGGTCAACCGGAGCAGTTGATCAACCACGGCACGAAGAACTATCACTGGCAAGCAATTCGTCCGCGCGCCGCCCAGGCGACGGGCGATCAGCGCATCAACAGCTTCGGCATTGGCGGCGAGATGGAGATCCGCGCCGGGCTGCTCTTGCAAAAGCAATTGGTCACTGGTCCGGTTGTTCATTTTGGTCTCGGAGATCAAACGGGTGCCGATGTCGTGCGGATCGTGTGGCCCAATGGAGCGGTGCGCGCCGAGTTTGAAACAAAAGCGGATCAAACCATCCTTGCCGAGCAGCGCCTGAAAGGCTCGTGTCCATTTCTTTTCGCCTATAACGGCAAAGAGATGAAGTTTGTGAAGGATGCGGTACCCTGGGGTTCGGCAATTGGACTGCGCATTAACACGTTGGGCACTGCGCGAGTTGAAGCGACCGAAGAATGGTACAAGATTCGCGGCGACCAACTCCTCCCGCGTGACGGCTATTACGACCTGCGCATCACGGGCGAGTTGTGGGAAACGTACTACTATGACCATCTTGGTTTGATGGTGGTGGACCATCCATCAGGTACAGACATTTTCGTTGATGAGCGCTTCGTGATCCCACCGGCAAAGCTCGCCATCACAACCGTCGCCACGCCACACAAGATCGCTCAAGCGCGGGATGACAACGGTCACGACGTCACAGATGTGGTGCTTACTCTTGATGAAAAGTATCTGGACACTTTTGGGAGGGGCAAATATCAAGGCGTTACGCGCGATCACTATGTTGAGGTTGATCTTGGAGACGATGCTCCGCAGAGCGGCCCGCTCTGGTTGATCGCCCAGGGGTGGATGCACCCTACTGATTCTTCGATCAACGTCGCCATCAGCCAGGGACAGAATGTGAAGGCCCAGGGCTTGAGCCTCGAAGTCCCGGACGGGCAGGGCGGCTGGGTTGTCGCTCAGCCTAATCTGGGCTTCCCGGCGGGTCGCAAAAAAATCTGCTTGTTCGATCTGACGAACGTCTTTCGCCCCGGTACGCCCCGCCGTTTGCGGTTGAGAACAAATCTGGAAATCTACTGGGACGCTCTCGAATGGGCGCAGGGACTGCCAGCCACACAGCTTCGCACGACGCGCCTGGCGCCTGACTTCGCGGAACTTCATTATCGCGGTTACTCGGTTATCAACCAGCCGAACCAGTCTTCGCCTGAGGTGCCGGATTACAACAAACTTTCCGGCACCAGGCAGCGCTGGCGCGATTTGATTGGTTATTACACGCGCTTTGGCGATGTGCGAGACTTGTTGGCGCAGGTGGATGATCGGTACGTGATTATGAACTCCGGTGATGAAATGACGTTTCGCTTTGCGGCGCCCCAACCTCCCGCATCAGGTTGGTTGCGTGATTACATTATCATCGGCGATGGGTGGATTAAGGACGGCGACTATAACTCGACGTTTTCCAAAACAGTGCTGCCGTTGCCGTACCATAAGAAGCGAGAATACACCGCGGTTCCTGGGATTCTTGAAGATGAGTGGGTATATCGCCGCTATCCCCAGGACTGGCAAAAGTTTCACACGCGTTATATCACGCCTGAAGTTTTCCGAAACGCATTGAGGTCAGACAAACGGAGATGACACCTGGTCGTCAAGTAAGAATTGCGCTCCTGGTCCTTTTCCTGGCGCTGATCGCTACGCCGATCGCGATCAAACGATTGGAGGCGCGCCGCGAAGTAGGAAAGTCGAAACTGGACACCAGTCTCGCGTTGGCTCGTTACGGCTTTTATCTGCAGGAAGTGGCACACGCATCGGGGATAAACTTCGTTCATCAAGCGCCGACGCTGGACCATAAGCTGGATCACATCATGCCGCAGGTTGCGTCAATGGGCGCCGGCGCTTCTATCGTCGATTTTGATCGTGATGGTTGGCAGGATATTTACCTGACCAACAGTGGAGAAGGAAGTAAGAACAGCTTATATCGGAACATGGGTGACGGCACGTTTAAGGACATGGCCGGCGAGTTGGGAATCGCGGATGTTAACCAGCCGGGAACGGGCGTATCAATGGGAGCAGTTTGGGGCGATTATGACAACGACGGCTATGAAGATCTCTTTCTCTACAAGTGGGGCCGCCCGGAAATGTTTCACAACGACGGTGGCCGGCATTTTACCCGCGTAACTGAACAAGCCAGTTTGCCGGCGTGGGTGAACGCCAACACGGCGATCTGGTTTGACTACGATGGCGATGGCCTGCTTGATCTCTTCATTGGTGGTTACTATTCCGAAGACGTTGACCTTTGGCACTTGAAGACCACCCGCATGATGCCGGAGAGTTTTGAATATGCGAAGAATGGCGGGCGCAAATATCTCTTCCATAACCTGGGTGGTGGAAAGTTTGAAGAGGTTAGCGCGAAAGTTGGCATCAACAGCCGCCGCTGGGCGTTAGCGGCTTCGGCAGCCGACCTGAGAGGCACGGGCCATCAGGATCTATTTGTCGCGAACGACTACGGAGTTTCTGAACTGTACTTCAATAACGGTAAACAGTTTCACGAGGTGGGCGAACAGACCGGTGTCGGCTTTGCGCCGAAGAGCGGAATGACTGCGGCCTTTGGGGACATTCTCAATCAGGGCAAGTATGCTGTCTATGTCTCCAACATTTCTGAAGACGGCGTGCTCATTCAAGGCAACAACCTTTGGGTGCCTAAGGAAGGCACGTCCGGCGATGCCCTGCGATATGAAAACCTGGCGCGCGAGTTGGGCGTTGAAATGGGCGGCTGGAGCTGGGGCATGCAGTTCGGTGATCTAAACAATGACGGAACGCTTGATCTCTATTTGACCAACGGCTATGTCTCGGCCGATCGCAACAAGAGTTACTGGTACGACTTTTCAAAAGTCGCCGGCGGCAACAGCACCATTATCGGTGATGCGGCGAACTGGCCCGCGATGGCCGGACGCAGCCTATCGGGCTACCAGCAAAAGCGTGCCTGGCTTAACGACGGTGCAGGTAAGTTTGTTGACGTTGCGCAGGCGGTCGGCGCGACAGATACCTACGACGGACGCTCAGTCGTACTCGCCGATCTATGGAATCGCGGCGTGCTCGACGTGATTGTAACTAACCAGCGCGGTCCATTGCTTATTTACAAAAACACAGTCACTCCGGCGAACAAGTGGATCGACTTTGACCTGGAAGGTACGGCTAGTAATCGTAGCGCTCTTGGTGCTGAAGTTAAGTTGTTTTGGAACGGCCGGCAACAGGTGCAGACAGTTTCCGGTGGTAGTGGCTTCTGCGCCGAGAATCAAAGGCGGCTGCACTTCGGCTTAGGCAAAGATACGCAAGTCGACAAGGCCGTGATTCGTTGGCCGTCAGGAAGAGTCCAAACCATCGAGAAACCCGTAATAGGCCAAATTAACAGAATCAAGGAGCCCGCATGAGCCAGTTTACGGGCGAGCCCACCCTTACCCCGGTGGGCTCGGCGCTCGAAGTGGGAGAGCGCAAGAAATTCCGTTTTGATAATCGTTACGTCGCTCCTCTTTTTATTACCGGCATTCTGCTGGTCGGCCACCTCTCATACGGCATACTCGAAAGTTATAAAAAGACGGCACTTGCGATCATCGCGGCCATCATCGTCGAGTTGGTTCTGGGCCGGATCTTTTTCGGCAAGTGGTTGAATCTTGCAAGTGCTTACATCACTGGAATCAGCGTCGGGATTCTGGTCCGCTCGCCGGCCTACTGGCCTTACGCGCTGTGCAGTGTGATCTCGATAATGTCGAAGTATGTATTGCGGGTTAAGGGGCGACACATTTGGAATCCATCCAACTTCGGAATCGCGGTGTTGTTGTTTCTGGCGCCTGAGACGATGGCCGTTCTGAGCATTCAATGGGGCAACAACCTCTTGCCGATTGTGGTCATCTGGACTCTGGGCTCGATCATAATTTGGCGCGCGCGCCGTTTCCACATTAGCGTCACCTATGTTGTTTCCTTCTTCTTGTTTGCGTTCTTGCGAAGCTGGATTACCGGCGATCCATGGCAGTCGGAAGTGGCGCCAATCACCGGGCCGATGTACCAACTTTTTGTTTTCTTCATGATCACTGATCCGAAGACGACGGTTCGATCCAGGACTGGGCAATGCGTGGTTGCATCTTGCGTAGCCCTGGTCGAATTTATTCTGAGGCTGGGCCAGGTCGTTTATGCTCCCATTTACGCGCTCTTCCTCGTTGGCCCGGCGGCTAATTTGATCGAGATTTGGCTGGACTCGCACCGCCAGAAAAGCGTCTTGGCAGCCACCACCTGAATTCATCTCGAGGGAGAACACATAATACCAATGCGACGTAGCTTATCAGGTACAAGATTCCCCGCTCGTGACTGGGATCGCGGGCGTCCCGCCCGCCGCGAGCGTTGCGCGAGCCGGACTCACGTTACTCTCAAGATTGAGAGCCGCCGAAAGCGGGCGGGCGGGACGCCCGCGTTCCCAGTAATCATATTCTGTCTTCTGTTCACGTCGTTCCTTTCGCTTTCAGCATGTAAACAGCCGGCCGCAACTACGCCGGGCGCCGCTCCTGCTGAAGTTGCGAACCAGGCACCCTCACCTTCGCCAAGCCCGACACCGCCGCGACCGTCTGGTCCGATCGAGTATACGGATGTGTCAGCTCAAGCGGGAATACACTTCAAACATAACAGTGGTGCATTCGGGAAAAAGTATCTTCCGGAAACACTCGGCACGGGCTGCGCTTTCCTTGACTATGACAATGACGGTTGGCAGGACATCTTGCTCGTCAATTCAGCGGATTGGCCAGAACACAAGACTGTAAAATCCCTCCTCGCTCTCTATCACAATAATCAAAACGGCACGTTCACGGATGTCACGCGACAGGCGGGACTCGCGGTAGAGATGTACGGCATCGGGGTCGCCGTCGCTGACTATGATAACGACGGGAACGACGACGTTTATATTACCTGCGTTGGGCCAAATCATCTTTTCCGCAATCTTGGAAACGGGAAGTTCGCTGATGTCACCGCCAGGGCCGGCGTCGGCGATCCTGGGTTCTCCACCAGCGCAGTCTGGTTCGATTATGACAATGACGGCAAGCTCGACCTGTTTGTTGCAAACTATGTTGAGTGGTCCGTTGAGAAGGATCAGCTCTGTTCGCTCGACGGAAAAAACAAATCTTACTGCACTCCGCAATCCTATAAGGGCCAGAGTTCAACGCTTTACCACAACAAAGGCAATGGCACTTTTGAAAACGTCACACAAGGAGCGGGGCTTAACGATCCAACAAGCAAATCGCTCGGCGTCGCGCTACTCGATTACAACGGCGACGGCTGGTTGGATCTTTTCGTGGCCAACGACACAGAGCCAAACAAGCTTTACAAAAACAACGGGAACGGAACCTTTACGGATGAGGCGGTCACAGCTGGTGTGGCCTTTAGTGAAGCCGGTACTGCGCGCGCTGGGATGGGTGTCGATGCCGGTGATTTTGACGGATCCGGTCGGCAGGGAATTGTAGTCGGAAATTTCACGAACGAGAGCATGGCGCTTTATCGCAATGATGGTACCGGCCTCTTCACAGATGAAGCGCCTAACTCCGGAATCGGGAAGATGTCTGCGCAGTCGCTGACGTTCGCGGTTTTTTTCTTTGACTACGATCTCGATGGAATGCTCGATGTGTTCGCCGCCAATGGCCACGTTTCCGACGACATCAGCGTAGTACAGCCCAACGTCAAATACGCCCAGTCGCCACATCTCTTCCACAACAAGGGAAGGAAGAAATTTGAGGAGATGACTGCCAAGCTCGGCCGAGCTCTGCAGCGCGCCATTGTCGGTCGGGGCGCTGCGTACGGCGACTTCGATAACGATGGCGACCTCGATCTATTGATTACGTCAAATAATGGGCCGGCCCGGCTGCTCCGAAACGACAATGGCAATCAGAATGATCTGCTGCGAGTTAAGACTGTGGGTTCCAGATCGAACCGCGATGGGATTGGAGCTAAAGTTACATTAAAGACTTCGAAAGGCGTGAAGCTCTTTAGCATGGTAAAGACCGGATCCAGCTATTGTTCCCAAAGCGAGTTGCCGCTTACGTTCGGACTTGGTCAACCTGAAGAAGGTCGAACGCTGGCCCTGGAAATCTTTTGGCCCAGCGGTCAAAAGGACACTATCCCTGACGTTAAGCCCAACCAGTCGATTACAGTTCAGGAAGGGAAGGGAGTTACGTCCGCGGCGCCGATAGTCTTCGCGAAGCCATCGCCGACTCCGACTCCAACTTCGACTATCCGCAAAGCCCGCGGCCTGAATTTTTACTTCATAAGAACCGGGAGGCAGGTTTGATAACACATACAAGCCATCTGCGTTGGTTGTCGTCTCCCTTTTGACGCCAGTATCTCTCTGCGTGGCACTCACCCGCGATCCCAGCACGACCGCCCCGTTGGGATCCCTTACTATCCCCCTCAATGTCGCGCTTGCGCCTTGTTGTGCAACCATAGATGAGAGCCCGGCTGAAAAACAATAAAGCGCTGCTATGCCCAGGACTGCGGTCAAGAGAAGGCGTCGAGTCCCCGCAATGAGCGAATCCTTCCGGTCGTTAGGTTTACAACTCATTCCAAGCTCCTTTTAGCGTTGGTTTGGTTAGCCTCGGCCGCGCCTCGGCCCAAAGAGCCGCTGGTCTATTTCCAGACCAATCTCCGATTCCCTGGGTCTCGATCCGCAACTCCGATCGTCGCCTCTAAGGTTAGACATCGCTGCTGAATTGGTGAGCCCAGTCCCGGGCTCAAAGCGTTGAACTAGAGGTCGCTCGTTGTGCAACAAGTTAGGAAGGAATCCAAGACCTCTGAATCAACAAACCCAAGACTGGGAAAGTGGATTAACGGTACGCAGACTAACAGTAGGGGGCCCTCGTGTCATGACCCAGAGGTTGGGGCTTGGTCTCCAACTTTAGTTTGAGATTGAAGGAGTAGTTTCGCATGTCCGATGAACTTTAGTTTGTCGGGGGTCCTTCGCCAGCGACCGGAGTACCCGGTTAAGGGCTTCTCGGTGTAGCTACGATCCGTGCGAATGCCAGCAGTGACAAAAGAGAAACGTCTAATTGGAAAATGGAAAATGATTTGACCTTAGCGCAGATGAACCAAGCCGCGTTACAGCGCGGTGGTGGCGGCCTGGGTCCGGTCCGTTACCCCGAGCTTGCTGAGGACACTATTGACGTGACTCTTGACAGTGATCTTCTAACAATGTGCGAATGTAGTTGCTGTGGAGCTGCGGAGTATTCTGTTTGTCGAAAACGTAAAGCTAATACCGCCGAAGCGAGCGAGTCCTCCTTCGGTAGCGATCCATAAGTACTTTGTCATTGCTGTGGCTATGTTTTACTGCGTCGCATGAGAAGAATTGTTTACCAGGGTTTCCGCTGTCTATCGGCGACTTTCTTGATTGCGCCGCTAAGTTCGACAACGCTATCTAAATCGCGGCGAGCTTTGTCTAACAGTTCAGCGTTGACTGTGCCTGGGGAGTCGATGATTGGGTTTCTGACAAAGCTCTCAATCTTGGTGCAGAGCACGATCATCTCATCCTTTGTCCGCATAGCCTCCAGGTCACGCATCTGTTGCTGATTCTGGTTGGGCTCAAGCTTATGGAGTCCAAGAGTAGATTGCAGGCGTGTCGCTCGCTTTCTAATCTCGCCTGCCGCATTTGAAATAAATTCATAATTGAGAGGGCCGTTGGTGGCAATAGTTCGAACCATCTCATTGTGCAGTTTGAGAATCCGCTGGAAGTCTTCGCCCACCTGATCTCTGATAGCTTGAGCCTGCTTGGGGTCGTTCTTGTTCTTACTGTCCCCGCCCAGGTCGCTAAGTTGTAACTCACGCCGATCCATCTCCTGGATTCTCACCTTAGCCGGGTCACCTACACTCTGGCTGGACGCGGGCGCGGGCAGAAGAATCAAACAGCCGACTGAAGTCACGAGTAGACCGATTAAGTGGACCAACACCTTGCGTATGTGAGTTTCCATTGACGCCTCCACGGCTCCTGATTTTCGCGGATTGGCACCAGTGTAGCGCGCCGCGTTTGTCGGAGCAACTTATTGAGTGTCCCATGTCAAAATCGTTTGGCATACCTGCGCGCCATTTTCAAAGGACTCATATTTAGGCGTCCAGACCCTTATAAAAAAGGATCTCGATCTGCCCATGGATTTCACGGACTTGCGTGTTCTCAACTTTGAAGAAAAGTGGCATTCCTTAGGTGCCATCCGCATTGGTTGTGAAGGGAGTGGTCTGACTTTCGTTCGCTTCGGAGGAGTTGACTGGGTCACAATTATGGGACTTAATAGTAGTTGTCGTCAAAAGCCCGTTTAACTTGACACACCTAGCTTAACAGGAAGGTGGATTCGCAGTTTAGCCCCGTGCGACGAATAGATCTCAAGAAAGTTAATGTTGCGCGCTCGAATACGATTCGAGACATTAACCGTCAGATTGTGCTCAATTACGTCCGCGAGCTGGGACCAATCTCGCGCGCTGAGATCGCACGCGAAACCGCATTACAACGCTCCACTGTTTCGCTCATCGTCGATGAACTAAGTGCCGACGGCCTGATCGAGGAAGTAAGCGGCGAATCTACAGGCGGGCGCCCGCCCAGTTTGCTATCACTGCGTACAGCGGACGCCGTGGCGATCGGCGTGGATCTGGGAATCGTCAAAACAGTCATGGCGACCAGCGATCTGGCAGGCCGAGTCCTGGAGCAGGAAGAGTTTCCCACTGATCACGATGTTAACAATGCGCTGACCAAGATGGTTGAATGTGCGCAACGACTCATTAGAAAGAATGGCGGCACAATTGAAGGAATCGGCATAAGTTTGCCTGGCGTGGTTGATCCCGAAACTGGAAATCTGTATGTGCCGCACTTTAATTGGCGCAATGAGCCGATTGCCGAAACCTTGACGCGCGACACCTCTCTACCTGTAACGGTAGACAACGATGCTAATGCGGCGGCGCTGGCGGAGCTTTGGTTCGGTCGTCCGGAAATCCGTGAGGTCCGGGACTTTATCCTGGTTTTGGTGGAAGAAGGCCTCGGAACGGGCATTGTTTTTGACGGACAAGTGTATCGGGGGGAAGGTGGTAGTGCGGGTGAGTTCGGTCACATGACCATCGGTACGGGGGCGCCCGTGGCTTGCGCCGTCGGCAGCACGGAATGCTGGGAAGCATTTGCCTCGGAGCGGGCAGCGCTGGCGCGCTACGAAAAACTGTCGCGCTCCAATGGAAACAATGTGGTCAATTTTGCAAAATTAGTGGACCAGGCTCTCAAGGGAGAACGAACTGCACGGGCAGCTCTAAAAGAGACAGCTTCTTATCTGGGAGTGGGCATAGCGAATTTGATTCAGGGTCTGGCCCCCCAAGCGGTGATAGTGGCTGGTCCCATTGCTCGAGCATGGCCAGTGATCGCTGAGGACCTCAAAGCATCCGTGGATTCCAGCATCTGTCGGGGTTTCCCGTCCACGCCAATTATCAGCTCCACGCTGGGAGCCCAACCAACTTTGATGGGCGCTCTTAGTCTTGTTTTAGTAAGTAAGTTCGCGTCGAAAACAATCGCCTAGAACCACACGACTGTTGAGCAACGTTCGCGTAACCTTCCGTGCAAATGCAGAAAATGTTCGTCAGCCCTTATGGGCTCTGAAAGGGCCCTGAAAGAAACCTAAAAAAGTTCTTGACAAGGTTCGCAGCTAGGAGTAAATGCTTTTGTCTGATTGTGCAACAAAGTTCCCAGCCACAAGTTCGCCGTCCACGGATTTGGATAATTCTTGAAAACTTTGGATCGCGACAAGCCCGGCTCCGGTGGAACAACCTGCTAAGTTTTTGAATTAGGTACTTTGGCCTCAAGGAACCTGTAGGGAACACATCTTGCTTCAGGATGCACCGATCTATCCCGTTGCTCCAAAAGCGATAGGCGTTTTCCTTAAGCCGGTATCCTGTACGGCTCGAAGGAAGCTCATAAGGGTTAACAAGTTAGTTTTCTATCTTCTTGAAATCTTCGATCTAGGTTTGTACGAGATCTGCTCGTCGATGAGCGTAGTCGGAGGGAGTGACCTTTGACGACGTCATTCGACACGAAACTTGAGGAGGTTGGTATGTTGAAGAAGTTTGGCTTGCGAGCTGTGATGGTACTGATTGGCGTCGGAGTCTTCGCCGCGGTGAGCGCCCAGGTGAGCACTGTGGGCACCATCAGCGGTACCGTCCGCGATCCAAAGGGGGCGGCTGTTCCCAAGGCCGAAGTAGTTATTCAGCAAGAAGGCACTGGAGTATCGCGTACGGTGAATGCCGACGACAACGGATTCTATCTGGCTACCAGTTTGCCCTTTGGGCGCTACACAATTAGCACTGCGCCTAGAGGCTTCAAGAAGACGGTCGCTGAGGCAGTCGATCTGCATGTGGCGGAAAACAAAGTCGTCAACCTCGATTTGCAAGTGGGCCAGGTAAGCGAAACCGTTACCGTCTCATCCGATGCTGCGCCAGTCGAGACGCGAAGCGGAGAAATAAGTAGCCTTATCTCGGAGAAACAAGTAACCGAGTTGCCACTGAACGGGCGCAACTACGCACAACTGGCGCTGATGGTGCCGGGTGTTTCGCCGGTCACGCAAGCTGGCGCGGGAGGCGCTTTTGGTACCAACGGTACCGGACTTGACTCTCACGTAGATATGTCCGTCAACGGCAACCAATCAAACGCCAATATGTGGACTGTTGATGGTGTCAACAATATGGACGTGGGTTCCAACGCGACGCTGTTGATTTTTCCGTCTATCGACTCCATTCAGGAGTTCCGCGTAGAGCGCAACAGCTTCAGCGCGGAGTACGGTCAGGCGCAGGGAGCTGTAATCAATCTCATTACTAAAGGAGGCAGCAACCAGTTTCACGGCGCCGCCTTTGAGTTTCTGCGCCGTGACAAATTGAATGCTACTGATTTCTTTCTTAACAGAGCCGGTCAGCCGAAATCACAGTTGAAGTACAACAACTATGGTTTCAACTTCAGCGGACCAATTAAGAAGAACCGGATCTTCTTTTTCTGGAATGAAGAGTGGCGTCGCGAGCAGCGCGGTGTCGTGCTTTCCTCCAAGGTTCCGACCGCCGCCGAAAGGGTTGGGGATTTCAGTGGAGCACTAACGGATTCCCTACCGCATGATCCATTCACGGGCTTGCCTTTTCCGGGCAACAAAATTCCGCAAGCCAACCTAAGTCCCGCGGGCCTCGCTATCCTCCAAATGTTTCCGCTTCCCAATACGACTGGTTCAACAAACTGGGTCTCTTCTTTGCTGGAGCCGATCAAAACTCGACAGGACAGCATTCGTGGCGATATCAACATCACCAGCAAGATGAACCTGTTGGTGAAATATACAAATGAGACGTGGACGCACGGGAGTGCGGCGGGGAACTTCTGGGGCGACTCTCCGTTCCCAACCTTGGCCTCGGATTGGTCTCAGCCCAGCCACAGTTTCGCCGTAAAGCTGGCGACGACCTTGAGCTCGACGGCGGTTAACGAGTTCCAGTTCTCGCGCGCCGGAAATGATATCTTCATCACGACGAACAAGGCCGGTGTAGCGCTCAATAGTGATATCGCCTCGAAGTTTCCTACCGTCTTCCCGAAGGCGCCGGGCGTGGGCCTGCCAACAAACTGGGGTGCGGATGGATATCCCGCTCTCTGGCACCAGGCGCCGTGGCAAAATCACGAAGACCTCTTCATTTGGAAAGACGACTTCTCCAAGGTAGCTGGTTCCCACGATCTCAAATTCGGCGCCCTCGTCAGCCATAACATCAAAAACGAACTGGCCCAGGGGGCCAACGGCATTGCGCAGTATTGTGGCACTAACTCGCGCACCGGCAATGCTATCGCCGAGTTGCTGTACAAAGACTTGCCGCTTGGATGCTATACCGAGATCGACCATGACGAGCCTTCACTGGGTCGCTGGCATGACTTTGAATTCTACGGGAACGATACCTACAAACTGCGTCCGACAGTTACGCTTACGATGGGCATGCGCTGGTCCAGATATTCGCCGGCCTACTCAAACAACAACCGTATCAGTAACTACATCCCGCGATTGTACGACGGCGTCCATCCGCTTAGCGGTTTGGTGAAACCTACTGAGGCTGGATTCGGCCGCTCACTGTGGCACCCATATAACAAGGGCTTCCAGCCACGAGTAGGTGTGGCCTGGGACGTCAAGGGTGATGGCAAGACTGCGGTGCGCGCGGGGTTCGGTCGCTTCATGAGTCGCTCGAATGTGATCGAAGATGTCCTGCGCCTGGCCGGCAATCCGCCCTGGACGCAAGTGGTAAACTCCAACTGGGGAGGCGGTACGGCAAACCTTGCTGACGATCCAACCTTCCGTAGTCTCGACACTATCAATCCCGGCCTGAAAAATGCGCTCGCTGGCGTCAGCAACAGCACGGGCTTTAACGCCGTGGATGAGAACTTCCGACCACCCGAGAGCTGGCAGTGGAATATAACGGTCTCGCGTGAAATCCTGAAAAACACAGTGGCCGAAGTTTCTTACATTGGCAATCACGGTTCGCACATCTGGCGGCGCGGGGTGAACGTCAACGACGTCTCGCCAGAGAAAAGGGCTGCTGTAGTCCAGGCATTCATCAGCGGTAGTTCCAGCGCACAAGCCATCGCGAATGCTAATCGCGTGTTCCCAAATCTTGGGGGCATTACCATGAGCGAGTCGAACGGTGTGTCGGACTACAAAGCGCTACAGGTCTGGATCAACCGCCGCTTTACCAATCGGCTGTCCTGGCAGGTTGCCTACACGTGGTCGCACGCCGTTTCCAACGTTCCGTTAACGTCTTTTACAAGTGCCACCACCGATCCCTTCAACTTTAATATAGATAAGGGTGATTCCGATCTCGATCGCAGGCATATGTTCGTTTCCAACGCAGTCTATGCGTTGCCCACTTTCAAGAACCGGGGCTCGTTGGTGAGTAACATCCTGGGAAATTGGCAAATCAATGGAATTCTTACTCTGTTGAGTGGTATACCTCTCGACGTTACGACCGGCGCTCCGGCGGGCTATTTTGGTCTGGCTAGTAATGCCCCTGGCGGCTTTCGTCCTGACCTGGTTTCAGGCGTACCCATCTATCTGCATGGCGCCGACCACACGGTATATCTGAATCCGGCAGCGTTTGCGTTACCTGCTCCCGGACATTTCGGTAATCTCCGGCGTGGCTTCGTGCGGCAGCCAGGGCTCAAGAATGTTGATTTTTCGGTGGCCAAGAATTGGAAGGTGAAGGAGAGGTATGGCATTCAGTTCCGTGCCGAGATGTTCAATCTTTTCAACCATACGAACTTCAACGGGTTCGATCCGGGCCTGGGCGCCGGCTTCAATACCTCAGGGCAGTTTACTGGATTTACAAACGGAAACTTTGGCAAGCTGAATAGTGATCGAGGACCGCGCAATGTCCAGTTCGGTCTGAAGTTCAACTTCTGATATAGTACGGCGCGGCTGAAACAAAGACGGAGGGCTAGCAGATTTACCTCAGCCCTCCGTCTAATTTTTTCCAGGGTTCACAGAAGTTCAAGTGAGGTACCTACCTTCGACTTTTTTTCCTCTTCTACTGCTGGTCTTCGTTTTCCAATCCCCCCAGGATTCGCTTCGACAACATTCTGAAGCAGCGGAAGCGCAAAGACGCGCCGGCAATTTCGCTGCTGCGGAAACCGAATACACCGCTATTCTGGCCGAAGGATACGCTAAGCTCGGAAAAGTCTATTCAGCCGAGAAGAAGTATCAGAAGGCCATTACCACTCTTGAGTCCGCCACTCTTTACCGGCCCGATTCGCAAGAGGCCTTGATAGATTTAGCGATTGCTCACTTCGACGCCGAGCAATATGAAAAAGCTCTCGAGCCACTGCGCAAAGCGTTAAGCGCCAACCCTCAAAGCGCCGGCGCGCACCACATGCTGGGCAAGAGCTTTTTCATGCTCGGGGACTTTTCGAAGTCGGCCGCGGAACTGGAAGCAGCTCACCGAATCTTGCCCCAGGATTATGATATTTCGTATACCTTAGGTCTGGCGTATCTCAAGCAACATCAAATCGCTCCCACGCAACAAATTTTTGAGCGCATGATTAGGCAGCTCGGAGATCGGCCACAGCTCCGCATTATCTTTGGCCGCGCCTATCGCGAGACCGGATTTCTGGCCGAAGCCATAGAAGAATTCAAAAAAGCTGTTGCCCTGGACCTTCATTTTCCCCGCGCTCATTACTATTTGGGTCTCACCTATCTGTTAAAGGACGGCGCGTCCAGGCTGCCTGACGCAGAACAGGAATTCAAGATTGAGCTGGCTTCAAATCCGAATGAATTCTTTGCCAACTATTATCTCGGCATCGTTTATTTGATGAATAGGAGGTGGGATCCGGCTATTAGTTTGCTGCAGAAGGCTATTCTCATTCAACCGACCAACCCTGATCCCTACTTTCATTTGGGTCAGGCCTACCAGGCTACCGAGAGATACGCGGAAGCAATTGAGGTGCTTAGGAAATCGATCGCTCTTAGTCCCTCGTTAAGCCACAATGATTACCAGGTGGCCACGGCGCATTACCGTCTGGGACAATCGCTTTTGAAGGCGGGCCAGAACGAAGAGGCCCAAAAGGAGTTAAAGATTTCAGCCGACCTGAAGTCTAAATCGCTTCAGCGCGACAAGGAGAAGAACGAGCTTTTTGTCAATGCCGCGAACCTTCACGATCAGGACAGCAAATTCCCCGAAATGGCGGAAGGTATGATTGCGGAATCGAAGTCGACTGATGCGAAGACCGCGCAGGAGTTAAAGGAAGGCGAGGCTTATTATTTGAAAGTGATCGCCAGGGCGCACAACGAGATCGGTCTGCTGCGGGCCGATCGCGGAGATTTCAAGCCGGCCACGGAGCAGTTCGCTCTGGCGTCCAACTCGGATTCCCAACTTGAAGGTCTGAATTTCAACTGGGGTCTGGCGGCTTTCAAGGCTGAGCTATATAAGGAAGCAATCGACCCTCTGGAAAAAGAATTGAGCGCTAATCCCGCAAATGTTCAGGCAAAGCAGTTGTTGGGGCTGAGCTATTTCATGCTGGAGAATTACCCGAGAACTTCTGAATTGCTCTCAGATGTAATAGCAGCCAAACCTTCCAATGTCGGTGTCTACTACACGTTGGCACTTTCTCTTATTAAGGAGGGCAAGAAAGAGGCAGCCGAGCAGGTGATCCAGCAGATGGTCGTCCTCGGTGGTAATACCCCACAACTTCATATTTTGTTGGGCCAGGCTTATGACGAACAGGGTGAGACTGAGAAAGCTCTGGAAGAATTGCAGTTAGCTTTGTCGCTCGATAGCAAGACTCCGATGGTCCATTATTATTCCGGCCTGATTTATGTAAAGGCCGGAAAGTTCGACGAGGCCGTGAAGGAGTTTGAAAATGAACTGGCCTTAAACCCGGGCGACGTGCAGGCCAAATATCATCTGGCCTTCGTCCTTCTAGCCCAGCAAAAGACAGAGCGCGGCTTCAGGTTGATGCTCGAAGTCATTCAGGTCAAGCCTGACTTCGGGGACGCATATTACGAACTTGGAAAAGGCCTCCTGCAGCAGGGCAACGTCAAGGGCGCGGTGGAGAATCTGGAAATGGCGGCAAAGCTCGAGCCTGATAAATCGCATGTTCACTACCAACTCGGCAGAGCTTATCTGGCCGCCGGGCGCAAAACGGAAGGCGAGAATCACCTGGAGATTTCTCGGCAACTCAAAGAGAAAGAGCACAAACAGACGAATCCGTAAACTTCAGTGAGGTTGCTAACTCTTGCCTTTAATAACGGTCCAGGGCTCCATTGCACTGATAGTCATACTTCTCTTGTCAGCTCCCCTGAAAGTAATTGATCCTCCGGCGATTGATATTCAGTTTACAGATGTCACAGAAAAGGCCGGCATCACTTTCAAACACATTACCTCACCGGAGAAAAAGTATATCGTGGAGTCGATGAGTGGTGGGGTGGCGCTCTTTGATTACGATGGCGATGGCTATCTGGATATCTACCTCGTTAACTCGCTGACAGTGGACATGGTGAAATCAAAGCAGAAGACCAGGAGCGTTCTCTATCACAACAACGGTGACGGAACGTTTACCGACGTAACGGACAAGGCCGGGGTCGGTGACATCGGATGGGGCATGGGAGTAACGATTGGCGATTACAATAATGATGGTTTTGACGATATCTACGTGACCTGCCTGGGGCCAAACCATCTGCTCAGAAACAATGGCAACGGCACCTTCACCGACGTTACTCAAAAGGCTGGTGTCGGCGATCCGCGTTGGTCAACCGGCGCCGCTTTCGTCGATTATGACAACGATGGCAAGCTCGATCTCTTCGTTTCAAACTATGTAGATTTTGACGTAAATCATCTACCTGAATTTGGGAAGGGACGCACTTGTCAGTTCAAGGGGATTCCAGTCCAGTGTGGGCCAAGAGGACTGCCGGGTGCGGGCGATTCGCTTTATCATAACAACGGCGATGGCACGTTTACTGATGTCTCAAAAAAGGCGGGCGTATCAGACCCCGACGGCTACTATGGACTGGGCGTGATTTGCAGCGATTTTGACGGTGATGGCTTAGTTGATATCTATGTAGCGAACGATTCGACGCC
>DIYZ01000277.1:445-32243 GCA_002427845.1 Chloracidobacterium sp. UBA6041 | reverse complement strand
GACCACAGAGGAGACCGCTGGCCCCAGGGAACGCCTCGACGGTCAACAGAACGAACAGTCCCGATAGCTCGGGCCTGGAAGATTCGTGTTTGAGACAGAGGACCCGGGCCTTCGGGATCGCCCTCGAGAGGGCCGCATCCACGAGAGTGTGCCGACCATTGAGTCGGGCCACGTATAGCAGTCAGTCTCTCTTGCTGGTTGAGGTTTGCCCTAGACATTCACATAGCAGTTGACCGGGCGCGGCGATTATGAACAACGTAGAAAAAAAAGAACAAGCTAAAGAGTGCGCTGCCCGCGCTCCGGTCCAACGACGTTGGGCGTGCTTTATTCGGTAATGAGACCTTTTCATTCACGTCACGTTACGGCGCTGCGCTTCACCATTTCGACTCCTTCGTGATCGTGCTCCAGCTGCTCCGCTTCTTCAACTATGCGGTAGCCATGCCGCCGGTAAAACTCCACCGCCCCAGGTGCCGAGTGTAGCCGTAAGGAAGCCAGGCCGGCTTCCCATCCGATGCCCTCTAACCGCTGCAGCAGCTCTGACCCTACACCGGTTCTCTGATGCTGCGGGAGGAGATACAACCACTTCAACTGTTCGGTGGCATTCACGTCGATGCCACCGAACCCGATGACCTGGCCCTCTGTCAGGGCGACGAGAAAGCCCCCTGCATGCACCAGCTGATCCCAATACACCTCGTCCCATCTGGCCCGAGGACCAACCGCTGAGATGTAAATTCGTCGGATAGGTTCTTTGTCCTCAGATCTGGCGGTCCGAATCTCGAACATATGACGTCTTCTCCAATGGCGGGGCTTGCTAGCGCATACCGCCGCGCTTCAGCCGCGCCGAGCGCAGGCATTCAATCTTTATCGCGAGGAATCATCTTGAAAAACATGCGCCTGTTGAACTAAGCGCTGCGCGCAGAAGGCGCACTGCCTGTCTCTGATTGCATCTCACATTCCCAGCCATTGATTGTCTATAACCTTCCAGACGCGACTAGCCACAGTCGCGGAACTATTAGTGCACGCGAGTCCCTCGCAACTCGCAAAGGTCACGCTTTCGCATCAGAAGACGTAGGGCAGCATACGCTTCGTTGCTTTCTTGTACACGAGGTACTCTGGATACGACTGCGTGAGAAGTCGCTCCTCGCACAGCATGCGAACAAGAACGCCCACGACCAGCAACACCCCGAGTGTCGCGCTCAGCTCGGACCAGTGCGAGATAACGCCGCCCCAACCGAACAGGCACGCTGCCGCGTAGATCGGATGTCGTATGTACCGGTACGGACCCGTCGTGACCAGTCCGCCTGCCGTTGGATCCGCCGAGGCATGGAAGCTGCGGGTTCCAAACGTCACGCGCGCCCAGACCATCAGGGCGACTGCGATTCCCTGAAGAGTGATAGCAATTGGCTGAAGTGAAATGAGCGCGCCGATCGCGTACAAGCCAACGAGAGCCGCTATCATCACGAGGAGGCCAAGAACGGAAGCTATCTTCAACATCTGTCTCTGACTCCAAACACGTAAACAGCAGGCGACCGAACGCCTGCGCTTCAGCGGCAAGGGATTCCACTCAACTTCGCTTCACGTTTCAATAGTAATCGCGCTCAATCGTGTCCGCTGCAAGCACTTGTTGTTATGCTGCTCAGTTACTGATATCGGCGCAATCCCCACAAGCATTCTCGATTCGTCAATGATGATCTACCATCGTAGCGATTCAGCCCGTCGCCTGCGCCTCGCGACTCCCACGAAACAAAAAGGTCAACACAATCCCCGCCAGAAATCCGCCGATGTGCGCCATGTAAGCGACGCCACCCGTCTGCGCTGTGTTGGCAATGGAACCGATGCCGCTAAAAAACTGCAGAACAATCCAGATCCCAATGACTATCAGCGCGGGCACTTGAATCACTCGTTGGCCCTGCAATACTCTGACCTTTCCCTGTGGGAACAGCAAAATGTAAGCGCCGAGCACCCCAGCAATCGCCCCCGATGCTCCCAAATTCGGCACGTTTGATCCGAGGCTAAACGCCAACTGTGCAAAAGTTGCCGCAAGCCCACAGAGTAGGTAGAAGATTGTGAACTTGATGTGCCCGAAACGGTCTTCCACATTGTCGCCGAAGATCCATAAGTAAAGCATGTTGCCTCCCAGGTGAAGCCACCCGGCATGCATGAACATGGAAGTGAAGAGCGTCAGAAAATAACCGAAGGGATTGGCAAGGAAGCGGCTGGGAACGAAAGCCCACTTCCCAATAAAAGCGTCACCGCCACTCAGCTCTACAAAGAAAAACAGGACGTTCAGAGCGATCAAGGCATACGTGACCAGCGGAACAGTTCTGCGAGAGGTATCATCATCACCGATTGGGAACATAAGATTTATCTCCTTTTACTCTGATTGGATTTGTCACAGCTGTCACGTCAAAATGAGTCCGGCATTTTTCAAAGAAAGTGATTTACTCGCGATCAACATCTACCTGCAACTTAAGGAAAGCGCCCAACGAGCGCGAGTTGAGCGGCACCCCCGACGAGCTGGGCGAAAGCGCGGTTTGCTTTCGGCCGAGTCGTGGGGCGAAGCCGCGACAGCGGTGTCCGCATGACAGACTGTGTGAAAACTCTGCCTGGCCCATGTGCGTATAAGCATCAACGTTTCTTCACCTCAATCGATAAGGAGGATCGTTGATGGATTTCATTCGCGGCGCCAGTCGCAATCAAGTAATACTCTTCCCGGAAACGGTCGGGGATTATATCATCGAAACTACTCGAACAAGTCAGCTGCGATGCAAGCGATCTTGTATCCAATAAATAAGCAAGCGGCGTCAAGCGCCGCACTCCAAAGCCGCTCTCCACAGCGACATTCAAAAGGCAATTAGTTTTTGCGGGCGTAGTAGCCTTCGCGGTAAAGCAGTTGGAGTTTGTCTCTGCGCAAGGTGGGGTTGACGATTTCGATTCTGGTGCGCCGGTAGGAACCGTCGCGGCTCTTATTCGTCGGTGAATAAGCAATCAGGTATTGCGAGCGCAACTCCTGATCGATTTGTGAAAACGCGAGTGGAAGCTCGCTTGGCTGCGAGGGAAAGAACGCTCGCCCACCAGTGTGGTCTGAAACTTTTCTTAATGCTCCCGAATCCAGTTTCCCTTCCGGAAAATCCCGATCGCGGATGCCGATCGAATAGATCACGACGTCAGCCTTTATTGCCGCGTCGATAACGTCTTGCTTGTTGATCTTGCTTCTCGTGTCGTCACCATCTGTTAACAGGATTATTGCCCGTCTGGTCCGGTCAGGGGTTTTCGACAACATAGTGTTGATGGCCATCCAGGTTGCATCCCAAATACTTGTGTAGCCTCTTGGATCATTCGGGTCATCCTCTTTAGGCTGCCCTCCTTCTTCGCTGCCGGTCTGTTCACTCTCGGGGGGCAGCTCAACCTTTACGCGTTCGATACCGCGGTGAAGCTTGCTCAGGTCGTTTGTGAGCTCCTGCTCGACTGTGGGTACGCCTGTGAAAGAAACGATTGTCGCGCGATCCACATTGGGACGAATCACTGAATCGACAAATGTACGAGCCGCGCGTTTTTCCTCCGGCAGCACGCCTTCCTGCGAGCCGCTCGTGTCCACGAGGATCGCCAACGACAGCGGGCGATCAGTTTCGCGTTCGAACAGGCTGATGGGTTGCGGGACATCGTTCTCGAGAATGCGGACGTCCTCTGCACGCAGAGAGGTAATAAAATGATGGTCCTTGTCAATCGCGGTAAATACTGTGTTAACCAGATTGGTCTCCACCCGTATCACCTCAGCCTCAGGTTCTGAGGCCGTAACTGGAGGCGTGGGCCTTTGCTGAGGACTTTGCCGTGGGCTTTCCTGGGGAGTCGAAGCAGAAGATGTACCAACCACTCTGCTGCGCTGTGCTTGTGGATCAGCAGGTTTCTGCGCATTAGTAGCGATAGTAACGAGGAACCCGGTGACGAGAACGGCGACGACGACAATAGTGATTGGTATTCTGAATAGACGTTGCATGAAATGCTCCGCGGAGCTGCGCCGCTTAGTTGCTTTCTGAAGTCACAAATTCGATCAGGCGTCTACGCGGGTCGAACGTGATCTTGAACGGATAAAGCGCGGCACGTCCCAAAACAACGGGCGCATCATCTTCGACTCCAAACAACACCTCGGTCGGCACGCTGCGCAACACCAGTTCACCAATGCTGATGGTGGTGGGCGAAACTCGCCGGGAATGAACACTACCGCCGCCGATATCTTGGCTGAGCCCGGCGATTTCGGTCGCGCTACGCCGACCGTTGCTAACTATCACAGCACCTCGTTCGTTGACCGCCAGACCAAAGCCCGAGCCCGTATCAACCAAAGCTAAGCGGCCGTCGCCCAATCTCACGAAGGGACGATTACTGTCACCAACGCGCAGCCATGGAACGACAGCGCTATCGAGAGATGTTTGCCGACCCTGGCTCAACCCGTAGCCAACATCAAGCGCCTCCAGGCGCTGGTTAGGTATGTCTATGGAATAACCAAACGGCGAATAAGCTTCGGTGGGATCGAGGATGCCGTCAATGTCCGGCGGTAAGTAAGACACGACCAGGGCCGTTTTGTTTGCCGGAAGAAAATTGGTGCTGTTCCCCAGGGCCATCTGCCTGATTACGGCCTCGCGATTAGATGAAGTGCGCGCTGCCGTCAGACCCCCCAGGAGCGCAGGTGCGACAGTATTGACTGGCAACCGTGCCGCTGAAACCACTCGTTCCGTTATCAGGTTCATTCCGGCGCCAGTGTCTACGGCGAACACGTATGGGCCAGTACCGTTGATCCACGCCCTCACCAGCAGACCGCGTTCTTTTTGAACGCTAAATCGCACCGGCAATGGCGTCGTCATACTGGAACGAGACTCCCTTGCAGCAGTCTTCGCAATGAAAGGGGCAGCCCCCGAGTTGGGGACTGCCCACAGGATTGCCGCCAGAGCGCTTGACGCGATCGAGAGCTTCGCCCTCATTTGCCTGCACTCCCTCTTGTTAACTGTGACTAGTAACGCCGGCTACGATTTCGGATCTTATAGGTGTACAAAGCAGAGCCGCCGGCGCCTCCCAGCGCACCAATCGCAGCACCCTTTTTACCACCAATCAGACCACCGATAAGTGCACCACCGCCGGTACCCATCGCCACCGTCAATTTATCGCGGTGCTTCTGCCAGAAAGTCCGGCGCCGTGGCTGCTGGTAATCGTAATACACTCTTCGCGGGCTCGAGTAGCTCCGCGCGTACGTACGACCCGAATTGCCGTAGACGACCCGATTGCTTGAGACAACTCGGCCGCCTTCGACGCCGGCCTCACAAGCTTTCAATCCGTCCGCGTATCCCGTTTTGTAAGCATTTTGTTCCGTCGCTGTATTGTATTCAGCGGGAATGTATTGTTCCCTACCAGTCTGATTCGCCTGGTATTGGGCCAATTGCGGATCGGCGTTTCTCGAAGTATCAAGGGTCGACGCCTGGGTTTCAGTTGCCGATGGTGTAGATGCATTTCTGGAGTGCATTACAAAAGCACCCACTGAGCCGCCAATCAAGGCAGCCACTAAGGCAACCGGTAGTAACTTGTTGGTCATAATCATCGCTGCAATTCTCCTTACCTAAGCATTTCGCGGCAATTATCTAATGTGTCAGCAACTACTGTTCCTTCAGGAACGTCGCGCGTTGGGAGAAGTGAAGTTTACTCGAACTTAGAATGAATCGAACGGAGTTAGGATGATTGCAAGGATTTCACAATCGAAAGCCAACACTTGTCTCGGTTACGAAACTCGACGACTACCCTAAATGGAATCCTTTGCTACTCTATATCCAACGTTTTGTCCCGTTCGATGACATTGCGTCTTCGCCGCACCCTAAAAGAAAAAGGCCAGAAAACCTTTCCCGGCCTCTCACTCTATTGGTTGATTTAGCACCCCACGCAGGCTGCCCGCGCGGGGACCCCGCGGATTTACGCTGCTCGTTGCACGGTCACGGGTTTGTTCTCACGCAGAAGCTCGAGGGCCTTCTTCATCTGCAAATCTTCGACTGAAGGTTTTGCAGTATTCGCATCCGGCGCGACTTGCGGCTTTTCATTTTGCGGATTGGGCTTGGTCGCCTGATCGTCGTCGTTTCCCGTCAGATCGTCGGGATCAATCGCGTCGGCTAGTTCGGGACGCTTAATTTCAACTGAAGGCGTCACGCCCGAGTGGCTGCGATCCTCTCCCAAAAAGGGCTTGCCGCTTGCCGAAGCCCACTTCACGGTTGTCAGCAATAAACCATCGCCGGCGCGCAACGTGAACAACTGCTGCTCAGCCCCCGCGCCGAAGCTTTTCTCGCCGACAACCTGTCCGCGATTCCGCTCGAGCAAAGCCGACGCGACAACTTCTGCCGCTCCCGCCGAGCCGCCATCGATCAGGGCCACAACCGGTCCTGAAAAGATTGCAGCTTTAGGATCCGCAGCAAAAGTTTTTAGTGTCTTGCCCTCCCGTCCCGACGTTTGCGCAATTAGTCCATCCTTAATGAAAAGATTCGCCACCGCAACGGCCTCGTCAATCGAGCCGCCAGCCGTGCCGCGCAGATCCACAACCATCTTCTGCGCACCTTGCTTGATCAAATCCTGAGCGCGGGCGCGAACGTCGGCTGCCTCCCCTGGAGCGAAACTGTTAACGCGAAGAATGCCGATGCGCCCGGCTTCCATCCTGGCTTCCGCAGCGGGGCTGCGAAACGCACTTCGTTTCACTGTCAGAGTCAGCGGCTTTGCGTTAGCGCGCAGAATGCGCAACTTAACGTCGGAACCAGCCGGACCATTCAGAAGTTGCTTTGCATCGTAGAGAGAAATGTCACGCGTGGCCTTGCCGTCGATGTATTCGATAATATCTCCGGCGCGCACTCCCGCTTGATCAGCGGGCGAACCTTTCATCGGCGCGATTACATAAAGATAAGACGCAACCTGAGAAAGTTCAGCTCCGATTCCGACCTGACCGCTTTTTGCGTCGTCGTTAAACTGCCGAACCTGTTCCGGTGTTAGATAGGTCGAGTAAGGATCCAGGCCGTAGGCCAGGCCGCGCAATGCTCCGGCTCGAACCTTTTCCATATTTGGCTCATCTACGTAATCGTTTTGAATATGCTGAAGCACACTTTCAAAAATGCGGAGTTGCGCGTTGGGATCGTTGGCCGGCTGTTGGGCCCGGGTAGAAATCCAACCACCAACGACAGTATAAATAGCCAGCGTAGATGACAGAAGAATCAGTGCAAACTTCGTGCGAAATGACATCAGTTACCTCGTGCTAAGGCGTTAAAAACCAGCGTTAACTCCGGGCGCCCACATGCGCTTTTTGTAAGCCAGTCGTATCATACAGGCGGTTTGTGAAGGGCGCAACTTAACATTATTCGGTATTTGCTCAGGCTTTTGTCGGTATTCGCCGGCAAAACATGCGCTCAGTTATTTTAAGAAACGCGACCTTCTATTGATGGAAAAACCCTCTGGCAAAAACCTTTTTGGGGCTCCGGTTATCGCCCTTGACCTTGGTGAAAAACGCGTCGGTGTTGCGGTCTCGGATGCTTTGGCAATTTCAATCAGACGGCTCGATGCCCTTCCCCGAACAAGTTGGAAACAACTGCTGCGAAACGTCGACAACCTGGTCAGCAGCTTTGACGCGCAAACTGTGGTAATTGGTTTACCGCTCCAATTAAATGGTTCTTCCGGGGACGCGGCCCGGGCAGCTCAACGAGCAGCGAAGAAATTCGCCCAGTCTCTAAAAGTCCCGGTGTATTTGCAGGACGAACGCCTAACATCGCGGGAAGCGGAACAAGATCTTCGCGCTGCCGGCCATAACCGGGCGCAGGTTTCGTCGCTCGTTGATAGCGAAGCTGCAGCTGTGATTCTGAGAGACTTCCTGGTGGATAGGCAGGAAAGAACACCTGTCCCACGTTCTTAGACTTTTTTTGAAGATTGGCTGGAATACTGTCACGATGAAACGCGTTCTTTTCGTTTTTGTTTTGCTTATCCTGGTAGCAGCATGCGCCACCGCCGCCTGGGCCTACAGAGATCTTCGCACGCCCGTTCAGCATTCCAAGCGTGGCCAGTACATCGACATCCCTCGCGGCTCTTCGCCAACGGCGGTCATAAACAAGCTGGCTGATGAGCAGATAATTAGGCACAAATGGCCCTTAATGGTTTACCTGAAGTTGACCGGAGGCGGCTCACAATTGAAGGCCGGCGAGTATGACTTTCCTTCCCCCATTTCGCCTCTTGGTGTTGTAGCCAAGCTGCGCGAGGGCGAGCAACGGCTGCTCCATCTCACGGTTGTCGAGGGATGGACACGTTGGGACATTTCAAATGCCTTGTATAAGATTCCAGACCTTCAGCTGGCAGATGCTAACGCTGCCCTCCCCTTAATGGATAACGTGAGCTTGATAAAGGATCTCGATCCGGCGGCGACTAATCTTGAAGGATATCTCTTCCCCGACACCTATGAATTTCCGCGCGACATTAAGGCGCCGCAGATAATCGCGCTTATGGTGAAGCGTTTTCGCAAGGAGTGGAAACCGGAATGCGCCGATCGCGCCCACAAGCTCGGCCTGACTCCGCGTGAAGTTGTCACGACGGCATCTTTGATCGAAACGGAAGCGAAGGTCAGCAGTGAGCGCCCCATAATTGCATCTGTCATTTACAACCGCCTCAAGCAAGATATGGCTTTGGCTGTTGATTCAACCGTCATCTACGCTTCCAAGTTGGAAGGCAAGTGGCGGAATGATGGGAAGGTGTATAAGAGCGACATCGAGCGCAGATCGCCATACAACACACGATTGCACTCAGGTCTTCCGCCGGGGCCGATTGCTTCCCCGGGGAAGAGTTCGCTCGAAGCAGCGCTCAATCCTGCCGAAACAGATTATCTTTATTACGTGCGTGAACCGTCTCGCGACGACGGGACTCACAATTTTTACAATAACGAAAACGATTTCGGCCAGGGTGTGAAGGCCCTGCGGAATTGGGAGCAGCAGCGCGACGCAAATCTGCCGCGATAGAACTCGCGTCGACCAGCGGCGTATTCTCCCGGTTTTCGGAGCAGTTCGTGAAGGTTCTCCTTGAAATTGATAAGGCCTTACTCTATTCTCGGTTGACGATCTCCCTTTCGTAATAGACCTTCATACAAAGGCGTTTGTATTCATGAGATTCACAAGTGCATTGCTCATACTTATGTTGAGCGCAGTTTCCGCATGGGCTCAGGGTAAAGGCGTAGATAAGCAAAGTGAACGCGTGCGGGACAGCGCCAGTCGAACCGCCGGAAACAATGGGGCCAAAACCGACACTGGTACGGGTCGAGGAATTGATTTTGGCAAAGGAAGAACGCCGTCAATTCCACCACTCCCCAACCCATACAGAGTGTCGGCCCATCGCGACGTGATACTCAAGGCGATCGCTGACGTAATGCAAGATCGGAAGCTAATCGTAGATGAGGCAGCCTCGAAACCTTCGGAGGGTATCATCGTTAGTCAGCCTTACACGTTCATCAAGGGCGCGGTCGTCACGCAAGCGGAACTGGGCCGATACGCAGATGTTACTACTTCGACCGCTCGAGGCTGGACCCGCGGCCGCTATACCGTAACAGTTGAGGTCCAACCCATCGATGGAAACAGCGCCAACGTTTCCGTCAACGCTAAGATTGAAGGCAGAACGGACGGTGCTACTGGTGGCGAATGGGTCACGCTGCCATCTTCCGGCGTAGTTGAGGATGAATTTTTGTCCGCCTTAGTCACTGCCATCACCGGCGCACCTCCGCCTGGTCGCGTCGAATAGATGCCGCTTAGTTAAAGTAATACTTGAATGATGTCGCCCATGATCACTGATTCTCCTGATGAACGATTTATAGAGCCAAAGGGATCGTTTGGCCCGAAGCTTGTCGCAGTGGCCTGTGCTGTTCTCGTTACCGCGCTCGTGCTGGTCGGCTACACACTTCTGCGAAAGCGCCACGCTGAAAAAGCGGGTTTGATAATAGTGTCCTCGCCGGAGTTTAATACCGCGCCCCAAGGACCACCGAAGGCGTTGATTCTCGTGGACGAGGCACTGCTCCAGGGAGGCAAGACGATAATCGGGGGAACCGTGCGAAACACTTCCGCAGAAAAGCTCGAAGGATTATCAGTCGAACTGGAGCTAAAGCGGCGCAAAGATGGGACTGTTGAGAAAACACTGGTGGCTTTGCAGCCTGCAGTGATTGAACCGCAACAAGAGGCTCGCTATTCACTTGAACTGAAGGCCCAGGATTATGGCTCCATGCGGTTGGTCGCATTAAAAGCCGGGCCTGATTCTCATCCACTGCCTTATACCACTGCGCAAGGACAGAAGCGGCCACCCGAACGACTCGAGTCCAGGACGATCACAACCGAGAAGCGGTCTTCAAAGCAAAGCGAGTATCTAAACTCCCCAGATAGCCCTGCGCGCGTCCCTTGAGTCTGCCACTTAAAGAAGTGTCTAAGGTGGCGCGGCATTCAAGGTGGCGAATTTCGCCTGTGCTTCAAGTTCTCAATGAGACGTCGGCATGGCGACGAAAGTTAAGGTGGCTTATCAGCCAATGCACTTGCAAGAGAATTTCTTCGCGCGAGCTTGAGGTTCCGACGTGGTGTCTCCGATATTGATACTGCCAAAGCGGCGCCGTCGAGGCGGACCTATTCGAACAAGTACAACTTAATTGATTGCGATGCCGTCAAACTCCTCGAGAAGGAATTTTTACCGGCCACCAAACATGTGAAGATTTGTTTTAAGAGATGACTGAAAAGGTAATCAAACTCATCGGAAAATCGGCTCGGCTTCTGACCGTTGTTGGCCTGCTGGCCGCCGCCTCTTCCTACGTAGCTGCGCAGAACACCAAGCCTTCAACGCCCAACAGTTCAATGGGAGCCGATAAGGGCGCTCCAGGCGACACCTCGCCATTCGCATCGCTCGAAGAGGAAATGCAAGCCAAGCGAGCGATCAAGTTTGCCGAGAAGGCCTATCAGGAAAACCTCGAGAGGGCGCGCGATCTCGGAACGCTGGGACAAGCCGTCACTGCTTCGTTCAAGCAAAAGAATTACCTCGATCGCGAAGACATAAAGAATCTCGAGAAGGCGGAGAAGCTGGTGAAAGGCATTCGTAGCGCTGCCGGAGGTTCTGAAGATGACGACGAAATGGAGAAGCCGCCGACCAACCTGGCAGCAGCCGTAAAGATGTTCGGCAAAGTTGCCGAGTCCTTGAAGAATGACGTTGAGAAAACGCCAAAACACGTTGTCTCAGCGCCGGTTATCGATGAATCTAATGTTTTACTTGAACTAATTCGCTTGCTCCGTACCTTAACGCCACCAGCCGGGTCCTAATGCATATGCTGAAGCCGAGACGTCCCGGTGCGTTGTTGCCTTTCGTTTTCATCGTCCTCACTACTCTGTTCGCAACTCCCTTCTTACATGCACAGCAGGATGATGATGTCGTACATGTGAACACGGATCTCGTTGTGCTGAACGTCACCGTAACTGACAAGGCGGGACAGTATGTTCCCGGTCTTCGTCTCTCCGACTTAAAAATCTTCGAGGATGGCCAGGAGGTACCGCCCGACTTGATAGCGGGCTTTAGCGTCCACGAGGCTCCCTTCGCTTCAGTCGTGTTGCTTGATACTTCCAGCAGCATGGAAACCCGCCTTTCCCTGGCGCGCTCCGCTGCGATTCGTTTTCTGGACAAACTACGCGAAGAAGACGTAGCCGCGGTTTACAAGTTTGACTCGAAGGTGGAGCAGGTGCAGGAGTTTTCGACGGGCCGAGATCTCGCGCCGATGGCTTTTGGCTTGCGCGCGAAAGGAATGACCACACTCAACGACGCAATCGTTGACGCAGCAAAAGCGCTGGCGGAGCGTCCGGAAAAGCGCAAAGCAATCATAGTGTTGTCCGATGGAATGGATACCTACAGCAAGGCAACATCAGACAAAGCGCTGGAGAGTGCTCTCGCCGTAGGAGCTACGATTTATGCTGTCGATATGTCAGCCAGTGAGGGTGGGGTTTTTCGCAATCAACAGAGTGTCTCCGTGCTTAAAAATTTTGCCGAGAAGAGTGGCGGCCTGTTTGTCGCAACTCCGGGCGGACCCGCGCTGCGCGATGCGTTTACTAATATCGCCGAAGAGTTAGGCCATCAATACACGGTTGCTTACCGTCCACTCAATCGAGCACGCGACGGTAGGTGGCGCAAGCTGGATGTGAAAGTATCTCGTCCGGATTTGATTGTAAGAACGCGCAAAATGTACCGGGCACCAAAGGGTTAATCTCTCGGTTGGTTCGCCGTAAGCGAAAGGCGCTCGGTGCCGGCAGGCCGCGCCCGCTCAAGAGCGCGTGGTCTTATTAAGTGATTTATCGCCATGTCTCTCAAAAGCAAGTTCAATCAAGACATCAAGCATTCGCGTATAACTCAAGCCTGACACCGCCCACATCTTGGGATAGCCGGAAACTTCTGTAAGGCCGGGTAGCGTGTTCAATTCATTTACCAGCAGCTCTTTGGTGTCACGCTTGAGAAAGAAATCAACGCGCGCCAGACCGGCGCCGTCAACCGACTGGAACGCCCGAATTGCCAGGCGCTGGATTTTCGTAGCCAGCGACTTGGATACCGGTGCGGGCACTACAAAGTCGACGTGTCCGGTCTGCGTATATTTCTCGTTGTAATCAAGAAAACCAGCCGAGTTATCGTGAACTACATATTCGCCGGGAAGACTGGCTTTTGGCTGGTCGTTGCCGAGAACTGCGCATTCAATCTCTCGCGCGTCGACAGCCTCTTCAACAATAATTTTCCGATCGTATTGCGCCGCCAATTCGATTGCGCGTTCAAGAGATCGCTTGTCCACTGCCTTTGAAACGCCTACCGACGAGCCCAGATTCGCGGGCTTAACGAAACAGGGAAAGCCCAGCTCACGTTTTACATTTCTGACGACCACGGCGCGATCTTTGTCCCAGTGGGAACGCAAAAACCAAAGGTATTTGCACACCGGCAGACCAGCCTGAAGAAACAACAACTTCATCGCGACTTTGTCCATCCCACAGGCAGACGCAAGTACGCCGCAGCCTACGTAGGGAATGTTAGCCATTTCGAGTAATCCCTGCAGCGTTCCGTCTTCACCGAATGGACCATGCAGAACTGGAAACACAACGTCAAGACGTTCGGATGACACAGATCCGCCGTTGAGATCAAATGAGATCAATCCAAGGTGTGCAGGGTCACCGAGTATTGCCACATCTGAGGCAGATGCCGAACCCGGACGGGCAGGCAGGAGTGCTTGTGCTTTTTGCGGCAGAAGGCGCGCAGCTTCCGGCGGCCCCAGCCACTTCCCTTCCCGAGAAATAGCAATCGGGACAACTTCATACTGCTTCCGATCGATTGCTTCGATTACGGAAGCCGCTGAACGTAGTGACACTTCATGTTCGCCGGAGCGTCCGCCAAAAATCACTCCGACGCGGAGCTTTTTCGCCAAGTCAGTTACTCCAATTTGCTACAGGATGGTCTTGCCAAGAGCCGACAGTATCAACTCGACGCCCAGCTCGGCCGTCTTGTTATTCACGTCCAACGCGGTATTGATCTCGACAACTTCGAGCGAGCGCATGCCGCCGGCTTCGGCAATTTTCTCCATTGCGAGGTGTGCTTCTCTATAAGTGAGACCGCCACGCACAAGAGTGCCGGAGCCTGGAGCGTCACCCGGATCCAGCGCATCCACGTCGAAGGTTACCGCATAGCCGCCGCTGGCTCGCGAAGCAATCGCGATTGCCTCGTCGATGCAGGCGCTCATGCCGCGTTCGTCGATCTCTCGCATTGTGATGAAGCGAATTCCGAGTTTGCCGATAAGCTCGCGCTCGCCGCGATCAATGTCACGCGCGCCCACGTGCACGCAAAATTCGGCATTCAGTTTGGGATTGAAGCCGCCAATACTCAAAAGTTCCGACGCGCCATAACCGAGCAACGCCGCTAATGGCATTCCATGGATGTTTCCCGAGGGTGTAGTCTCCGGCTGATTCATATCCGCATGCGCGTCAAACCAGATCAACCCCGGCGTTTCGTTTTGCTGGCGGCAGTAAGAAGCAAAACCCGACAGCGAACCGATGGCGATGGAATGGTCCCCGCCGAGGACCAGTGGCAACTCGCCGGCGCTCAAGATCTCTTCCACTTTCTTTGCGAGCTCCGCGCAGGCAGCCATGATCTCGCGGAGGTACTTCAGCTTGTTTCCCGTTTGCGGAGTCGCTTGCGCTCGCTCGAGATGCAGGTCGCCGAGGTCGCGCACTTCATAACCGAGCTCTGCAATTCTCTGATTGAGTCGCGCTACGCGAAGTGCCGCCGGCCCCATGTCAACGCCGGCCATGCTCGCGCCGTACCCCAGTGGAACGCCGAGAATATCAACCGTTTTTGGGACTTTGGAGTTCGTCACCTTTTGCTTTTGACTATTGTCGGAGAGAAGTGTGCTCACCGCGTCCACCTTTTTTCAACCGCCGAGGTTGATATTAAGACCACCACTGCCGCCGCCCGACTGGCTGGGAAAGAATGGTTTAAGAAGTCCGGCCAGAGCGGCCAGGTTCCGCGTTTGAATCAACAATTCTCCGGGGCCACTAAACTCCGCCACGATCCCTTCGCCACTCATCATGCTGCGAAAGAAACCGGCCGCCGCTTTGCGCAACGTGTATTGCGTGGTGCCTTCCCAGGCGACGAGGTGCCCCGTATCAACTACATAACGTTCGCCGGGACGCAAAGTTTTTCGGTGAATCGCGCCAAAAGATGAAACCAATAACAGGCCGCGACCCTGCACCATCAGAACAAACAAGCCTTCACCACCGAAGAACGATTTCGCGCCGCCCCATTTTGTGTCAACAGTCAAACTTGCATCGCCGGCAAGATAAGAACTTGATTGCACGAAGAACGACTGGTCGTTGAGTTCAATGGCGGCAATATCTCCGGGCGCTCCGGGCGCAAAAGTTACTTCGCCTGGGCCGCCGCGGGACGTGAAGGTAGAAACAAATGCGGACTCGCCGCCCGCCGCGCGTTTGATCGCCCCGAATAAACCACCCTTCATCTGCGACTGTAGTTCGATGTTCGCCGACATCGAAACCATCGCGCCGGCCTCGGCCTGGATTGACTGTTCAGCCTGAAGTTGAATTACCGCCAGTGAAAATGCCGGTTGATGTAACACTTCATACTTGTAGCCGCCGCCCTGGCCACGCGAATCTTCATCGATGTGAATACCGTGGGCTGGTGAATAAGGCGCGGGCTGATTGGTGGAGACAGGCGCTACGGCCGCGGCCTCGAGTTTATAACCGCAAGCACCGCAGAAGACCGCCCCTTGCAGTAATGGAGCGCCGCATTTTGGACAATTCATAAAGTAACTCCTGCGGATTTTTGCTTGATTATAGCTACTGCTTCCTCGGGCGTTTGCGCAAAGTCCAGCGTAGCGACATCTTCGTCACTTACAACCAGATGCTTCTGCCATGCAGAAACAATCGGCGGCCAGCACTCGCCCAGCAATACGAGCGGTCGCGGTCCAATCACGCGAGTCTGGATCTTGTTCCAAACAAGCGATAGCTCCGTCACCGTTCCCATGCCGCCGCGAATCGCGATAAATCCCACGGACCGCGTAATCAATTCCTGAAGTCGTTCGTAGAAATGCGCGGTGGCAACTTTGTCGGTCAGATAGCGGTTGGGTTCGGCTTTGAATTGGTTCATCACAATGCCCAGCACGCGGCCGCCACGCTCGCGGGCGCCGCGGCTGGCAGCTTCCATCACACCCAGGTATCCACCGGTGCAAATCGTATAACCAGCCTCAGCGAGCAGTTCACCGACGCGCCTGGCATGCGCATAGTCGGAATGAGACTCGGCACATTTAGATCCGCCGAATATCGTAACGATGCGCCCTGCCGCTTCGGTCATTTCGCACCCTCACCCCTCACTACCAATGAACCCGACTTCCTATACTCAAGATAGTCTTCGCGCGTTTCAAAAGAACCACCACTGTAGTCGTCCGGCAACGGCCGGGGATCATAGAGACGCTGATCGCGTACGTTAACAAAGCCGGCCTGCGCAAATAAGGAACGATACTGCCCGCTGCTCAAAAGCTGGACAGGTACATTCAACTGGTCGATCCACTGATGTGACGGTCGGTTCTCCTGATAGAGATCGACGACCGTAACAAACACGCCGCCGGGTTGCAGCACTCTTCGGATTTCCTTCAGCGCGCCCAGCATGTCCGCGTAGTAATACAACGACTCCATCGAGAACGCCCGCGAAAACTCGTCATCCGAAAACGGCAGTCTCTCCGCGCTGGCAACGCGAAATTCGATGTTGGGAAACGATTTAGAAGTTTCGCCGGCAAGGCGGACCATTTCGTCAGAGATGTCGATGCCAACAACGTGACCCTCGTGTGTTTTCTCGGCCATGAGCCGCGCGGCCCAACCGGAACCGCAGCCAATGTCCAGCACGCGCGCGTCAGCAGAGATGTTCATCAGGTCAATCGCCTGTTCGCCGACAGGACGATGACCTTTTTCCATCCCCTCGCCCCGGCCGGCTTTGGCCCAGTCGTTAAACTCTATACGAAGACGCTCATCCATAAAGCTCGTCCATAAAGTAGGACAGACATTCCTGTCTGTCATCTTTCTTATCAAGCCAGGACCTGTAAAGCCTTGGTCTACTAGTCAGACATGCTGTTCGTCAGGGCTTGGTATTCTGCGCAGGTGAGACAGGCTGGAAAGCCTGTCCTACGGCCGGAGTCGATAAAGCATGCGCGGGAAAGGAATCGTTTCTCTGACGTGCTCAATGCCGCACATCCACGCCGTGCAACGCTCGATGCCCATGCCGAAGCCTGCGTGAGGAACGCTCCCATAGCGGCGCAAGTCGAGATACCACTCGAAAGCCTCCTGCGGCAAGTCATGCAAAGCTATCTGTTCCTTGAGAAACTCCAGCGACGTTGCTCGTTCGCCGCCGCCAATCACTTCTCCATAACCCTCCGGCGCGAGGACATCAACGCCGAGCGCTAACTCCGGCCGCTCTGAATCCCTGGCCATGTAAAAGGCTTTCACCGCGGCCGGGTAATGATGGACCATGAGCGGCTTGTCATAGTTAGCGGAAAGATACGTCTCGTCAGGAGCGCCGAAGTCTCCGCCCCATTCGAAACGTGCTTCGAGCTCACCTTTATTGTGTCCTTCATGCAAGAGCTTCACGGCGTCGTCGTAATGCAGGCGCGGGAACGGCGGCACAATTGCTTCGAGTTTCGCGGGATCGCGTTCCAGTATCTTCAATTCTTCCCCGCGGTCTTCCAATACGCGCGCGGCGATCGCTGAAAGCATTCGCTCCGACAGAGTCATTACATCGGCGAGCGTCGCATAGGCCATCTCGGGCTCAACCATCCAAAACTCGGTCAAGTGGCGGCGAGTCTTTGATTTTTCCGCGCGGAAAGTGGGCCCAAAACAGTAAACCTTGCCAAAGGCGGCGGCGGTGGCTTCGTTGTAAAGTTGCCCCGACTGGGTTAGATAAGCCTTTTCGCCTTCGAAATAATCTACTTCGAAAAGCGTCGTCGTGCCTTCGCAGGCAGCAGGCGTGAAAATCGGGGCATCAGCAAGGGTGAAGCCATCGGCGTCGAGGAAATCGCGCACTGCCTTAACCACTGTGTGACGAACTTTCAGGATCGCGTGCTGACGTCGCGACCGCAGCCACAAGTGACGATGATCCATCAGAAACTCGGTGCCATGCTCCTTGGGTGTAATCGGATAGTCATGCACTTCATCGAACACCTCGGCGTGCAGCAGATCAATTTCATAACCTCCGGGAGCACGCTCGTCCGCCCTGACCGTGCCAGTGATCGCGAGCGCCGATTCCTGACCGAGGCCCTTGAGCGCATTCCACACTTCCGGCGCTACCGAATTCTTTAATGCGACACACTGCACCACACCGGTACCGTCGCGCAGTTGTGGAAAAAGAATTTTACCGCTCGAGCGCAAGTTGTAAAGCCAGCCTTTGATCGTGACTTGCTCGCCTGCGTGTTGCGCGAGTTGGTTGATGAATGTCCGTGGCGGACTTGTTGTTTCCAGAGTTTTTGATTCCGTGGCCATTTATTATTTCGGTCGTGCTCAATTTCATTTTGTAACGCAAACGGTTAGTTTGCGCGCAAGCCAACAGCTTGCGTTACATTGGCATCAATTTGGGTTTATTCGTTCTCTAATCATCCGTCGTAATGCCGGAAAGCGATCCAGCCAATCGGCAGCCTGAAGCACGATGCAAAACGTTGGGTGAATAAACTGTTCATAAACGCTGCCGCGATTACAAACAGCGGTCTGATAGGAAAAAGTGCCGATCGCTTTGAGGCCGCGCTGAATCGTCATTAGCTGAAACTCTCGCGCAAACTCATCGGGATCAAGCGAATCAAGGCCCAGCAGTCTGCGCTCTTCAAGCAGTAACAATCTGTAGGCGCGCAGTTCCGCGAGCGATGGCGGTTCAGATCGCCTGTCCAGTAGAAACGAAACAAGATCGTATGTCACTGGACCCATGCGCGCATCCTGATGATCGACGACGCGCAAATGATTGTTGCTGTCGACCATCAAATTGGCGGCGTGGAAATCGCGGTGGCAAAGCGCACGCGGGCGAGCGGCGAGCTCGGCTGAGATGTCGTTAAGTTCGGCTTTTAGCTCGGCAGCTTCCGCGTGCCGCAGTGTTTCGCTTCGTAAACTCCCGAAGTAATGTTCGACGAAAAAATCGAGTTCCCAGGAAAGTTTAGGCTCATCAAACGCCAGGCGACTGGTAATCGACTGTTTTGCGTACGCCTGCTCGGTTGCCTTCTGTATTCGCGCGATCAGATTAATCGCCCGCTCTTTGTATTCGTCGCATTCTTCGTCCGGCGCTGCTTCGTAAACGCGAAATAACTGGCGGTCGCCGAGGTCCTCCTGAACGATGATTCCCCTTTGACCCTCGACTGCATAAATCTCCGGCACCGGTATCCCGTTGTCCAGAAAAAGCCGCGTCACATCCAAATAGGGATGAAACTCTGGATCAAAGGGCTCCGGATAGACTGCGGCAACTGCCTCTCCCGTCTTCCAGGGAATACGAAAGTAGTTACGTGTTGATGCGTCGGGCGTGAGCGGGACGATCGGTTTGCTCTTGAGGCCGTGGCCCTCCAAAAACTTCAAGAGCCGCTCTGACGCGGAGAGTTCGAAAGCGCTGGTAGTCACCTGTTTTGCTGAACTCATTAGGGAAAGAAGCGGGCGTTCATTCCTTTTAAAGGGACAGCGAGATTGGAAAACTCAGCCTCGCCATTTTGGTTATTAATGGAGTCAGGATTGTATCATTGCGTTAGAGGCACGACAAAATTGTCGCCTCGAATCTCGCCTTTGAGAGCCTTCGGCGGCGGGGGTTTTCCCTCAATCAAAGCGGCACAAACTACCGCAGCGTTCTCGATGACGTCGCCTTCCCTGACTCTCACGTTATCGGCCAGCACTGCGCCCTTGACGCGCGCGCCGCTTTCTATAACCACGTTGTCCCAGAGTATTGACTCGCTAAGTTCCGCGTTGCCTGCGATATCGCAGCCCGCGCCGGTCGTGACGCTTTTTCCCGACCGAGCCAGCAAAAGTAAACTGATGTCCAGATATCGCTGAATTGTCGAAAGCTCATACCAGTTTTCATTGGCGACGTGTACCGCTATTTTTTCGCCTTTGGCCATCGCCTGTGGGTAGACATCTGTGACCGAATGCGAGAACACTCCGCGGGGGATGTAGTCGAATATACGACGCTCCAATATCTGGATGCCCGTAAACATTAGCGGCGGGTCGCTGTCTTTGAATGCGCCTTTAACTGGCATGCCACCGAAACCGCTCAAGAACCCATCGGTGGTTTCCACAATTGAAAATCGCTCGCAGGCAACATTTGGCAATAACACCAGGGTTGCCAGCGCCCTGGTGCGCCGATGAGTTTCAAACGCCGCCCCCAGATGGATATCAGTGATGATCTTCCCGTTGACTACAACGAATGTGTCGCCATCAAGCAGATCACGCGCGTTGTCCACTGCTCCGCTCGTTCCCAAAATCTCGGGCTCTTGTACGTAATGAAGTTTCACCCCAAATCTACTACCATCGCCGAGCGCGCGTCGGACCGACTCGGGCCGGTGATGAAGGTTGACAATAATTTCGTCGCAACCATTGCGCGCAAGATATTCAGCCACGTAACCAACGAGCGGTTTTCCGAGTATCGGAATCGCGGGTTTCGTTCGATCTTCTGTTAAGGGCCACAGACGTGTGCCGTAGCCGGCGGAAAGAATCATTGCGCGCATGCAGGCATTCTATGCTTGTCACAACCGGGAACGGTAGCGACCGGATTTAGAGCGGATTTTCCATTTATCATTTATCAGTTTCCATTTTCCATTCAACTTATCCTCGACGATCTAAATGGCAAATGGAAAACGGGTTCTAAAACATTTTGGGATGCGTTTGAGATGCGATATGGAGTTATGAAGCCTTCGAGGCGTCGCGAATCATGAGGTCGAATGTTCCCGGAGCAACTTTGCGAAAGCGGGTGTTTCGGTTGAGGGAAACAGCGATGCTTATCGTGGGGTTCTGGCCGGTAAACCTGAAACCGCCCTCGAGCAGTCGATTGTAAATCTCGTTAACGTGCAGCGCCCCGCCTTCTTCCCGTAGCAATAGCGTGACGGCTTGTGGAATCGTGCGATCCATAAAGCGATCGCTGAGGGCTTCAGTGTTGGGTCGTAACGTGGGAATTTCCTGTCGCCTGGCATCCAGAGGTAGCGGCCCGCGAGATAACAAAGACGACGGACGCATGGCGGCTTCCAGTTCCGCGTCGGATGGCAAGCCGGTCGAAAGGTTGTTCACGGAAAGATTGCTTGAGGCCAATACTGAAGACAGCAAGCGGTATATCGCGGCTTCGGATTGACTGGCGAGCGTGTCCATTTCGGCCAACTCGGCACGCACCGCGTCAGCTTCCGCCTCGAGCTCTCGCAGCCGGGCGGCGAGGTGCATGCGCGCCGCGCGCGATTGCCGCAGGCTTTGTTCCAGGCGGGAAAGCAGGTTTTCGTTGGGCCGGTCTATCATCGGGGAAATCTTAAGGGCGTTTAGATTTTTTCACAATACTTTTAGTCGTGGTTACGCAAACAGTTAGTTTGCGGCTTTTGCGAATCGCACCGGAACGCAAACAGTTTGCGTTACAGAGGCCTAGCGGTCGCGATCAATTACATAGGTAGGTATTGCTCTTAACGATTCCGTGTATTCGGAATCCGGTAAGACATCGAGCGCCGTTCTGGCATCCTCGGCGTATTCGTCAGCGCGGCCCCGGGCGCGCACGCGGGCGCCAACGCGGTCAACAGCTTCCAGCAGTCTGTCGCGGCTGACACTTTCATACTTCTGTTCGTCCATCACTGTCTGCACCATCTCTGCGGCGGACGCGTCCGCGGCAATGAGGTAGATCAGCGGCAGCGTGACTTTTCCGCCCAACAAATCGACTCCGGCTTCCTTCCCTAACGCATCGCCCGTGGAAGTGAAGTCGAGTAAATCGTCAGTAAGTTGGAATGCCATGCCCAGATTCATTCCATACTCGCCCAAAGCTTTTTGTTCCACTTCACTACTGCCGCCGAGTATCGCGCCTACTTCGCAACAAGCGCGGAAGAGGTATGCCGTCTTTCGCTGGATGATGTCGAGATAGTGTTGCTCGGAAATGTCTGTTTTCCCCAAAGTCGTCAATTGCAGTAGTTCACCCTCGGTCATCTTCCGAGTAACTCGCGTCAGGATGTCGAGAATAGGCAAAGATCTTTCAGCGAGGCTCGTTTCAAATGCCGACATGTAAAGCCAGTCGCCCATTAACACGGCCGTCTCGTTTCCGTAAAGGGCGTTTACAGTCGGACGATTTCTGCGCGTGTCGGCACCATCAATGATGTCGTCGTGGACCAGCGTGGCGGTATGGAGAAACTCCATTACCGTGCCCATGCGAATTGAGTTGTAACGCGAGCCATCACCGCCCACCGCATAGTTTGAAAGAATAGTTAACGCCGGCCGCACGCGTTTGCCGCCGGACTCGCGAAGATAATCGCCCAGGTAATCGATGATCTGCACATTAGAACGCGCTTGCCGTTCAAACTCGGCTTCCACCTGCGCGAGATCTGCGGTGATGAGATTGAAGATGCGCTTCGCGGTTAGCTTTACATCTTCGAGTACTACGCTTTGTTCTGCTGCCTGCATTCTAGTTTAGATGGCCGACTTGTCCGCCGAGTCTGTGTGTGCCTGACAAATCAGGCATTAAACGCAGCTAAATGACTACTCAATTAGTCCGGTAGTTTGAAAACTGCATATCGATGCCAAAGTCCTTGCTTTTCAGTTGCGCTATCACACTTTGAAGCGTGTCGCGATCTTTACCGGAAACGCGCACAACGTCGCCCTGGATGGAAGCCTGCACCTTCGCTTTCGAATCCTTGATGAATTTCACTACTTCTTTGGCTTTATCTTGTGGAATGCCTTGTTGAATCTGCACGCGTTGCCTGACGGTGCCGCCTGCCGCCGGAACGACCGTTCCATAGCTGAGGGCTTTGAGTGGAACACCACGCCGCACTAGCTTCTGCTGCAAGATGTCGTTCATGTTTCGCAGCTTGGTGTCATCTTCGGCGCTTAGCACCAGTTCGTTGGCCTCCAAAGTCACGTTTGCCGCGCTGCCTTTGAAATCAAATCTCTGACGCACTTCCTTGATTGTCTGGTTGATGGCATTCGTTACTTCCGCGCGATCGACCTCAGAAACGATGTCAAAGGAATTCTGCTGAGCCATGGCGATCTAAAGGGTTTCTACATGTTCAATTTGATTTTCTTTAGCAAGGTGAGGATAACATCAATTTGCGGGCATGTGAAAGTTGTCTCTAGCCTGGAATCTGATGCGGTTTGACCAGGACGTGGCGGCTCATCTCCAATACAAAACCGCTCGCGGTAGCGAGCGGATACTGGCATTCAATTTCACGGCAAATCTCTTGCGTTATGATTTATTCAAAATTGACTTTTGCATCCGCTCGCTACAGCGAGCGGTTCTGTACCGGTCGCTACCACCACCCCCGGTCCGCTCCCGGTACTGTAGTGAGTGGCACGCACTTGGATGTGCCTAAATCCATTATTACTCTAGCCTGGACTATGTGAAGAAATTAAAGAAAGCGGGGTAACAGTATCGTAGTAAGGAAAGACGGATGCCCAACGCTCTCAAGCAAGGTCTAGTTTGAAGAATTTGGCAAAATTATTGGTGGTCAATCGACCTATCTCCTCAAGGCTGACTCCGCGAACCTCTGCCAGGCACCGGGCCACCTCAATCACATACGCAGGCTCATTTCGCTTACCGCGAAACGGAATAGGGGCCAAATAGGGACAGTCAGTCTCAATCAGCAATCTGTCTAAAGGAACTTGCTGAGCGACCGTCCTTAGATCGTCTGCCTTCTTAAAAGTCACAATACCCGAGAAGGAAATAGAGAAGCCCAGAGCAATTGCGTTCTCCGCCAATCCCGGTGAGCCGCTGAAGCAATGCATGATTCCCGGAAGATTTGCACCGGCCCATTCGCTGCGCAGAATATCGATTGTTTCGCTCTCCGCTTCGCGCGTATGAATAATCACTGGCAGCGCCGCGTCTCGCGCCAGTTGCAATTGCCGGCGAAAGACCTGCATCTGCACATCGCGCGGCGAGTTATCGTAGTGAAAGTCGAGACCGATCTCGCCCCAGGCAATGACACGCGCACTTTGTTTAGTTAACTCCGCAATTCTTTGCTCAGCTTGTTCGTCAAAGAGTCGCGCATCGTGAGGATGTGTCCCTACCGCGGCGTAGACCTCATTGTGCTTCTCTGCCAGTTCGACCGCTCGCTCCAATGAACCGCTATGCGGATCGCCAGTGCCGACATTCAGAATGGCTGATACGCCTGCGTCGCGCGCGCGCTGTATGACTTCATCACGGTCCACGTCAAACTCCGGACCATCAATGTGTGCATGAGAATCTATGAACATCCGTGTGGCAGGCTAACGGGAAACACCGCTGATCCAGTAATCCGGCATCCTACTGATCAAAACCGATGATCCCTCTATCCAGCAGCGCTTTCATCATGCGCAGACTGTCAACTTCTCTGAAGGGACAGATCGACAGGATCGACTTAACATCCCACTCGTCATTGATGCGCGAAAGAAGAAATCCCTCTTGCGGTTCCAATTGATGACTGGTGAGACCGTCTGCGGTTATGAGGACCCTGGGAACCGCGTTTGGCAGCAAGAGAGCGGCATACAGTCTCTTGATTAAGTTCTCTTCCGCAGTCCGCAGTAAAGTCTGCGCGTCGAAATTCTTGGGCTCTTTTTGCAGAACGTTTTGAATGGTCAATATAGCCGATTCCGGATCGTTTTCCTTGAGTTGCAGCCGTGCCGCTATTAGTAATTCCGGAACCGTCTCCGGCAAGTCTGCCAAATCTTTAGCCGCATTGAAGCTTTCCGGGACTTCGCCGGCTACGCGCGCGAGACCTTTGCTTACGAGATCGTAAAGTTGCCCATAAACATGAAAGGGAGAAGCATGCATGTTGTAGCAAATCTCAGCTACCGACATGCGCTTCTCAACAAAATAAAATATTTGCCGCACGTCCTTGTCCACGTTTAGCGATGCGGTCCAGCCGGGACCCAGCTCCAGGATGGCGCGATCGGAGGGAACCAGCGTCCGATAGCGTTTCCACTCATCGAGGCGATAAATTCCATCCATGATGACATTAGTGGGCTTAACCTCGATCTGGATGAGATCAGCAGGCGGGGACTGGTTGTCATGGAGTTCAAACTGCGCTTCATCCCAAAGAAACAAGTCGTAAATTATGTCGAGGGTGCGAATACGCAGGATCTCCATCACGTCGGCTTCGGGGAGGACCTTTGACGAAATGAGGATTTCGCCCAACCGTTCGCCGGAAGCCCTTTGGATCTGCATTGCCGCTTTCAGTTGCGCTTCGTCCAGCTTGCCGTAGTGAATGAGGAGTTGGCCCAGGTATTCCTTAGGGTCGTTGGAATTTGAGCCGACAATGAGTCCCTTCTCAAAATAGATCTGCTTGACGATCTCGCCGCGGTCAAACTTCAGCATGCCTGTCTTCCTTCCCACTGCCAAAAATTGCAGCAAGTCGGCGACATTCATCGTGGACAGATTGCCTTGAATCCCCATCGTCAGTTGGTCTTACGCAGGCGCTGCTGTGACATTGGTTTGTTACCGGAAAGAATTAGGTAAGCTAAAAAGTGGACAATGTAACCTTAAAACCAAGAGTACACGCGGGGTGCAGGCTGATTCAAGTGTTTAATTCCAGGGAACTAATTTGGTTACTTACCCGACATCAACGACCTTTAGTCGCGCTCGCCCGCGGTCTGCATCCTTCATTTGAGCCGCGCACCGTTGGGCACATCCTCAGCGAAGGTTGCGATAACCGGCTTTCCTTCATCACCCACTGAAGCGGCGAGTAGCATGCCCTGCGACTCATAGCCGCGAAGCTTGCGCGGCTTGAGATTGGCTACGACAGCTATTTTTCGTCCGCGAATCTGTTCCGGTTCATAGTGTTGCGCTATCCCGGCAAGAATTTGTCGCGGCTTCTCTTCCCCAATATCCACGGTCAACAGCAGAAGCTTGTCAGCCTTCGGTATGCGCTCGGCAGTTAATACTTCACCAACTCGCAACTCGACTTTCGCGAAGTCTGTAATGTCGATAAAACTCGTAACCCCTTCGGCGCTGGGAACTGCGTCAGCCTCTGTTGCGTGGTTCATTGGCGGTGACGGTATCATGCGTGCCGTTTCAGGACTACTGGACACCGCGTCGGCTTCAGTGGCGTGCTGGCTCGATCCGTGTGCGGCCGGGCCGCCGGCAGTCCCGGCATCAGCCGGACGTTGGACATTGGACGTTGGACTTTGGACGTCGCTTGAAACCGGGCCGCTACCGCCGCTGGTAGTGTCGTTAATTTCCTTCATTGTGTTTGCCTTGTCGATTCTCGGGAACAGTGGCTTGACTTCGCCGATCGCCGTTCCTTCTGAAAGTTCACCCCATTTAAGTTTTGCCGGATCCACTCCGGCCGGCGAGCCATGCGAATCGCCCACGCCTAGTTGTGTCCAAATCTCCTCGGTCGCCCCAGGCATTACCGGATAAAGCAAAACGCAGAGCCACCGCAGCGATTCAGCCGCGCGATAGAGGACCGCATTCAAAGTTTGTGTCTGGTTTTCATCTTTTGCCAGTTCCCAGGGCTTCGCGTCGCTGATCATCTTGTCGATACGCGCCACGATGGACCAGGCGATTTCCAACGCCTTACTAAATGCAAACGCGTCGATCTGCTGTAGAAACTGATCGCGAGCATGTTCGATGAAACCAGAAATTGTTGTTTCGTCTGTGTCAACGCCAGTGCGTTTTGCCAGCAATAACTTGTCCTCTGAAATCATCCCCGAGGGAACGCGCCCGTCACAATAGCGGGAAATCATTGTCAGCGTCCGGCTGGAGAGATTTCCCAGACCGCTGGCCAGATCGCTATTCGTGCGATCGATCAATGCCTCATAACCGAAGCGGCCATCCTGGCCGAAAACCATTTCGCGAAGACAAAAATAACGAATCGCATCAATCGGGAAATAGCGGTTCAACACGTCCAGTTCGACCGTGTTACCCAGCGTCTTCGACATCTTTCGCCCGTTCGGATCCAGCCACATGCCGTGGGCGACAATCGCGCGTGGCTGTGCGACTCCCGCGGCCATCAGGAACGCCGGCCAATAGACCGCGTGAAAACGCAGGATGTCTTTCCCCACCAAATGCAGCGCCGGCCAGAATTTCTCGAAGCCCGCGGCGCGCTCACGTTCTTCGTTACCGAACCCAACAGCCGTGATGTAATTTGTCAGCGCGTCAAACCAAACGTACATCGTGTGCGCTGGGTCGTCCGGTACGGGCACACCCCAACTCACTGAGCTCCGCAAACGGCTGACAGAAAGATCTTGTAATCCGCCGCGAACAAAGCTGGTTACTTCGTTGTTTCGGGATTCGGGACGGACAAAATCCGGCCGCGATTCGTAGAGCGCCAGAAGTGCTTCGTCGTAATCAGAAAGCCTGAAGAAGTAACTCTCCTCCGAAATGCGATCGAGAGTTATTTCGTGGATCAGGCAGGTTGGCGGGTCGCCGGCATTCTTCGGTTTCGCATACTCGTCTTCGGTTTTGTAGGCTGCACAGGCCGCGCAGAACCAGCCCTCGTAGTAACCTTTGTAGATGGCCTCGTTGCCCTTCGGAGTTTTTGCTTTCGCCGCGCGTCGCCAGAATTCGCTCAAACCCTGATAGTGGAAGGGCTCACTGGTGCGCATGAAAAAGTCGTAGCCCCCATGCTCGGTATCCAGGCGAAACCTGGCCGTCATCTTTTTGAAATAGCTGACGACGTAATCGGCTTGCTCTTTTGGAGTGCGATCGTTGCGCTGGGCGGCGCGCTCGATGTTGAGGCCGTGCTCGTCCGTTCCGGTCAGGAAAAATGTTTCGATTCCCTGCTGTCGTTTATGACGCGCAATCGTGTCTGCCACGATCATCGTATATAGATGACCAAGATGCGGCAGGCTGTTGGCGTAGTAGATAGGAGTAGTGACGTAGAAAGTCATTAGTAAATCGTGAATCGTGAATCGTAAATAGTTTAAGAGCCCTTCTTCTCAAGATGTCGGGAGAGGCCCGTCAGCATGCGACCGATTTCATCGAGAGACGAACGGAGCGCAAGATAATTGGTCTGCTCAACGTAACTGAGTCGGCTCGCTATCAGCAGTTCGGTCTCAACCTCGCTTGCCGATCCCTGTGAGTTCGATAGGAAATGCACAAACTCTTTGTAGGACTTACGGCCGGCACGCTCAGCGATATTTGCCGGAATTGAAACCGCCGCTCTTCGTAATTGCGAAGTCAGACCGAATCTTTCATCTTTAGGGAAACTCTCTGTGGCTTTATAGACTGCTACCACGAAGTCAATCCCCTTCTTCCAAACATCCAGCTTCTCATGAGGACGCATATTCTTCTCCTCAGCGGTAAGTTGAAAGCGGTCTCACTATTTACGATTTACCATTTACGATTTACTTCTGCTTAGCGAATTCATCACCCGGATTGAACTTCGGCAATTGGTCCATGTCAGCTATACGCCGCCCGATGGCCATCGCGATCTCCGCTTCCTGCAACATGCCGCGGAAATCCCACGAATCGCTGTACTCGTCGGAAGGTTGATGATAGTGCGCCGTGTTGTAGGCTCGGAATTGCTCCTCGCCCCACTCTTTGGAGCGGCCCACGTAGTCGTTGCCTTCCTTCAAGCTGATTGAGGGCACGCCAACCTTAGCAAAGGGGAAATGGTCGGAACGGTAAAACGATCCCTGCTCGGGCCGCGCGTCAGACGAAACGCGCATGCCACGCTCCCGGGCGACAGCTTCGACCACCGCTTTCAGCGAAGAGCGCTCCGCTCCCAGCGGAATAAAGTCGTTTGTGCGTCCCAGGACGTTCATCGAATCCAGATTTACGTCCGCCGCGGTTTTCTCCACCGGCACGAGCGGGTGCCGCGAATACCATTCCGCGCCGATAAGTCCCTGCTCTTCGGCAGTAGGAAACAAGAAAAGACTTGAACGACGAGGACGTTGCGCAGCCGGCAACTTTGCGAGCGCTTCGGCGATCGCGAGCACCGAAGCCACACCCGACGCATTGTCGACGGCGCCGTTGTAGATCGTGTCGCCTGTCTTGTCTGGCGCGCCGACGCCGAGGTGGTCCCAGTGTGCTGAATAGATAACATACTCATCGCGCAACTTCGGATCACGACCAGGAAGTATGCCGGCAACGTTTGGCGCCTCGACGCGCTTCAGTTCACTCTTGAGATTGATCCTGGCCTTGAGATTTAGAGCCACTGATTGGAAGTCACGCGATGCTGCCCTCGCGCGCAAGTCAGCCAGGTCCTGACCAGCCAACTTCATAATCGCGCGCGCGGTTTCGTCAGTTACCCACGAGCGAACTTTTAGAAACGGAATATCGTTGGACGTGCGCGCAATATCGAAGCGCCACGATCCATTTGAAGTACGCACCACGCTCCATGGGTATCCCGCCGATTGGTCCGTATGCAGGAGTATCACGCCTGCCGCGCCGCGCCGTGCCGCTTCTTCATATTTATAGGTCCAGCGGCCGTAGTAAGTGAGGGCCTTGCCGCCAAAAAGATTTGGCTCATCGCTCGTGGCCGGCGGGTCGTTTACCAGCATCACGAGCATCTTGCCGCGATAGTCTGAAGGTTGACCTTTGTAGTCGTTCCAGCGTTGCTCCGGCGCGTTTATTCCGTAGCCAACAAAAACCAGATCGGCATCCACGTCGACCTCATCGGTTTGAGCGCCGGTGAATGCAACATATTCATCGGCAAACTTAAAACTTTCTTTGCCATTGCGACCTGAGACAATAAGCTTCGTATTCGGATCGGCTTTGACTCCGACCAGCGATACTGGTTGAAAAAAACTTCCCTGCGCGCCTGCGCCTTTTAGTCCGAGCGCTTCCATCCGCGCGGCGATATAGTTTGCCGCTATCTCGCCGCCCCGCGCGCCGGTGCCTCGTCCTTCCAGCAAATCGCTCGATAAAAATTTGATGTCGGCGCGAATCGCATCTTCATTCAGTTGGGGACTGGCAAGTCTGCGTTGCTGTGAGAGGCCCGTTGCGGCAAAAGCAACGATCAGGACCCAAACCATGGCGACTCGTAAGTCGGTTACCGGCCTACTTAGCATCTCTATGTCCTCACTCTTTACCAGTGATTAGGGCCATCGCCTCGGCGCGCGTGCGTGGATCGGTGCGGAAGCCGCCCAGCACGGCCGAAGTAATGGTCTTCGCATCAGCTTTCCTGACGCCTCTCAGCGTCATGCAGGTGTGCGCAGCCTCGATCACCACCATCACCCCGATGGGCTTGAGGCCTTCGTAAAGTGTATTTGCAATATCTGTTGTCAAACGCTCCTGAAGTTGCAGACGACGAGAGAATGTCTCGGCCAGACGGGCCAACTTCGATATTCCCAGGATGCGTCCTTCTTTGGGAATGTATGCGATGTGGCATTTGCCTACAAAAGGAGCCAGATGGTGTTCACACATCGAAGCAAATTGGATGTCCTTCACGATGACCATCTCGTCGTGCTTGTCGCCAGGCAACGGAATAACATGCTGGCGCGGGTCTTCGCGCATGCCCGAAGTTAACTCGGCATACATCTCAGCGACTCGCCGCGGCGTCTCCTGTAAACCGGAACGGTCGGGATTTTCGCCGAGGCCTTCCAGAATCAGGCGAACCCCCTGCGCGATCAGCTCAAGGTCAACTGGAGGCAGATCGTTTTCCAGTGATGTGTGGTTCTGATCGTCTTTAGAAAACTTCGTGGCCATTGTTGTCCTGGATGTTCGACAAACCTTATTTCGAAGATGTTTTAAAAGAATTTAAGGAGCGGGGGCAAGCCCCCTTCCCAACCTGAGAGACTTCTGAGTCGCTCGTTAACCCCGCGTTGAAAGCCTTTCCATCAGGAATTACAACTCCACTCTAATCAACTCGTGGTCGGGAAGGTGGGATTAGCACCCCAGCGGGGCTGCCCCGCGGGACCCCGCCTTGCCCCCGCTCCAGGTTACTGATTATCAACCGCTTTTCGTGAAGGCCGCGCGGGCTGCCTCTTCCACAATTCTCAACGGCACGTTTGCCATTCGCGCGGCCTGCCGGCATTGTTCGTATTCCGGCATCCCTTTGACGATGTGGCCGTTTAGCTGCGCTACTTTAACATCAATCGGTCCATACTGCGTTTCAACGCGAACAATGCTCCGCTGCAAAGCGCGCCGCTCGACTTCGTAAGCGCGAACGCCAAGGGTGGTGGTCTCGGAAAAAAGCATTTCGTTGAGCGCTGCCCGCTGTTCATTGCGGCATAAAACAGACAGCAAAACTCCTGGCCGGTTCTTTTTCATTTGCACCGACGTGAAGTAACAATCGAGCGCGCCCAGATCAAACGCTCGTTCCATCACATGCCCGAGTATCTGCGGGGAGATGTCGTCCATGTTGGTTTCAATCATCCAAAGACTTTCTTCTCCCGATCCGCCTTTGCCGGCTAAACCATCATCACCTATTAAGACACGCAGCGTGTTGGGAAACTTCTCGTACTGGCGCGTGCCCGCGCCATAGCCAATTTGCTCAAGCGTCAACTCCGGTATTGGGCCGTAGTCGGTACACACGCTGGTGATTATTGCCGCACCAGTGGGCGTGACGAGCTCTCCAGCGATATCGGTCGAGTAAAACGGCACGCCTTTCAATAGCTCGGCAACTGCGGGAGGTGGCACAGGAAAACGGCCGTGGTCCATAACAACCGTGCCACTGCCAACGTGCAGTGGCGACGAAACAAATCGCTCGATGCCAAGCAACTCGAAACAAATCGCCGCACCAACCACGTCGATGATTGCATCAAGAGCGCCTACCTCGTGGAAGTGAATTTTCTCAATCGGTTCATTGTGAACACGCGCTTCGGCCTCGGCTAAGCGAGAAAAGATTTTCGCGGCGCGATTCTTCACGTTATCTGTCAGCCTGGAGTCGTAGATTATTTTCAGAATGTCGGAAAGATGGCGGTGCGCGTGTTCATGGGCAGTTTGCACGCGCGCGTAGGTAGCGCTGATGCCGGAGCGGTCGACCGTTTCGAAGTCGATTGTATAGCCCGGCACTCCGAGCAGCGAGAGTTGTTGCCTGAAGACAGCCGGTTCTACGCCTACAGCGATCATCGCCGCAAGGATCATGTCGCCACTGGCGCCGGCGAAACAGTCGAAATAAAGAGTCTTCATGAATTAGTGAACCGGGAAC
>DIYZ01000277.1:0-157 GCA_002427845.1 Chloracidobacterium sp. UBA6041 | reverse complement strand
AAATCGTAAACAGCTCCAGTAAATTATCGCATTCGGTTCGCGGTTCACTGTTTTCTGTTCACGGTTTTGAACTGTCTGCACCGGAAGATGGATGGTAACAGAGCGCTGAGCAAAACTGTCAAGCAAGCACGATTCCGGGTGCTGATGCAGTTTGGAT
>DIYZ01000293.1 GCA_002427845.1 Chloracidobacterium sp. UBA6041 | reverse complement strand
GTTATCCCACGGCGAATGATCCGGCAGTGCTCGTGCGCTCCCACGATGGAGAGTATCTCGCTTACAGTCGGAAATGCGCCCACCTGGGATGTTCAGTCGACTTCGACTCCGAGCGGCGCTGTTTCAAGTGTCCCTGCCATCAGGGAGTGTATGACCCGAGGACGGGTTACGTGATGTATGGCCCGCCGCCGCGACCGCTGGACCAGATTATGTTGCAGATGCGCGCGGGCAGCGAAGTGTGGGCCGTGGGCAAAAGAATTGGGAGTACGAATTCCAATGCGTGACAACGCGATACAGGACCGTAAAGCATTAAATACGCCACCAGAGCCAGTCATCGTGCGGCGAAGCGGCAATTTTATTGGAGGTACGAAATGATGCGAAACTTGAAAATCAAATTCTTCTTGAATCTCTTGATAGCGGTTGTCTTCGGTCTGGGCCTGAGTTCCAACGCGAACGCCCAGGCGCAGAAAGTCAAAGCCGCCTTTAATCACGAAGCGGCGACTCAACAGCCGCTATACACGGAATACAGAGGAGTGCGCCTCGGCATGAGTGCCGAAGAAGCACGCGCCAAACTTGGCACGCCGGCGCTAAAAGCCAGCGACCAGGAGTATTACGTGTTCACCGAAAACGAGAGCGCGCAGATTGGCTACGATACCGCGCACAAGGCGGTCACGATCTCAGTTGATTACCTGGGTGGAATCGGCGCGCCTGATTACAAAGCGGTCGTCGGCGGAGAGTTGCAAAGGGAGGCAAACGGAACACTGTACCGGATGGTGCGCTACGAAAGCCTGGGCTTCTGGGTCTCGTACAACCGCACGACTGGTCTGGTGACAAGTGTCAGTGTGACAATACAGAAGATCTGATGGCCGGTCCGACGTTGAAATAAGGGTATTGCAATCTGTGAGCATCGGCTGCCGATAGCCGCGGCGGCCACAAAGTAGAAGTCCAGGCCGACTTTCGCGCTATGTAACGTCTTGGCATAAGAAAGTTTGCATGCGCCTAAACAGGCAACGGCTGTCGAATCGTATGCTTTTGAAAGGTCGGCGATCATCGCCGAAAGGAGATAACCAAATGCAAACCGCAACGGTCGAAAACGGCAGGAACACAGGATTAAACTTCGCACATCTGGCAGCCAAGGCGGCTGAAGGAAAAATGCTGGCCGAAGATTTCGCCGAGATTGGTAAAAGGAAAGCACAACGCCTGATTAGACGGGGCCGTGAGGCCGGCGAAGATTGTCTGGCTGAAACAACGCACCATATCAAACATCATCCCTGGCAGTCGGTTGGGATCGCCGCGGGCGTAGGGGCCTTTGTCGGTTTGCTTTTCGGCTGGACCTGTTCGCGAGCATGCAAATAGAAAACGCGCCTCCTGGGAAGCGCGTCGGGCCATTTGAAACGAGTTGTTCGCTCACTCTTCGTCAAAACACGTGTCGCAAACTCGCTTTAAGGTCTCGTAGCTTAGCAAATCCACTTCGGGCGCAAGGTAGTTGGCCTTCACAGGCTCTTCGCGCAGCAAATCGGTGCTGAGGTATTTCTTGTTGTCATCAGGAAATACAGTCGTGACCACGGCGTCATCGCCGAGATGGTTCTGTGCCATCAACGCGCCAATGAAGTTTGCTCCCGAAGATATGCCAACCGCGAGGCCAAGACCGGCGGCGAGTTTCTGGGCCATTAAGATCGCGTCGCCATCCGGCACGCTCACAACGGAGTCGAGCTTGTCTAGTCGCAGGATCGACGGAATGAACTCATCGGAAATTCCCTGGATGCGATGATGGCCGACTTTGCGTCCCGCAGAAAGCGTCGGCGATTCGGCCGGCTCAAGCGGATACAGCTTGATGGCGGGATTATACTGCCTCAGAAATTTTCCCGTGCCCATGATTGTGCCGCCAGTGCCAACGCCGGCTACAAACGCATCGGGCTTGATCGCGTGAAAGGACAATTGCCACCAGATCTCCGGTCCGGTGGTCTGCTCGTGGGCTTCGACATTTGCCAGATTGGTGAATTGTGAGGGCAGGAAAACATTGTGCTCAAGCTGGGGGAACTCTTCAGTCATGCGGATGCTGCCAAGAAATCCGCCTTGTTCACGACTGACCGGAACGATTTTCGCGCCCAGACTTCGTATTAGAGCTACTCGCTCCTGACTCATCCAGTCGGGAATGAAGATGACGACTTGATGGCCCAACGCCCGTCCGATCGCGGCAAAAGAAATGCCTGTGTTGCCGCTTGTGGCTTCTACGATCGTATCTCCGGGACGTATTCGCCCTTCTCCGTATGCCTTTTTCAGGATATGAAAGGCCATTCGGTCCTTAATGCTGCCGGTCATATTGAGGTGCTCGGCCTTGGCATAGATGACGCGCTCTTTTCCTCTGAGCGCAAACCGAATGGCGAGCAGCGGTGTGTTGCCTATCATGTGCTTTAACTGCATCAAGCGAGTTGGCACATTGCGGGCCAATGCGTTTGCTGGCAGCAAGCGATCGATGCCCTGGATGGTGATCTCGTTTTGCATAAGGACTGAAACGCCAACCCGCTGGCGCAGGTGGCCCTGAAAAAACGTCCCTGAGGGTCGGGCTACCGCCCAATCACTGAGGAGCAAGACGTATTCCGCGACGTTAGGGCTGATAACACTGACTTTGCTGCGATGAGCTTGATGGCGCTCGCTCGCTGATTGCGGAATATGCCCAGATGATTAAGGGATTATTCGCAGTTGGAGGTCATGGATTGCCGAAAATGCGCAGATCACCTCCGGCACAATCGTTGCTCAAGCTGCGTTAGGAGGCGGGGCTGCGACCCTGAAGAAGTTTATGAAAATCGAGTGCATCCTTTGTCCTACCGATCTCTCGCCCGATTCTGACGAGGCTCTGCGATATGCGATAGCGCTGTCGCGAGCTTATAACGCCAAACTTATCCTTTTGCACTGCGACCTGAGCGATGAGGCGCTGGCGACACCGGGCGCCCACGATAAAGCTCAGGCGATCAAGGAGGCGCTCCAGAGGCATTCGGGTTCGGTCGACCTGGTTGGACTCGAGTGGACGAGTCTGCTGGTCAGTTGTGACGACGCCGGCGAGGCCATTACGCGCGAGGCCGCCAGGTATGGTGTTGACCTGATCGTGATGCGCTCGCGCCGAAGGCCCCATTGTGCGGCGCTATTGGGATCGACCGCCGAATTGGTTTCGCGCACCGCACCCTGCCCGGTGCTGGTGATGCATTCGGACGAACGCGATTGGGTAACTGGATCTGACACCAGGATCGAACTCAAACGCGTTCTCGTGGCTTACGATTTCTCCGACTACTCTGAGTTGGCGCTCAACTATGCATTATCCTTCGCACAGGAGTTTCAGTCGGAGTTGCATTTGCTCCATGTATTGCCGCCTTTCACGTTGAATGAATCGGAGATTTCCTGGTATCCACTCGGGCGAGAAGGGGCTTATCACAAGGCAGCGCACCGTTTGCAGAAGGCTGTTCCTCCAGAAGCGCATTTTTGGTGCGGCATCAAGCACGCCGTTAGCGAGGGCCACCCGTATCGCGAAATACTTAATTACGCGGAAAAAAACAAAATTGATCTCATCTGCCTGGGAGCGCATGGGGCGGGTTTCGGTATGCGGGCCCTGTTCGGATCGAATGTGGATCGAGTATTACGTCAAGCCCCTTGCCCAGTACTGGTGACCCAGCCGCTTAGGCCCTCGATGTCATACCAGCGCGAAACTGGGACTGAAATTACAGCAGTAGCCTCGTGAAAGGTTAGCGACGATTCCGGAGCAGCTGAGGTCGAGGGGGGGTAACAGGTTATGAGAATTCTTCAGACGTGCATTGCCTATGAGAGATGTCCGCGCCGCGCTATGCCGTCGTCACCAATTACGTCGCCACGAGGAAGGTTTTAGAACGGTCAGCGGTGCGTTTCTTTCCGGGCGGGAATCGGCATCAGCACGCGCTTAACTTTGTCGGCAGGTCGGCGTTGGTCGCCCCAGATTGTTTTCGAAGGGTTGGTTGTCTGTGTAATTGGAGTGGCTGCGGTTGACGTGGTGTCGTCATCAGTATCGTCGACTTCATCATCATCTGTGGCGGCCAACTCTTTTTCTTTGCGTTGCGAGGCTTGAGATTCGGCGCCGCTATTCTTCGCATTTGAATGACGCATTGCCACGGCGGTATTTGTTGCGCTGAAACGTCCGTTCAAATCTCGATAGATGCGGCCGGCCACTACTGCGGGAAAATGGGTGCGACCGTCCGCCCCACGCGCAATCACAACGATTGCAAGTCTCGGGTTATCAAGCGGAGCGTAGGAAGTAAACAGCTCGACCTATGCGCCGTCCTCCTTGCAGGTGCCCGTCTTGCCGGCGATCGTCTCGAACGGATCAAAAGCGCGTCGTCCCGAACCATAATTTACTGAGCCAACCATTCCCGGAACCATGTACCTCCAAACATTCGGATCGATCTTGACGAGGCGGCGAACTCTTGGATTGAACCTGACCGGCGGGTCTGTGCGCGCGACAAAGCGCGCGAGCAACTTGCCGCCATTCGCCATAGCTGAAACGAGCGTCGCCAACTGGACCGCTGTCACTTTGAAGTCGTCACCATGCGACGACATGTGATTGACAGCGAAGCCCGATTTGGCCGCCGGCAAGCGACCCTGAAATTCATTTCGCACGTTGATCCCTGTCTTTTCACCAAGGCCCAGGAGTTTGGCGAACAAAATCATCTTGAAGCCTATGCGTCCACCGACGGTCTGAAAGTATTCATTCTTTGAGTGGACCAACGCGCTAGTGAGAGAGACGCGAGTAGAATCCGAGATTNNCGTCTTAGACTGCCGACGAGTGGTGAGTGAGGCCTTTGTCCCTGGCGAAAAGTTCATCTTATGACGTTTCGCCACACTGCTTTTAAATTGGATTCCTGGCTTTGGAGAAATTGGAGTGTAGTGCGGAGACTCAGCCAACGTCTCTTTCTTAGAGAGTGTGATTGCACACCGCGGCTTCTCCATTTTACTGGGGCAAAGTTCCGGTCCGCTTTGCGGCACCTGACAATCGGCAGGTGCTGGTCATCCAGCGTTCTCATCGTACAAGTTGTCTCCGACAACGCCGGCGGTTGTCTTGCTCCAGCATAGAGCTGCCCACCTTCTGCATTGAGCACACAATGACTTTAACTATGAAGAGACCGGAAAACTCAGAGCATACGGCCGTCAAGGTTGAGCGGACAGCTCAGATCTCCCCATCGCTTGATGTCGGATTTCAGAAAGAACCTGGTGATAATCGCATTTTGATCGTTGATGATGAAGCGCCAATTCGACAGCTGTTTGCCGAACACCTGAAGGACACATTTGATTGTGCAACCGCTTCTTCGGCTGATGAGGCATTAGCTCAGCTTGCGGTCGCTCCATTCGGGCTCGTGATCGCCGACATGATAATGCCGGGACGAAACGGTGTCGAATTGTTGCGCGAAATAACAGTTAAATATCCGGAAACAGGCGTGATCATGGTTTCGGGAGTGGATAGGCCGCAGCGAATTCGTGATGCGCTGCGTGTAGGCGCATTCGATTACCTGATAAAACCATGCGAACTTGACATACTGACGCTTACGGTTGAGCGAGCGTTTGAGCGAAGAGCTCTGCAACGCACCGCGCGAATTTATAAGACCCATCTGGAGCGACAGAACATTGAACTTGCAAATCGCAAAGCGGAGTTGGAACGTCTTCAGGCCCAACTTGTACATACGGAGAAGATGGCCAGCTTGGGTCAGCTCGCCGCCGGTATCGCTCACGAGCTAAACAACCCCGCAGGTTTTATCCATGGCAACATGGATATACTGCGTGATTATCTTTCCGAGCTGGACAAGCTTCTCGCAGTCTATGACAACGTCCTTTTGCTTTTGTCTCTCATTTGCTGGCGTCTAACCTGGCAGTATTGGCGAGGAAGAGATCGCGGAAGTTGTCGACACGTTACGATCCGGATGGTTAACTACCGGCCCTAAAGTAAAACGCTTCGAAGCGAACTGAATCACGGAGAATCTTGAGAATGCCGGGGCGGGTAAGACGGCAGCAAATTGTCGCCTCGTATAGCCAGGGCCTGTAACTGACAGACTGAAGTTTGTCCAACATAAGAACAACCTAACACGAGAGCGGCGTGGGCTTTTTAAACCCCGCGCCGCGGTTGTCTTTAGCTCCGGAGGAGCAGAATGTTTATAGCGACCGTTTATTTAAATAATCCAGCTCCGGAGGAGCGAAATATTTGCTGCCGCTGGGGCTGACCGGCCAAAGAGCCGTCCCATTTCAGAGCCGTCACATTTCGCTCCTACGGAGCTTAGGAAATAGTCAGGGCTCGATGTTCTATAAATATTTCGTCCCTACGGGACTACGAGCCTGCAATCCGCTACATGGGCGTAGCCCATAGTTTCGGTAGGGCCTTTCGGAAGGCCACAGGCCTTCCGCACATCAGGCGGCATAGCCGGCAGGAAATCAAGACTGAAGTTTGTCGGACACTGTTACGGAATAGTCCTCTCCGTTACGCGCAGGAACCCGTCGAAACGAAGATCGGATCGCAATCCTTCCAAACGCGGATCGACGCGGACGAAGGTAAATCCGATGGCGTGCTCACGTTCAGCTTCAACGAGCCAGCGAAACGCGTTGTCATGATCACCGAGCAAGAGGAGTCGGTGGGCATCTCAGGCGCTTGTCCGCCGCTAATAAATAGAATCCGTTTGGGAGTCGGAACCTCAAACTGCACCAGCACTCACCGAATTGACTTATTCTGCGGCTTTGTTTAGATTCTAGGGCTTCAAGAGTTGGTTTATGCCAGAGGCGTTTGCAGGTTCTAATTTTTGATAGGATGCTCCCGAAGACCTTCGTCATGAATCGAACATACACTCGATTCTTTAGTTTTTAATTGCCCAGCCACCTTGTGGGCGGGTTACGACGAAGGCGCTCCTATCAGATCCGATCATTTGAAGTAGTAAATAGTGAATCATAAATCGTGAATAGTAGGAGCGGGAGCCGTTCAATTAGCTGCGGCTTTGCCGCCGCACAGTGCGGTCAGGCCTTGCCTGACCGGCTCCTGTTTTAATTTCCCGGCGAGGCTAGGCCTTGCTATCAAAAGAGGCGTAGCCTCTCTGTTTTTGAAATTTGCTGACGGTAAGGCATAGCCTTACCGCACTGATCGGCGGCAGAGCCGCAAATGCTGGTAAGCCATTCGATATAGCGAGATGAGCGAGATCAACGTAAAACTTAACGACGGCCCGGCGGCGCAGATGCCAAGTCCTATCACTGTGGGCGAGGCGCTCAAAAAGCTGGATCGCGATTCGGCCAAACAGGCGCTGGCGGCTCGCGTGAACGGCCGCGAAGTCGATCTGGCTTTTACGCTCGGTGAACAACAGAACGGCGAGGCGATAAGGATCGAACCCGTTCTTCCAGAGACGCTCGAAGGGCTTGACGTCTTGCGTCACTCCACCGCACACCTGCTCGCGGCTGCCGTGCTCGATCTGTTTCCGGGAACGAAGCTGGGAATTGGTCCAGCGTTGCTTGACGATCCGCGCTACGGTTTCTTCTACGATGTGATTGCCCCCCAGCCACTAACCGAAGCAGATCTCCCAATCGTTGAGAAGAAGATGCGCCAAATTGCCAGCCGCAACCTTGCTTACCGGCGGGAAGAGATCTCGAAAGCTGAGGCGCTGCGAATTTTTCAAGAGCGCGACGAACCGCTGAAGCGTGAATTGATTGACGAGAAGGCCGGGGAAACGGTTAGCGTTTATTACATCGATAACTCCCCATTTATAGATTTCTGTCTTGGCCCACACGTGCCGAACACAAACAAGCTGCGTGCGTTCAAGCTGCTTTCGCTTGCGGGTGCCTACTGGAAAGGCGATGCGACACAGCCGCAGATGCAACGCATTTACGGAACGGCCTTCTTCACTCAGGAACAACTCGACGCATGGCTGAAGCAGCGGGAAGAAGCTGAGAAAAGAGACCACCGCCGTTTAGGTAAAGAGCTCGATCTGTTTTCCATCCAGGAACAATACGGTCAGGGATTAATCTTCTGGCACCCCAAGGGCGGAGCCATTCGTAAGGAGATGGAAGATTATCTCCGCGAACAGTTAGCTGTTCGGGGCTATGGACTGGTCTTTACGCCGCACATTGCCAAGCGCGAACTGTGGTTCATCAGCGGGCACGAGGACAACTACGCTGATTCGATGTTCTCGCCAATGGAGTTTGAAGGGCAGGAGTTTCGGATCAAACCGATGAACTGTCCGTTTCATATCGGGATTTACAAATCTGGACAGCGTTCATACAGGGACCTGCCAATTCGCTATGCGGAACTGGGTACTGTCTACCGCGCTGAGCTTTCAGGCACGCTCCACGGGTTGACTCGCGTGCGTGGCTTTACACAAGACGATGCGCATATCTTTTGTACGCCTGAAACTGTTCGAGGTGAAATTCTTGGCTGCATAGATTTCGCGTTTCACCTGTTTGACGTCTTCGGCTTTAAGGATATTCGCATTGAGCTTTCAGTAAGAGGCGACAAAGCGGACGCGCACTATCTTGGTTCTGACGAGGACTGGACGCGTGCCGAAGCCGCGCTGGTAGGAGCGCTGGATGAGCGCGGCATTGCGTACAACCGCATCGAAGGTGAAGCAGTTTTCTACGGACCGAAAATCGACATCCGGGTGGAAGATGCTATCGGCCGCACGTGGCAGTTGACCACAGTGCAATTTGATTTCAATCTGCCGGAACGGTTTGAACTGGAGTATATCGGTGAAGATAACAAGCCTCATCGGCCGATTATGATTCACCGCGCCCTATTCGGCTCGATGGAGCGCTTTTTCGGAGTTCTTATCGAACACTACGCCGGCGCGTTTCCCATGTGGCTGGCGCCGATGCAGGTGGCGGTATTGCCGATTACCGACCGCATCAACGAATACGCTGAAAAGGTCGCAACCGAATTGCGCGGCGCCAATCTGCGTGTCAAGGCAAACCTGAAGAGTGAAAAAATTGGCGCGAAGATTCGCGACGCGCAAATGCAGAAGATTCCTTTTATGCTGGTGCTTGGCGATCGCGAAATGGAACAGGGAAATATCACCGTTCGTGAACGTTCGCAGGGAGACATTGGCGTGATGTCACTCGAAGAATTCAAGACTATGGCGCACGGGCTGGTTGTGACGCGTGCATTGACGAACACATAGTTTCGCGTTTCGGGTTCCGTGTTTCGGGTTCGTCTAACTCGAAACTCGAAACTCTAAACCCAAAACTTTTAACTTTAGGAGGTGAAGTATAGCTACAGGTTTTCGAGGTCGCGGTCAGCGTCCGGACAACCGACGCCTGCCGATCGCCCGCATTAACGAAAGAATTCGCGTTCCCCAGGTAAGAGTAATCGGCGAGGAGGGTGAGCAGCTCGGCGTGCTGGACGTTCGAGATGCGATTCGTGCCGCGCGGGAAAAGGGTTTGGATCTTGTGGAGGTTGCCGCTACTGCCGATCCGCCGGTTTGCCGGATTATTGACTTCGGGAAGTTTCAATACGAAGCCAAGAAGAAGGCTAACGAGGCGAAGAAGAAGCAGGTAACGATCACGGTCAAGGAAGTGAAGTTTCGACCGGGTACGGACGACCACGACTACGACTATCGCATGAAGCATGCGCGCGAGTGGCTGGAGGAAGGCGACAAGGTGAAAGCCACGATCTGGTTTCGCGGCCGGGAGATGACCCACCGGGAATTAGGGTCGCGCATTCTCGAGAAGCTGGAGAAAGATCTGGCCGATGTTGGTGAAGTTGAAGCACGGCCGCGGATGGAAGGGAACCAGATGTTCATTATCCTTGGACCCAAACGGCACAAGGGAACTGCCGCTAAGGCTGAACATCCGTCGCCGGAGGCCGTTAAGCAGTAGGCAGGAGCAGTAGGCAGTAGGCAGGCAGTAGGCAGAAGGATCGTGATGAGGATCCTCTGGCGGAGAATCAAAAATTGGCAATTGGAAATAATTAGAGGGAGTAATTATGCCAAAGTTAAAAACACACAAAGGTGCGGCGAAACGCTTTCGCTTAACCGCGACCGGGAAGATCAAACGCGGGCATTCGCATGCGCGTCACATTCTTACCAAGAAAACCCACAAGCGGAAAAGGTTGCTGGATATTGACGGACTGGTTTCCAAATCTGACCAGCAGCGAGTAGAAGCGATGTTGCCGTACGGAAGAGACTAACGATGTCCGACAAACTTTCGTTTGTCGAAGTGCACCGCCTCTTCTGGTGAGAATGAATAATCAAGAGTGAGGACGACAAACTGAAGTTTGTCGGACAAAGAAAGGAAGGCAACGATGCCGAGAGCAAAACGTGGAAACAAGCGCCTCGAACGGCGCAAGAAAATATTGAAGCTGGCGAAAGGCTACCGCGGCACCAAGTCGAAGCTTTATCGCTCGGCGAAAGAATCCGTGGAGCGTGGGTTGAATTTCGCTTATACGGGACGAAAGCTGAAGAAGCGAGACTTTCGTAGTCTTTGGATCGTGCGCATCGGCGCCGCGGCCCGCCTGAACGGAATCAACTATTCTCAGCTTATGCACGGCTTGAAGGTGGCCGGTATCGATCTCGACCGCAAAGTGTTGGCGGATTTGGCCGTCAACCAACCGGACGCTTTTACGGAAGTTACGGTGCAGGCAAAGAACGCGCTGGAGAGTCAAAAAGAGAAGGCCGCGGCTTAATGATTTGGCAGAAAAGTCCCGATAGGGACGAAATGTTTATAGACACCATCCAGCTTATTTAGCTTTAGCCCGTTTTAACGGGCGACAGAGCGGCCATTTCGCTCCTATCGGAGTTTCGATACAGATTACTCAAAATTCTATAAACATCGCGCCGCTCTGCGGCTTTTAGCTACGACGGCTAACGAAATAGGAGAGAAGTCAGCTAGTGACTGCCGAGCTTAACTTTGAGGATTTGAAGCCTCGTGTGAATGCAATACAGGAAGTGTTCCAGCAGAAATGGGAACGCTTCCGCTATTTTGTACTCGATCACAGCGACCCAAAATTTATTGAGCATTTGAAGGCTGAGTGGCGAAGCGGTGATTCTCTCCTTGATATGGCCGTGGAGGCAAAGGATGAACTCGAAAGACTTCGAATAGAGTTGATCGGCAAAAAGAGCGAGCTGGCCGCTTTGAAGAAAGATGTCGGCCGCATTCGAAAGGAGCAGCGCGGCATCGCTGGCCAAGCCGTCAACAACTTAGACATTTTCATAGGTAACCCGTTGAGAGATGCAGAAGATCAACTGCAACGGCTCATCAATAAACTTCGAACGGAGAGCGAGCGTATTGACGTCACGCTTCCCGGCAGGCGTCCGCGCCGCGGACATCTTCATCCGATCACGATGCTGCGAGAACGAATCGAAGACATCTTCGTAGGTCTGGGGTATGCGATTGAGGACGGTCGCGAGATAGAGACTGACTTCTATAACTTTGACGCCTTAAACATACCGGAGAATCATCCCGCTCGCGCTTCGCAGGATACCTTCTATACGACCGATGGCTTTGCTTTGCGTTCGCAGACCTCGACGGTGCAAATTCACGCAATGCAACGTCGCGGCGCGCCCGTGCGCATGATTGCGCCGGGTCGAGTCTTCCGCCGCGACACACCGGACCCGACTCACAATCCGATGTTTTTTCAAGTTGAAGGCTTGTGCGTCGATCGCGGCATTAGCATGGCGCACCTGAAAGGCACGGTCGCTGAATTTTTGCGTCGCATGTTCGGCCCGGAAACTGTCACGCGCTTTCGTCCGTCATACTTTCCCTTTACTGAGCCGAGTGCCGAATTCGATTTTAGTTGTTTCAAATGCGGCGGTGTGGGATGTCGCATCTGCAAGAACTCGGGCTGGATAGAACTGGGCGGGTCGGGCATGGTTCATCCCAACGTGCTTCGCGCCGCCGGTGTCGACCCGGACGTGTATTCGGGATTTGCCTTTGGATTGGGAATCGATCGCATGTGCAATCTGATGTATGGCCTCGACGACATCCGCCTGCTTTTCGAAAACGACGTGCGCTTCCTGGAACAGTTTGACTAAAGACAGTCAGTCGCCAGTAGTCCGTTGTCCGTGGGGCAGCATTTTCATTCTGACAACTGACAACTGACAGCGGGCTATAACCACGGACTACTGACAACGGACGATGCTAATCAGTTACAACTGGCTACGCGAGCTTACCGGCACTACGTCAACTCCACGCGAGTTTCGGGAGCGGCTGACTATGGTCGGCCTGGCGATCGACGCCGTGGACGAGCTCGAAGACGACTCAATTCTGGACGTGGAAGTGCCGTCGAATCGGCCGGATTGCCTTTCGCATATCGGAATTGCCCGTGAAGTTTCCGTAATTGAAAAGTCCAAGTTCTCAGATCCCCAAGCTGAGATCTCAAATCTCAAATACAAAGTCCCAAGAACTGAGGGCAAAGCAAGCGATTTCACCTCTGTTGAAATCAAGGATCTCGATCTTTGTCCGCGTTATGCGGCTCGCATCGTCCGCGGAGTCAAAATTGGCCCATCGCCGGCATGGCTCGCGCAACGTCTTGGCGCGCTTGGTCAACGGCCCATAAACAACGTCGCAGACATTACCAATTATGTACTCCATGAGCTGGGCCAACCGCTTCATGCTTTTGACCTGGCGAAACTTACTGAGCAGCGAATCATCGTTCGTCGCGCCAAAGCAGGCGAGCAGCTGAAAACGCTTGACGGGGTTGAACGGACACTCGACGCTCAAATGTTGGTGATCGCCGACGCAAAATTACCGGTGGCTCTGGCGGGTATTATGGGCGGCGAGGCTTCAGAGATTTCTGAAGCGACGACTGATGTACTGATTGAAAGTGCCTACTTCAATCCCGATTCCGTGCGCCGCACGGCACGACAACTTGGCATGGACACTGAAGCCTCCCGTCGTTTTGAACGCGGCGCTGACTGTGAAAATGTTCTGAAAGCGCAGACCCGATGCGTCGAACTCATTTGCGAAATCGCCGGCGGCGTCGCTACCGAGGATGCGATTGACGTCTATCCGGCCCCTCTGCCCGCGCGTACAGTAGATTTTCGACCTGCCAAAGTTGAAAGTATCACCTCTCTGCGAGTTGATCTGTCGGAAATGATGCGCATCCTGACGGCGCTTGGTTTTACGTCGGGCGAATCAGCAAAAGGCAACACCCTGACATTTGCCGTCCCCAGTTGGCGTGCCGATGTCAGTATCGAGGAAGATTTGGTTGAGGAGATTGCGCGGCACGTTGGTTACGAGAAAATTGCGTCGGAGCTACCGCCCTCAAACGTGTCCGGTGAATACCAGCCGACCGAGATGAAGCAGCGGTCGCTGCGGCGTGCGCTTAAGGACGCGGGATTCGATGAAGCGATTAACTTCAGCTTTATCGACACGGCGCATGACGAACAATTCGAACTGATCCCTGGACTCGTCGCTGAAGCTAACAATGTCGGTTTTGTTGCCCTCAAGAACCCCATTATTGACGAGGCCACGCGCATGCGACCGACGTTGCTGCCCGGGCTGTTGGAGTCTGTTCGGCACAATCTAAACCACGGCATTCGCGACGTCCGTTTATTCGAAATTGGGCGGGTTTTCGCAAAATCCGACACCGGAGAGCTTCCAAACGAAAGAGACGCGTTGGCTTTGATTGCCACCGGCGGAGCGACGGAGGAAGGTCGCGCTCAGGCAACTCGGGAGTTTGATTTTTACGAGCTAAAGGGCGCGCTGGAAGCGGGCGTCGAAGCGATGAAGCTCGGCCCGTTAGGCTTTGCCGGCGACAGCATCAAGCATCTGCGCGAGGGTCAGTCCGCGCCCATCTACCTTCCAGACGGGACGAAGCTGGGAAGTATCGGCAGGTTATCTGAAGCGATTGCCGCCTCCTATAAGTTTCGCCAGCCGATCTATGTCGCTGAACTCGATCTAACGGCGCTGCTGGAATCAAGAGAATGCGCAACTCAATATAAACCACTGCCGCGCTATCCCTCGGTAGTTCGGGACGTCACTCTGCTGGTCAGCCGTGACGTAGCTTTTCAGCAGTTGAGGAACGCCGTTGATTCCGAACATATAGCCGATTACTCCGGAACGAAACTCGTCGGCACCTACGAGGGACAAAGCATCCCGGAAGGCAAGCGCTCCGTGACGCTGCGGATAGAATACCGCTCCGACGAACGGACGCTACGTGATGAAGAGGTTGAAGAGCGCCATCGCGCATTGATCGATTCACTCGTAAAAAAATTCCACGCCGAACTACATTAAAAATAAATCGCATTCGATTGCTCAAAGAGTCTTGCGCTTGTAGGCGTGAAGTCGCATAATCCGAAGCGGTTGAAAACGAGAAGGTCGTTGGGGAAAGAACAGCTCGATGGTTGGATTATCAGGATTAGAAAAATTCTCGCATCTGGAAGACAAGATCTATCGCACGATCGAGCTGACTAAGACTCTGCGCCAGGAGAAGGAGAGTCTGGAAAAAGAGCTTTCACTCATGCGGCGGAATCGGGGCAGCGTCCCCAGCGAACAGTTGCGGCTCGAGAAACAGGTAGAGGCGCTTCTCGCGGAGCGCGATATCATACGCTCGAAGGTTGAGGCCATGCTCGATGCCGTTGCCGCGCTTGATCCCAAGATGGCGGAGGAGCTTAGATGACCACGGGAATAGCCCCTATCCTTGGAAAAAGCAGTATGGAAACTACTACGACGGCTGCACCCACCATCAGGGTTGAAATCTACAACCAAACCTACAATATCCGTTCCGATGGCGACTCCGAATACCTCATGCGCCTCGCCGATTTTGTTGATAGCCGCATGCGCGAGATTTCCTCGGGCACTTTGACGGTAGACTCCCTTAAGGTGGCCATACTCGCCGCACTTCACATTGCCGACGAACTCCACCGGCTGAAGCAGACTCATGAGCAGGCTGATGCTCAGCTTGCCACTCGCAGCGCCGAATGTGCGGAAATGCTCGATCGTTTGTTGAAGGTGAGAAGCAATATCGAGCAGGAAAAAGGCGAGCCCGGAAAAATTTCCTTCAGTTGATCCTTCGCCGGTTTAGTAAGGAATTCCTCTCAGACTTGAGTTCCTCGTGCGTCGCCATGCCAAACTGACGACCTACTTGTCTCGTGCTCTCAAGAGCATCCCCAGGAAATTTATTCGGCAGAAAAACGGGCAGGAGCTAATTTACTTTTCCGCGCCGGCTTATGCTAGTATCCCCGCGGCGGAGGGAAAATATCTGCGGGGCCCGTCACCGAGTTACGATGATTGAGCCAACGCCGTTGAACTGGGAGACCGATGCCGCTTGCCAGTGCAATTCTTCAGCGTTAAGAATTGCCAGAGGCTGCGGCTACACAGGTCACCCACCTGTCATGCAGGTTCAATTACGGCTTCGGAACGACCAACGCGGATTTCCCTCCTGCCAACATTAGTTTCGGCCGTAAATAGCAAATCGTGAATCGTAAATAGTAGTTGCACTATTCGCGGGTTGACGATTTTCAGTTTGCGGCTTTTTTCTTTTCAGGGTTTACGATCCGCGTCTTACGTCGTGAATAGAAGCCGCTTCATTTCACGTTTTCGGATTTAGGATTTACGGGTTTTTCTGTTTACGATTTACGATTCAACCATTTACATCTTTATGAAAATCCTGATGATTGGTGACGTTGTTGCAAAGCCTGGCCGCCTGGCGGTGTTAGAGCGCATCCAGGATCTACGGGAACAACACGACATCGATCTGGCGATAATGAATGCCGAAAATCTCGCCGGCGGTTTTTCTGTTACTCCTTCACTGTGCGAACAACTCTTTGCTTCCGGAATTGATGTGATGAGCTCCGGCAATCATATCTTCGATAAAAAGGAGGCAATCCCTTACATCGCGAAGCAGCCGCGACTGATTCGGCCGGCAAACTATCCTCCCAATACCCCGGGCAGCGGCATGTGGACCGGCATTATCCAGGGCACCCAGGTCGCAGTCATCAACCTAATGGGGCGAGTTTTTATGCCTCCGTCCGACGATCCTTTCCGCGCCGCCGATCGGCTGTTGGAATCACTGCCTGCGGAAGCAAAAGTGCGCCTTGTAGACATTCATGCTGAAGCCACCTCGGAGAAGGTGGCCATGGGATGGTATCTGGATGGCCGTGTTTCCGCAGTTATCGGTACTCATACACATGTGCAAACAGCCGATGAAAGAGTTTTGCCGCAGGGAACTGCTTACCTGACCGATGTGGGAATGACGGGCAGTTATTCGGGCGTGATTGGAATGAAGAAGAGTGACGTCATCGCGCGCTTTACTTCAGCGATCGCCAGAAGAGCAGAGCATTCTACGGACGAGGTACGAATATGCGCCGCCGTGTTGGAGATCGATGAAGCGACAGGCAAAACACGAAGCATCGTGCGGTTGAATCTCGCGCACGAGCAGTGAGCTGTAGGGTAGTGGTCAGTGGTCAGAAGAGATAATACTGCCCCCTGCCGATGCTTACGCTGGTCCTTCTTCGGTTGGAACTATCTGACCTGATGATTGAGATTTTACAATAGGTGGTGCTAGCAATCGCTGCGCGTATCCTTCAGGGAAAGAACGCACCCTTCCCGTGGAGTCGGTCACGACGTGGCCAGTTTCACCTTCAGAAATCACCTGATCGTCCGATACGCGAACAATCTCGTAACCGAATCGCAGTGAACGGCGGCGGAGTTCGGCGATATGAGTTCGAATCAGCAGTTCATCATCGTAGAATGCGGGGGCTTTATAACGGCAGTAGGTCTCGGCGACTACGAGAAAGGCGTCTTCATTTTCTTCCATGTCCCGGTAAGAAAAGCCGCGAGCGCGGCAAAACTCAGTGCGGCCGATCTCAAACCAGATGAGGTAGTTCGCATAGTATACAATCCCCATCTTGTCAGTTTCGGAATAGCGCACGCGTAACAGCGTCTCATGCCAATCGCCGAACACTTTTTCCGGGGCCGGACTTGTCATCTGAGCTTTATGCCTTCAAACTCGTAGGAACGAGATGCGTTGCGTTTGCCTGAACTAAGTTAGTAAGAAACGTTTAGCGGACTATAAGAGCGAAAGCCCGATTATGTCAAAGCTAATTAGTCGATGGGAAAGCGCCAAACCGTGGGTTGACTCCCTCCCAACTTGGGGAGACGGGCCTTTTGAAGAGTTTATTAAAGGAGCCGGCGTGTCAAAGCAGTTTAAATCAAAAGTCTTAGGCGGTTTTGTTGCAGCCTTTCTGCTAGCCAGTCTTGTTTTCTCTCCACTCGCCCTGGCGCAGCGGGGGGGCGTCGCCAACAGCGCCACGCGAAACGCTGCCATCGTCGCCGCGACTGACGCAGTGCTGAAGGAAACAAGCGAGCTCAGGGAACTGGCGATCCTGCGACCTGTTAGAAGCGGCGCACAATCTCGCGCAGAAATTGAGCGCATGCTTATCAAGAATCTGGACGAGCAGATGACGGCGGCTGAAATGCATGCGACCGAAGTTTCCTTGCGCAAATTTGGTCTTACGTCAGGCGATTTCGAGTACCGGCCGTTCATTATCAAACTCCTCGCAGAGCAAGTCGCCGGCTATTACGACCCGCGGGCCCAGGAGTTTCATCTCGCCGATTGGCTCGAGCTGGAAGGGCAAAAACCGGTAATGGCGCATGAGTTGACCCACGCGCTCCAGGATCAGCATTTCAACTTGCGGCGTTTTGAGAAATGGCCGCCTGGCGATTCTGATGCCGAGTTGGCAGCCCACTCTTTAATTGAAGGTGACGCGACGCTGACAATGACCATCTATATGGCGAAGAATCCGCTGGTCGCTCTAGCCTTTGCTCGGTCACTTGGCTCGTCAGGCATGTCGTCTGAACAATTTAACCAGGCGCCGCGCGCGTTGCGCGAGTCGCTGGTATTCCCTTACTTGCAGGGCATGGAATGGACCAGGCAACTCTATAAACGCGGCGGTTGGAATATGGTCTCGGAGGCTTTTACCAGGCTGCCGCAGTCCACCGAACAAATCCTGCATCCGGAAAAATATTTCAGCTATGAACGTCCGTTGAAAGTAGTTTTGCCGGATCTGCGAAACGTGCTGGGCCCTAACTGGAAAAGAATTGACTCTGACGTCAACGGCGAATGGAGTTATTACCTGATTCTCGATCAATTTCTGAACTCGCCCACGGAATCCAGACGCGCGGCCGCGGGATGGGCAGGTGATCGCTACGCGCTTTATGAGGGACCTAAGCTGGGCCAGGTGTTCCTTGAGCAAATCGCCGCCTGGGACACGGAAAACGATGCGCGCGAATTTTTTGATGCGTATGTGAAACGGACAGAGCTTCGCTATCCGGGTGCTAGACCCCTGGCATCGGCAACCAATGCTAATGGACAGCATCAGCGCAGGGCGTGGCAAACGAGCGAAGGTGGCGTCGTCGTAGAGTTGCGCGGTATGCGTGTCGTGATTGTCGAAGGTGTGCCCGAAGGCGTCGATCCGAATTCGCTAATCAGAGCTCTTTCGTAATAAAGAGATTCACTGCTAGGAGTTGAAGATTGGCGAACCTGCCTCTTTTGCCATGCGTTGTCTAGACTGTTTTAGCCATGTTATTTTGTCGGAGCAAACTAAACGAAAGAGCTCCCTTTTAAGACTGGCGTGCCGGTCTGAATCATGAAAAAGTCTGCCCCACCTGCTGCCAAACAACCCTCCAAACGCCTCCGAGAACTTACTGACGAGTTGCTGCAACTCGAGGAGAGACTGCGTCTCGGCGGCGGACCCGAGAAGATCGAAAAGCAGCACAAGCAAGGAAAGCTAACGGCCCGCGAACGCGTAGACTTGCTGCTCGATAAAGATGCGTATGCGCAAGAGATCGGATTGCTCGTGGCTTATGACCAGTACAAGGAGCAAGGGGAAAAGGGGAACCAGGAGGCAGGAGGCAGGAGCAGTCGGCAGGAACAAGAAATCGGCGCTGCGCCTGCGGCTGGAGTAGTCACAGCAGTCGGCCGTGTTGAGAATCGCGAAGTTGTCGTTGTTGCCAACGATGCGACGGTGAAAGCGGGATCGTGGTGGCCGGAAACTATTAAGAAAATTCTGCGCGCGCAAGAGATTGCGATGCGTTCGCACGTCCCTATCATCTATCTGGTTGATTCGGCCGGCGTGAATCTTCCCTATCAGGGTGGCGTTTTCCCTGGCCAATATGGTGCGTCGAGAATTTTTTATTACAACTCGTTGATGCGGCGCTACCTGAAGATCCCGCAGATCTCCGCCGTCATGGGGCCGTGTATTGCCGGCGGCGCGTATCTGCCGGCGCTGTCGGACATCATCGTGATGGTTGAAGGAACGTCATTCATGGGTTTGGGCGGCGCCAATCTGGTGAAAGGCGCGACCGGACAGACTATCGATAACGAAACCCTGGGTGGCGCGCGCACGCACAACGAGCTGTCCGGCGTCGCGCATTACCGAGTGAAGGACGACAAAGAATGCCTGGCGAAGATTCGCGAGTTTGTTTCGGAACTGCCCCCAAAAGCGGTTGGCACAAGTGCCAACTCTAAACAAAGTGTCGAAGCAGCGCGACCCGCATCCGCTCTTTACGACATCATTCCCGAAGACCACAAGCAGCCTTATAACGTCCGGCACCTGCTGGACTGCCTGTTGGATAACGGGCACCTGGATGAGTTTCAGGCCGATTACGCCAGGGAGATGATTACCGGACACGCGCGCATTCGCGGTATTCAGGTAGGTGTGATTGCCAATAATCGCGGCATGATTCGCGCGCCGGGCGGTGGTCCACCAAGGTTTGGCGGCATTGTTTATACCGAGTCAGCAGAGAAGGTCGCCTACTTCATTGAGACGTGCAACCGGCGCCAGACACCGCTGCTTTTCATTCAGGATGTTTCCGGTTTCATGGTTGGACCCGAGGCTGAGCACTCCGGAATCATTCGCGCCGGCGCGCGCTTCGTCGAAGCAATGGCGACCGCGGTTGTTCCTAAAATCGTTTTGACTGTGAACCATGCTTCCGGGGCGGGCTATTACGCCATGGCGGGTCAGGGCTTCGACCCAGATTTCATTTTCAGTTGGCCTACGGGACGAATGGGAGTAATGGAAGGCGACTCGGCAGTGCAAGCGGTGTTTGGCAGTCAACTGGAAAAACTAAAGGTCGCCGGCAAAGAGCCGGATGAAAAACTGGACGCGGAGATGGATAGCGTGCGCGAGAGTTACGAGATGGAGCTCGACGCGAAGTACGCCGCGGCGCGTGGTTTCGTCGATGCGGTGATTACGCCGGATAGCACGCGTGACGCTTTAGAGCTTTCGTTGCTCACCAGCCTGAATTATAGCGGCCCACACATCGGACAGTTTGTGTTGCCGCCGACGCTGACGTGATTGACGCGCTTCCCGTTCTGTATTCAGTGCGGTCCGGGGATTGAGGTTTTCTCAAATTATCCCATTCCTCATGATGTGGTAGTGTCTTAGTTTGATTTGCCCTCTGTGTTAACGCTGCTTTTCTCTGCGGCGAATGTGGCTGCGAAAAGCTCACTGCAGAAACGCAGAGGCCGCAAAGGCTGCGCAGAGAAAAGCTGAAATTAAGACACAATGCATGACGTCGACGGGTTGTGATCTGGACCAATTTAGTGATACAAATGGACCACAATCCGTTCTCCTGCTTGGAATATTCCCCCGAAAAGTCGATCGATTTTGCGCGCAGCCTTGCGTCTGTGCACACGGGAGGATTTGATTCATGAACATGAAGATTGTTCGTTTGAGTAGTTTACTATTTGCGTTCGTCTTAGCGGCTTCGGCGTTTTGCTTTGATTTCACGGCATCGGCGGGGAATCCAGCCAGTCAAAACACGAATTCCTCGACAACTAC
>DIYZ01000193.1:1320-5868 GCA_002427845.1 Chloracidobacterium sp. UBA6041 | reverse complement strand
TGAATCATTGAATCATTGAATCAATGGATCAATCGGAGTAAATCGCAAGCCTGACCCCGGTTTTCTTCGTTCCGCGAATGTTCACATAAAAAGGCCGGAGCGAATAAACTCCGGCCTTCAGTAGTCTTAGCAGCAATCAAGCTTACATAGCGGGCGAATTCATGCCAAAGGCGAACTTCCACGCATCGCCGTCCTTAACATAAATTGACACGCCCCAGATATCAGTTCCTCCGACCTTCTGACCGCCGCAAGTGCCGTCGGCGGTGCCCTTGCGAGTGAGCATCTCGACGGTCGGCGAAAGAGCCGAGGCGAAGCCATCGGTGACGCTGACGCTTTTGACCTGGCAATTGGCCCCGGTCCAGTCCTTCATTGCATCGGCCCTCGTTGCGAGGTAGGTGCCGAATATATTGACAAATGAAACGTCCTTGGCCATCAGATCGTCGAGCTTCTTGGCGTCGTGTGCCTTCCATGCTTCCCATAGCGCGAGTTCGACCTTGACGAGAGCGTCGGTGTTGGCATCGGGCGTGGCCTTGGCCGGAGCAGCGGTGTTAGCAGCCGTATTTGAATTAGTCGCAGTCTTGTCATCCTTCTTCGGCTCTTCCTCTTTGGGCGGAGCTGCGGGTGCGGCCTTTGGCGGATTCTTCGGATCGACGATCAAATTCTCGCCGTGGAAGACCGCCTGCCATTTGTCGCCGCTGCGGACCCAGATGCTGGCCGAACGGACCGGGCTCGGCGCCTTCATCGGCTTGCCGTCGGGGCCGTTGCACGTGCCGTCCCAAGTGGCCTTATAGCTGAGGGCATACGTGTCCGCGTCGATCATCGACATCGCGGGCTCGGTCAGGTCCATTGACTTGATGTCGCACTTGATGCCGGCGATCATCTTGACGGTTGCGGCCTTGTCCATCCGCTGGCCGCCTCCGCTGAGAATGACGAACTTGTCGCCCAGCATTCCCTCAAAGAACTTTGAATCGCCCTTAACATAAGCCTCATTGGCCTGTTTATCGAGGGCCATCAACGTGCCGGCGGTCGGTGCGGCCGATACCGGTTTGGTCGTATTTGTGTTTGCATTATTTGCTCCGGTGTTAGCAGCCGGGCCTCCGCATGCCGCGAAGAACGTCGACGCAGCAGCCAATAGAATAAACAGAGTGATCTTTTTCATAACAATTCTCCTAAGGTATTATTCGATTTCAAAAAACAAAAGCCCGTGGGGTTTTGAACAAAAACCTTCCGAGCGTTCCTAAGTCATCCTAATTGTGCATGGTCTTAACACTACTACAAGATATCGTCAAGCTAATAGTAGTGCTCCGTTAGCGTGTTGCTGAGAAAGAAAGGACTGCCCGGCGAGTTACTGCGAGGCAATGAGGTCAGTACCACCTGCGGTAGCGGGTGGGTTGTCGTTGGAGCAGCAATAACGCCGAGAGGATCTGGTTTGCCCAGCGATCTTGTTCGGGAGCAGACCCACCCGCTACCGCAGGTGGTACTGACCTCATTGCCTTCGAACCGTCCCCTTTTTTAGCAACACCTTAATGGAGCACTACCAAGCTAATGTTTGAAATGACGAATGCCAGTGAAGGCCATCGCGATGCCGTTTTCGTTTGCGGCGGCGATCGATTCGTCGTCTTTGATAGATCCGCCGAGACTGGAGACTGGGGTCAGGCTTGCGATTTGCGATTCTCTGTCACTCGCCACTGTTGTATTGTTGAATGATCTCGGAGCGAGTGCTTTAGAATCGCAAAATCGCAAGCCTGACCCGAGTCTAATGCTGTTGATGTCATTCAAAGGAGGACTCTCCATGAGACGAGCACTCTTTATAGCTGTCCTGGTCCTTAACGTAGCCCCTATGGGCGTAGGACAAAAGCAGAGCGCGAGGGGCAGTCACAGAACAAGTGTCGAGGAGGCCATCAGGAAACTGGATAACGAACGCATTCAAGCACAGATTCATGCTGATGCGACGGCCCTTGATCGCATCTACGCTGCTGATTTCATAGGCGTAGGGCCAAGTGGCACAGTGAGAACCAAGCCGCAGGTGATTTTAGATTTCACGTCAGGTGATTTGAAATTTCAATCTATCACTACCGATGACGTTCAAGTGCGCGTCTATGGGAACACGGCTGTGGAGACTGGTCGCTCAACAATGCACGGGCAAGACAAAGGTCAAACTGTTCCCCGTGACACTCGCTTTACCAGGGTGTGGGTAAAGCAGCAAGGACGTTGGCGGTTGGTTGCCAACCACTACTCGTCCCAGATTACGCGCCAATAACCTAAACTAACAAGGGCATGATTGTCGTAAAACGCGCCCTGTGCGGGGCGCTCGACGCGCTTGGGACTGGACCCAAATACTTGTTGGACCGGAGCGGAACGTAGAACCAGATCGGGTCAGGCTTGCGATTTGCGATTCTCAGTCATTCGCCACTGTTGTATTGTTGAATGATCTCGGAGCCAGCGCTCTAGAATCGCAAAATCGCAAGCCTGACCCCGGTTTCGGTTTTTCAAAGCGACAAACCGCGTTCTGTTGCACTTCCAAATTGAATTCGCGAAAAAACAAAAGCCCGTGGGGTTTTGAACAAAAACCTTCCGAGCATTCCTTAGTCATCCTAATTGTGCATGGTCTTAACACTACTACAAGACATCGTCAAGCTAATGTTTGAAATGACGAAATGCCAGTGAATGCCATCGCGATGCCGTTTTCGTTTGCGGCGGCGATCGATTCGTCGTCTTTGATAGATCCGCCGAGACTGGAGACTGGTGTCAGGCTTGCGATTTGCGATTCTCTGTCACTCGCCACTGTTGTATTGTCGAATGATCTCGGAGCCGCCGCTCTAGAATCGCAAAATCGCAAGCCTGACCCCGGTTTTGGTTTTGCGGACAATTGTTCCCTAATCAACGGGAAAGCCGAAGAATTTTTGCTTAGGGGATTAACGTCGACACCGAAAACAGTGTACTTCGACGTTCTAAAGCTCAGCACGTCGATCTCCTCAGCCATTAATGCTCCTTTCGAAAACAGGGTTCGACCTGTACGAAAATCTTCGCTGAGCGCAGCTTCTGCACACTCGCAGGTGGCGCGGCGGTTTCGCTTGCCCTGAGCACTGGTTGCAGTCGTCGTGATTGGGCAGACGCATCAACTGCGGGAAGACTCACCGCGCAACCGCATGCATCCCGCAAATCATACGTCAGCGGACGGACTGCGCTCGGTCTGGATAGCGCGCGTGACGCGATTTCGGCAAACGCTTAAAGAGTCGGTTCCACTGAGTCCGCTCTTAGCGGACGGTTGAAAACCACCCCACGCGGGTACGCCGAAGGCGTTGAATAACTTAGCCCAGGGTAACACCCTGGGGAAAAGCAACGATCCGTTCCTACCCTGAAAGGGTTGAATATGATTTCGATGATCCCGGTTTGCGTACTTCACCCTTTCAGGGTGATGAACCATTGATTGGGCCATGTCCCAGGGTGTTACCCTGGGCTAAATTATTCAACGCCTTCGGCGTAAGGACCGCTGCGGCTTTGCCGCCGCACAGTGCGGTAAGGCTCCGCCTTACCGTCAGCGACCTTATTAGATATTGGGGAGGCTGCGCCTCCCATCATCTGAGGCCGAAGTCCGTGAAGCGGACGGCTGAAAAAGATCAAAGGATCTGGTGGTTATTATTCAGCCGTCCGCTTCACGGACTACAAATCCGCTCGCTCCTCTCCCAGCAGTAAACTGCTGGGCTACTATCATCCGTCCGCTTTGCGGACTAATAAATCCACTTATTGGGCAAAGCCGCTAATGCCTAAAACGGAACCCAACTCAAACTTCCCGCTGTTGGTTTGCTTTCATGGTGCAGGCATGGCGCCGGCAGTCGCCGGTCAGGGCGCGGACGAGATGTTTGACTATCTCGGCATGGCGCCCGAAGAAGCGGTGTCGTAGTGCTGGCTCCCAAGTGAGGCGAGACACGCGTAAGCTCGAGATGCTAAAATCCGAACCATGCTAATCACCACCGCAAAAGTAAACAACGGCGTGATTCAGATCGACAGCAAAGATTTGCCAGATGGAACCACCGTTACACTGCTGGCTCATGAAGGTGACGAGACGTTTGAGCTTGACGCTGCGCAAGAGTCTGAGCTGTTGGCGGCCATCGCAGAAGCCGAGCGCCGCGAGCTAGTCAGTGCGTCGGAACTTCTTGGGCAAATTCGGCGGTCATGAGCGCGCCCTTACCCGTTCGCATTGTTATCAGTGCAGCTCGGTCTATCGCAGAAGTGGCCGCGTGGTGGACTGAAAATAGGCCAAAAGCGCCTGATGACTTTGTCGATGATTTGGAACGCACTCTGACGCTCATTGCCTCGCATCCAGACATAGGCGCGCGGGCCCGAAATGCGAAATTAGAAAATGTGCGTCGCGTTCACCTGGCTCGTGTTCATTATTTCCTTTACTACAAGTGACTAGTGAGCCTTCGATCGAAGTACTTACTTTGTGGCACACGAGCCGCGGCTCCGATCCGAAAGTGTGACCTCTTGGACTAAAATGCCGAGCATGATCCAGAGAGAGCAGATCGAAGAACTCCTGAAAATGCC
>DIYZ01000193.1:0-1129 GCA_002427845.1 Chloracidobacterium sp. UBA6041 | reverse complement strand
GCTATTCGGGTGGCCCAGGGAACACGGCAGCTCGCGCTGATGAAATTCTGCGTGCCGAGATCGGCAAGAAGCCGGGTTTGACAAACTAGTGATGGCCGTCCTGCTCGACTCTGGATTCCTGCTGAATTCCTGCTAGCTCGCTCAATTCCTCGGAAGCTGAACATCAAGCAACAATCAGAGTCCTGGAGAGTATTCGCGAGCCGATCGTTTCGGCCGGTGCCAGCAATCACCGAGGTTGCTTACCTGGCTAGCCCGCGACATCGGAAACGATGCCGCCGCCGACTTCATTTCAAGCCTTGCAGATACTGAATTGATTCTCGAAGCTCCGCTGGCGGAAGACTACCTAAGGTCTGCCGAGATTCTTCGCCAATACGCTGATGCCAATTTGGATTTTGTTGACGCTTTGATTGCTGCCACAGCGGAACGCTTGAATATTAAACAACTACTAACTCTCGACCGGCGTGACTTTCAATTGATTCGTCCCAGACACTGTGACGGCTTTGAGCTTTTGCCATAAGACCGCACGCATCCCGCAAATCATACATCGGCGGACGGAATGCACTCGGTCTGGATAGCGCGCGTGACGCGATTCTGCAAACGCCAAAATCCGAACCCAACTCAAACTTCCCACTGTTGGTTTTCTTACATGGCGCCGGGCCTTCGATAAAAGTGCAAAGCCTTCAGTGAGTTTTTGCTTGTCCGCAGAAAGGCGGCATTCCTCCGTTTAGTTGAGGCGCGCTACGCGCGGGCTTGATCCGGTCCACCGCTTGAAGGCACGCGAGAACGCTGCCGGCTCGGAGAACCCAACGAGATACGCCGTCTCGTTCACAGAGACTTTCTTTCCATTCAAGTAGTGGAGCGCCAGCTTGTAACGCAACTCATCCAAAATCTGCTCGAAGGTTACGCCCTCCGCTTTCAGCCTGCGAAAAAGCGTCTGGCGACTGAGGCTTAGTTTGCCGGCGATCGTGTCCATGCTCGTTTCGCCGGTATGCAGGATGGGGATCAAGAGGTTCTCGACGCGGCCTCTCATGGTTTTCGACATCTCCAAACTCTTCAGCAATTCGTCCGCACGCGCGCTCAATACCTCGGAAAGATAGGGGTTCGTAAGAGGCAACTTCATGTTCAGGAT
>DIYZ01000066.1:10553-14522 GCA_002427845.1 Chloracidobacterium sp. UBA6041 | reverse complement strand
ACATACATGTCTCCAAGGAGTTGCGCATTTTCGATGCCACTTCCATGATCATGATTCCTATTGCTCGAGTCTGAGCAGTGCCGAGCGCGCGTGCGCGTCCAAACCTTCCACCGCCGCCAGGGCCGCGACCATCGCAGCCGAACGCTTGATAGCTTCACTCGAATAACGCAGGAGACTCGTGCGTTTGACGAAATCATAGACGCCTAGGGCCGACGAGAAACGCGCTGCACGACCGGTAGGTAAAACGTGATTTGGTCCGGCAAGGTAATCGCCTACGGCTTCGGGTGTGTGCGCTCCGAAAAAGATCGCTCCCGCCTCGCGAATTTGCGCTGCTACGCCTTCATTGTCGTTCGTCATAAGCTCCAGATGTTCCGGCGCCAACTCATTCGCAATCGCACAGGCTTCGTCCAGGCTGGCGACGAAAACAATCGCGCCATACCGCGCGAGTGACCGCTCAAGAATGGCTCGGCGTGACAAGGACGCTGCCTGTAGTTTCACCTCCGCAGCCGTTTCGCGCGCCAGGTCTTCGCTGGTGGTCAGGAGAATCGCTGAAGCATCTTCGCCATGTTCCGCCTGCGCCAGCAGATCTGCCGCAACGAAATCCGCTCGCGCCGAATCGTCCGCGATAATCACCACCTCGCTTGGTCCGGCAATCGAGTCGATGCCGACAGCTCCAAAGACGAGTTTCTTCGCTGCGGCGACGTATTTGTTTCCCGGCCCGGTGATCTTGTCCACCCGCGGCACTGTTTCCGTCCCGTAGGCCAGAGCAGCAATTGCCTGTGCTCCGCCTACGGCGTAGACCTCAGTAACATTCAATTCGACCAGGGCCGCGGCGACCGCAGGATTTTCAGCCAGCGTTCGCGGTGGAGTTGTCACCAGGATGCGGCGAACGCCGGCGACCTGCGCGGGGACTACATTCATCACTACCGATGATGGGTAGGCGGCCGTTCCGCCCGGCACATAAAGACCGGCCCGTGCGATTGGATTAATTCGCTGCCCCAGCCGCACCCCTTCAGCCGGAGTAATTTCCCAGGACTCTTCCTTTTGGTGTTCGTGAAACACGCGAACGTTTCGTATGGCTTCGCGTAAAGACTCAAGCACAAACGAATCGACTCGTAGCGCAGAGCGCTTCAGGGTGTCTTCCGAAACGCGCAATTCAGACGCTCGCAGTTGCACACTATCAAAACGCGCGGTGTAATCAATCAGCGCCGCGTCACCGCGTGTGCGCACTTCGCGGATGATCGCCGCCACCTCACTTACAAGAGCGTCGTCGAGGGCTACGTTGCGATCGCGGATCGCTTGTAGCCTGGTTGCAAGACGATCTTTTTCCTGACTCCGAATGATTTCGATCACCCTTAAGCTCCTTTTGAAAACGACCGGCGACCGATGACCGGCGACCGATGAGCGCTGGCCGTGGTACGAGCTAGCCATGGTCGTCGGTCGTCGGTCGGCGGTCAGTTCTCGGATTTAGAGCGCCGATGAGACTGGCGATCGGTTTCGCTTTCAATTGATAGCTGGCCCGGTTAACTACCAGCCGTCCGGTTGACTCATCGATGACTTCAATTTCCTTAAGTCCGTTTTCGCGAAGCGTCCTGCCTGATTCCACGAGGTCCACGATGCAATCGGCCAGGCCCAACCCTGGGGCCAACTCCACCGAGCCGGAAAGCTCGATAATCTCGACCGGCCGCCCGCGGGCGCCGAAGTGCGCGGCGGCAATGTGTGGATATTTTGTCGCTACTCTCAACATACCGAGATCGTTCAACGACACTCCCGTTGGCGCTGCAACCACGATGCGACAACGACCGATCTCGAGAGTCAACGGCTGAAGCAGATCGGTACCTGATTCAAGCAGAACGTCGCGGCCAACTACGCCGCAGTCTGCTATGCCATGCTCCACATAAACAGGCACATCGGCTGGCTTCACGAAGATGAAGCGGTAGCGTCCTGATTCATCTTCTACGGCCAGCCGTCGCGACGAGAGGTCCTGGCTTGACACACCCGCGCCGGCGGCCGCTAACAGAGCTAACGCTTCGTCTTGCAATCTTCCTTTAGCTACCGCAATGGTCAATTCCGGCACTGTTTCACCTCTCTAACTTATCAAGTAGATTTTCCATCAAGGCTTAGCGACACTCGCTCACCCTTAGCGCGCCGCTCCAGGGCCCTGAGAAAAAGCGCAGACGGATCTCCCGACGAATCCCCGAACCCAACGTCGTCCGCTACCTCCAGCTTTTCAGGTTCCGGCTTCGGCGCCGCGGGCGAATCCTTTGTGCGCATACGTAACACGTCAGTTAAGGCGTCGAGGTCTACCACGAAGCCCACCGCGGGCTCCGCCTTCCCAAAGCTGGCCGTCAGACCGTCGTAACGACCGCCGCTTCCTACGCGGGATCCGGCGCCATTGACGTAAACCTTGAATGTTAGGCCCGTGTAGTAATCGAGTCGCGCCACATCGCCAAGGTCGATCTCGAAACAATCTGTTAGACCCAGCGAATCAATGACATTCCAAAGACTTTCAAGCCGATCCAATGCTGCGCAGGATTGCTCGTTTGAAATCACACTGCGAGCCAGATCCAAACTTTCGCGCTTGCCTGATAGTTGTATCAGTTGAGCGAAAACCTGAGCTTCCCCTGTCGAGGTGTAAGGTGTGAGAAAGCGCGCCAGGTCAGCCGCATTGCGGACATCAATCAACTGCCGCATCTCCTCTCGCGAAGTTGGATCCAGCCTCAGGCGTTCGGCAACACCATTGAAGATGCCGACATCGTTCAGCGTAATAACGTAATTGCCGTCAAGATCCAGGCGGCGCAGGAATTCAGACGCGATCGCGAGGACCTCGAGATCAGCAACACGCGTGTTCGCGCCGATGAGTTCACACCCAATCTGCGTTGACTCTCTCCGCCACTCGGCATGCGACTGTGGTTGTTGACGAAAAACCGGCGCGGCATAACAGAGACGCAGCGGCCGTTCACGCTCGGCAAAAAGAGTGGCCGCCGCTCGGGCAACCGCGGACGTCACATCCGGCCTTAGGGCGAGGAGGCGTCCATCACTGTCGGTAAAGCGAAAAGCGCGATGGGCCTCTGCCCTGCCCATGCCATGCTCAAAAAGCGAGTAGTAATCGACGGTGGGCGTCGTGATCTCTTCATAAGACCAGCCGTCAAAAATAATCATCCCGGTCTCTTCGACAGTGCGACGCAGGCGCGCCTCCTGGCCGAAGTAGTACCGCATCCCGGCGGGAATTTTGGAGAGTGACTCAGTCTGTTCCATGTTTGGCTCTTTGCGTGTGGGACAGACATTCCTGTCTGTCTTACCAGCGATCTCTTATCTGCGTAGCAAGTCCAAAGACTCTTGCTTTTCTAACAAAGTTTCTAACCATAACCACCCAGTCCCGGAGGGACGAAATGTTTATAGTCAGCGGGCTCCATAGAGTTTTCGCAGTTCCGGAGGAGCGGAATGTTTCTGAGGCGAATCCTCGCTTACAACATTTCGCTCCTCTGGAGCTCTTATCTCTGGGTGACGTTCCGTATCTATAAACATTCGGCTCCTCCGGAGCTGAAGCGTTTGGTTGCGGCTGGAAGCCGCGCTGCGCAATCCGCGTTAAGCTGCGGCCTAATTTGTTTATGACTCTTAGGCACGCCGGCAAAAGAAAAACCCACCGCCCGACTCTTGAGTCATTGGCAGCGGGTTCTTAAAAGTTCCCGGTTGTGAGTCTCTTGTTACTCTTCCAGCTTTCTCCTCACAACGCGCTGCCTTGATGCCAATGATGGTTGGCATGATGGTGTACGCCGTGGTGGTTGTGTGTGCTGCTGAAGATCATAACGTTATACATCGATGCTCACGTGAAGTGTTCTTATACCCGACCATCTCGCCGGATGTCAAACAAAACAATTAACTGGTGCTGGTTCAGCTTCAACCGCCAGCATACTTTAGGTCCAAAGGACCTAAGAGTTCCAATTGAACCAGTACCAATTAACCCCT
>DIYZ01000066.1:10004-10331 GCA_002427845.1 Chloracidobacterium sp. UBA6041 | reverse complement strand
CGCAGGTAGCCTGGAGCGCCGAACGCATCGCCGGGAGTAACCGCCACATGCGCTTCTTCGAGCAGACGAGTGGTGAGCGCTTCCGAAGTCAGGCCCGTTCCCTTAATACTGGGAAAAGCATAAAAAGCTCCCTCCGGCGTGGCGCAAGTCACGCCCGGCAAATCATTCAACGCCGGAATCAGCCAGTCGCGGCGCTCGCTGTAGGCTTGCAACATCTGGGCAACCGAGTCCTGGCTTCCAGTCAACGCTTCGATCGCCGCTTGCTGTGAAATCGAAGTCGGGTTGGATGTCGAATGGCTCTGCACGCAAGTCATCGCTTTGATCCAT
>DIYZ01000066.1:0-9785 GCA_002427845.1 Chloracidobacterium sp. UBA6041 | reverse complement strand
CCGGCGACAAGGACGCGACGGCGCAACGCCTCAGGAAGTTGCGTCGCCGAAAAAGGCCGCACCGGAGCATAAACAAACTGGCAGTAGCACTCATCAGAGATCACCCAAAGCCCGCGGCTGACGGCGAGCGCAACGATCTTTTCGAATTCATCGGGCGCCACGACGAGTCCGGAAGGATTCGATGGCGAGTTAATCAGCAACAGTTTCGAGCGGGTCGTGAGCGCGCGCTCGACAGCGCCGGCAGTAAGCCGGAAACCTTGATCTTCGGTCTCAACCCAGACAGCGCGTCCGCCAGCAAACGTCACCGCTTCCGGGAACGTGACCCAGTAGGGCTTTGGCACCAGTACGTCATCTCCTGGTTCAATGAGCGTAGCGATAGCGTTGAAGATGACCTGCTTTGCGCCGGCAGCGGCGAGCACTTCCGCGGGGTCGTATCGCACACCGAAATCCGTGGCAAAGCGCTCGCAGATCGCCTGTTTCAAATTCGGCGTTCCAGCCGCCGCCGTGTATTTTGTGTGCCCACTCTCTATCGCCCCAGCAGCCGCGAGCCGAATGTTCTCCGGGGTTGGGAAGTCGGGCTCGCCGGCCCCCAAGTCGATTACGTCTGCACCGGCACGCCGCAGTTGGTCAGCCAAAGCCGAGACAGCCATCGTCTTTGACATGGACATTCCGGCGACGCGGGCGGCGAGAGGGAAAAGGTCACCGTCTAAGGCAGGGGCTTCGCCAACCGCGGTTGTCGTCATAACCTCAATACTCATTAATTAACTCCTCTTCACGATCGGCGCTTGTAAGCGACGACTTCAGCAGATTTGAACGCGTACAGAATGACCCAAAATACTAGCGAGCGGATCCAAGCACTCAACTATGTCCTACAAGTCTTTCTGTCGGCGAAATTGTCCATTGCAGTTGAATGTAGCATCCGGTCGCTACTGCTCCCGGTTCTGTACTGAATGGCAGCGCTGCAATGTCCTATCGCCCTGTTCATCCTGCTCTCGCCACCATTGTTTTCTGCCCCTCGCGGTCAACCTCGAGTAGGCGCACAGTCGCCGGCATGCCGCGGCTGCGAAAGCTATTCGCAATTGCTTCACCGATTTCAGGCAAGTGATCAAGGGCCAAAGCGATGACGCTGGGTCCTGAACCGCTCAAGGCTACGCCGACCAGACCAGGCTGGGGTTTCGTCGCCAGAGCTTCAGCAAGACCCGGGACCAGAGACTGCCGATATGGTTGGTGCATTCGATCCTGCATTGCGTCCCACAACAGATCGTAATCTCCGCCTTCCACTGCCGCACCGAACAGCGCAACCCGTTGCAGGTTATGCACGGCATCATCACGCTCGACTGTAGCCGGCAGAGCGCTCCGCGTTTCCGTCGTCTTCAAGAGCGCATCAGGCGAGACCACGATTACTTTTAGATCCTCTGGCCAGGGCCTTTTGACAGCAAGCACATTTCCATCCGTTTTCACGCAGCTGACGATCCAACCTCCGTGGTAAGCCGCCGCAACGTTGTCAGCATGGCCTTCCATCTCCAATGCGTAACGAAGAACTGTTGCGGGCGAAAGCTTCTGATCACAAATCAAAGAACTGAGCGTAAGACCCGCAACGATGGCGGCGGCGCTGCTGCCAAGCCCGCGGCCCAGCGGCAACTCGTTGTGTACGTCGAGCTGTACCGGGGGAAGAGTCCAGCCCTCGCGCGCTGCAGCAAAACTCATGGCCCGGAAGATTAGATTGTCTTCCGTGCGAGACAAGAGGCCGCTCGTGCTGCCCTCGCCGCTGCTGGTCACGCGACATATTTCACTCGCCTCCGGTATCACTCTGGCGCTGACTGTCAGATACAGTTGTAGTGCGAGACTAAAGGAGTCGAACCCCGCGCCGAGATTGGAAGTGGACGCGGGCACTCGCACCGAAAACGAGCGCTCCGATTTGCCACCCGCCTCGGCACTGTCCTCAATGATATCGACCGCTCCGCTTGCCAGGCTCATCCTCACCCCTGTTCCGTGTGTAAACAAGTCAACTCTTTTTGGTACGCAACCAGCGGGGGCAAGGCGCGGTCCCCAGCGGGGCAGCCCGCTGGGGTGCTAATCCCACCTTCCCAACCTGAGAGACACTTTGACTCGCTCGTTTGACCTCACCTTGAAAGCCCTTTCGACAAGCTCAGGACACAACAGTGATTAGCTCGGGGTTAGGGAAGGTGGGCTCGCCCCCGCCGCTTATCGAGTGCTCTCGACAATCTCGTCTCAAATCGCGGCTCTGCCGCTCTCTAACAACTGTGTACACCTTAATCCAAGTCACTCACGTGCTCTTTCTTGAAGTCACCCGAGTGCTCTTGTTCATGCCGTCGAAGGCCGTCGAGGATTGCGGTCTTGGTTGCTTTCACGCGCGCGGGCGGATTGCTGTAAGTGCCTGCAAGCCGGCGCTCCTCTTTGATTTTGTCCAGCGCACGGTCGTGCGTGTAGAGCTTTTCCTGGTGATAATTGATCGCGTAGTCCGTGTCCTTTAAGATATGTCCCGTTAACACGGCCACAACGTCATCATCCGATCCAATAACCCCACTCGCGACCAACCGCTTGATACCCGCAACAGTGGTTGCCGAAGCGGGCTCGCATCCCACTCCGTCGCGTCCGATGATCGCTTTCGCGTCCGCGATCTCTTGCTCGCTCACACTGAGCACACTTCCGCCTGACTCAAGCACTGCACGCAGGGCCTTCTTCCACGATACAGGCGCACCGATCTTGATCGCCGTCGCCAAGGTTTGCGGGTGTTCGATGGGTGTCAGCACATCCGATTCAGACCCAAATAAACTCGCAAAAGGCGCGGCGCCTTCTGCCTGGACCACACTCAGCCGCGGCAAGCGATCAATTAGCCCCAGGTCCTTTAGTTCTTTGAAACCTTTTCCCAGCGCTGAACTGTTGCCGAGATTGCCACCGGGCATAACCACGTGATCGGGCACACGCCACGCACGTTGGTGCAACAACTCCGCCGCCACGGTCTTCTGCCCCTCGATGCGAAACGGATTGATGGAGTTTACAAGATAGATTGATTCATCTTCGGCTAGCTCGCGTATCACCCGCATGGCGTCATCAAAGTTGCCGTCCAGTTCCAACACCGCCGCTCCGTAGTCCAAACTCTGGGCCAGCTTGGCGTGACTGATCTGCCCTCGCGGCACAAGGATGGCACACTGTAGTTTGGCGCGCGCGGCATATGCAGCGAGGCTTGCCGCCGTGTTGCCTGTGCTCGCGCAAACCACCGTCCGCGCACCCAGGATGAGGGCCTGCGTGACGGCGGTCGTCATACCTGTATCTTTGAAAGAGCCGGTCGGATTACAGCCCTGGTGTTTGAGCGTTAGTGCGTCTAGTCCACAGTAGGCAGCAGAAACTGGCGCATCGTAAAGCGGCGTGTTGCCTTCAGCGAGGGTGACGATGGGGGCACCGGCAGCGAAAGGTAACAACTCACGATAGCGCCAGACACCGCTTCGGTCGCGTGGATCGAATGACGCAAGTCGGCTGGTCCATACAGCTTGCAGCTCTTGAGGATCTAAGTCGGCGTAAGCCTCAAGTGCGACATCCAACAGTCCGCCGCAACTCGGGCAAACATAAAGCCTCTCATTGAGCTCGAAGCGCGCGCCGCAACCAGGATCAATGCAACGTTGCGTGGCGGTTTCCTGCCCTGTTTTTTGAAGCCTCTCGGTTTCAATCATACGCTTGCCAACGCGCTTTCACTTTCAACCGACTCGAAACGAGAAGCACGCCTTTGCAGGCCAAATTCGCTGTGCAAAGCCTGGACGACTTCACGCATTTCGCCCGCCTCAACAACCAACGAAACGTTGTATTCCGAAGACCCCTGCGCAATGGCGATGATGTTAATTCCACGGCGGCCCAGGGCACTGAAGGTCCGACCGGCGATCCCGGGCGTGCCTCGCATTCTTTCGCCAACCACGGCGACGATGGCGATGTCCGCGTTAACAGTGATGTGTTCCACCTCTTTGTGCGCCAGGTCAGACGCGAATGCAGCGCGAAGCTCTGCCACCGTACGAGCGGCGTCTCCCGAGTCGATGATGAAGCAAATGTCGTTTCCCGATGACGACTGGGAAATAAGCAGGACGTTGGCTTGAGCGCTGGCGGCGGCGGTGAAAGTTTTAGCCGCAACGCCGGGCAAGCCGACAATGCCTCGTCCGCCGACCGTAATCAGAGTTACGTTGCTCATCGCCGTAATCGCTTTTACGCCTCGCCTGGTTGGATGACCCGTCGCTGTAATCTTGGTGCCATTTTGCTCCGGCAAAAAGCTGTTGCGAATCCACACCGGGATGCTCGCTTCGGAAACCGGCCGCAGTGTTTTCGGGTGCAGGACTTTCGCACCGAAGTAAGCCAACTCCGCGGCTTCGTTGTAAGAGATTTCCTGGAGCGTGCGCGCCTCAGGCACCAGCCGCGGATCGGCTGTCAATACGCCGTCAACGTCTGTCCAGATAATGATCTCTTTTGCATCGAGCACCGCTCCGAGGATCGTTGCGGAATAGTCCGATCCACCACGCCCCAGCGTCGTCAACATTCCATCCACAGTCGCGCCGATGAATCCAGTCACGACTGGCACTGACCGTTCAGCCAGCAACGGCGCTAACCTCGCAGTAGCACGTTCGCGTGTTTCCGAGATCAACGGTTCAGCCCGGCCAGAATGGTTGTCCGTAACGATAAGCTCAGTCGCTTCAATGGCCGCTGCATTGACTCCTAGTTCACGTAGCGCACTCGCCAGTAACCGCGCCGAGAGTCGTTCACCCGCGCTTGAAATCGCATCGAGCGTGCGCGGGGTGAGTTCACGCAAGAGCGCTGTGCCCCGGCAAAGGCTCGTCACCTCTTCGATGATCTCCTTCAATTCAGCCGCCAATTGCGCTCGTTTGTCTCCATCGCCGACCAGAATCTCAATCGCCCCCTGATGTTGCTGACGAAGTGTCTCAGCGAGATTGCCGGCTGCGCCTATGTCGCCCACCGCCGAGGCTTGCGCGGCTTCAATGAGACGATTGGTCACGCCGCCCATCGCCGAGACGACCGCTACCACCGACCCCTCGCCCGCCGCTCGCGCGACGATTTCTGCCGCGCGACGAATACATTCAGCATTGCCGACGGACGTGCCGCCGAATTTCATCACCTGTAGGTTTCCGTTCATCAGCTAATTGCTTCTTTCAACGATTCACTGGGGGATTCACTAGGGGATTCGCTCCCGCTCGATGGGGAGTCGTTGTCTTGCTCGCCGAAAATCGGCGCGACCCCATCGCGGGCCAGTTTGTATTCAACGGAATCGACCAGCGCACGCCAGCTCGCTTCGACAATATTCGCAGACACGCCAACCGTGCCCCACTGCGCGCGCTTGTCGCCTGAACAAATCAGCACACGCACCAGACTCGCCGAGCCTGACAGATTGCTCGTGATGACGCGCACCTTGTAATCAACCAGATGCATCTCGGCGAGCGATGGATAAAACGTTTGCAGGGCGCAGCGCAAAGCGTTATCCAGCGCGTTGACCGGCCCATTGCCGCTGGCCGCCGTATGTTCGACGCGGTTGCCCACCCTGACCTTCACCGTCGCTTCGCTCATCGGCATCAGGGCTCCGCGATGTTCGTCAATCACGCGAAAGCCAAGCAGCTCGAAGTATGGTCGATGCGCGCCCCGCAGCTTAGACACCAGGAGCTCGAAGCTCGCCTCCGCTGCCTCAAACTCGTACCCGTTGTGCTCCAAACGCTTCAACTCGTCGAGCACACGCTGTTCATCATTCAGTTCAACTCCCAGTTCCCGCGCCTTGGCAAGCAGATTCGCCCGTCCCGCAAGATCGGAGACCAGTATGCGTCGCCGGTTGCCGACTGTTTCAGGAGCGATGTGTTCGTAAGTCATCGGATTGCGTTCGACAGCCGACACGTGAACGCCACCTTTATGCGCAAACGCACTGTCGCCGACGAAGGCTGCGCGCGAATCGACCGACAGGTTCGCAATCTCACTGACGAAGCGCGACGTCTCGCGCAATCTCTTCAACCGCTCAGGGCCCAGGACAACGCGACCGAGTTTCAACTCCAGATTGGGAATCACGGCGCAGAGGTTTGCGTTGCCGCAACGTTCTCCGTAACCGTTAATGGTCCCTTGCACGTGCACCGCGCCGGCGGAGACGGCGGCAAGAGTGTTTGCAACTGCGAGTTCACCATCGTTGTGGCAATGTATCCCAAGCGGCACATCTATCTGCTCTATCACTTCGCGCATCACGCGCGCGACTGTCTCCGGCAGACTGCCGCCGTTGGTGTCACACAGCACGATCCGATAGGGGCTACCGGCGGCAGCAGCGCGCAAAGTCTCGAGCGCATACTCAGGGTCTGTTTTGTAGCCGTCAAAGAAGTGCTCCGCGTCATAAACCAAACACGCCACTCGGACTGAAAGATAGCGCACGGTGTCTTCGATGATCTCCAGGTTCTCTTCGGGACTGAGACGCAGCGCGTCTGTGACATGCAGCAGCCAGGACTTGCCGAAGATCGTAACGACAGGCGTTTCCGCTTTGAGCAGCGATTGAATGCTTGGATCGTCGTCGCAGGTAAGCGTATGACGACGTGTCGCCCCGAATGCGGCAACGCGTGCGTGCGTCAACTTCAACCCGCGAGCGCGCTCGAAGAAAGCCATGTCGCGCGGATTCGACCCGGGCCACCCGCCTTCGATGAAGTCAACGCCAAACGCGTCGAGTTGTTCGGCAACGCGACACTTGTCTTCAACAGAAAAGTTGACGCCCTCGCCCTGCGACCCGTCGCGTAAGGTTGTGTCGTAGATTTCTATTCGGTCGGTCATAGGGTCCTTAAATCATCTGCCGCACGCTCAAACTAACAGTCTGGGGCTATAAGCGCATTAACCCGGAGGGTTAGGACGAAAGTAGCCGCTGGTCGGAGCGTCGCGCAGACCACCGGAATCCAGTCAGTAGTGCGACTGCACCCCGGAGGGGTGCTACCGTTTTCTGGCACCCTTTCGGGGTGCGAATTCTTTTCCCCTTTTCCTTCCGGTGGTCTGCGCTGCGCTACGACCACCGGCTACTATCTGTCGGCCTTTCAGGCTGATTTGCCCTACTCAGGCCGCCTCGCCATCGGTCACCGCACCCAGACTACTACTCGAAACAAGTCTGGCGTATTTTGCCAGGACTCCGCGTGTGTACCGCGGCGCGCGCGGGCGCCACATCGCCCGACGGCGTTGTAAGTCTTCTGCAGCGATGTTGAGTTGCAGCAACCGCGTTTCCGCATCAATGGTTATCGAGTCTCCTTCTTCCACGAGGGCAATCGTACCACCCACCGCAGCCTCCGGTGCGACATGTCCGACCACCAGGCCATAGGTGCCGCCCGAGAATCGTCCATCGGTGATTAGTGCGACCGCGTCGCCTAGTCCCGCGCCGATGATGGCAGAAGTCGGCGCGAGCATCTCGCGCATTCCCGGACCACCGCGCGGCCCCTCATAGCGAATCACCACCACAGCGCCCGGTTTGATTTCTCCGGACAAGATCGCCTGTAGGCAGCTTTCCTCGGAATCGAATACTCGCGCCGGACCGGTGAATCTGGGATCTTTCACGCCTGTAATTTTCGCCACTGCTCCTTCAGTTGCGAGATTACCCTTGAGTATTGCCAGGTGCCCCTGCGGATAAAGCGGTTTGGACCACTGGTGAATCACATCCTGATCAGTGCGCGGTTCGGCAGGAACATCCTCGAGTACATCAGCCACCGTCCGGCCCGTGATAGTGAGTTCGTCGCCGTGCAGTCTGTCGTGGGCCAACAACATCTTCATCACTTGCGGGATGCCTCCTGCCTGATGCAGGTCGGTGGCCACGTAGCGGCCTGAAGGTTTCAGATCGCAGAGCACCGGAACGCGCTGACGAACTTCCTCAAAGTCGTCGATCGTCAAAGGCACCCCTGCCGCATGCGCAATTGCCAGGAGGTGCAACACCGCATTCGTCGAACCCCCAACTGCCATCACGACTGCGATCGCGTTCTCAAACGCTTTTCTGGTGAGAATGTTGCGCGGCAGGATTTGCTTTTCAATAGCCGCGGCCAAAACTCCAGCCGATTCGGCGGCACTTTCAGACTTTTCAGAATCCTCGGCTGCCATCGTCGAAGAGAAAGGCAGGCTGAGGCCCATCGCTTCAATCGCCGATGACATTGTGTTTGCCGTAAACATTCCCCCACACGAACCCGCGCCGGGACAGGCCCTTCGCTCAACCTCAAGCAGCTCAGCCACACCGATGCGGCGCGCTGAGTATTGTCCAACAGCTTCGAACGCGCTCACTACGGTCAGATCTCGACCATCGTAGTGGCCCGGTTTGATCGTGCCACCGTAAACGAAGATGGACGGGATATTCATACGCGCAATCGCGATCATTGCGCCCGGCATGTTTTTGTCGCAGCCACCGATAGCCAACAGGCCGTCAACGCTCTGCGCCTGGCACACCGTCTCAATCGAGTCAGCAATAACCTCGCGAGAGACAAGGCTATATTTCATCCCCTCGGTGCCCATCGAGATGCCATCGCTGACAGTGATCGTTCCAAAGACCTGCGGCATCGTGCCGGCATCGCGAAGGGAGCTAAGGGCGCGGTCGGCCAGATCGTTCAACCCCATGTTGCAGGGCGTAATAGTGCTGTAGCCATTCGCCACACCGACGATCGGTTTTTCAAAGTCTCCATCACCGAAACCCACCGCTCGCAGCATGGCGCGATTGGGAGTACGCTCGGCTCCGGAAGTGATCAAGCTGCTTCGATGATTGTCGCTCACTTTAGTTTTTCAACCCTCTTGTCCGACGAATATCGAACCTATCGGACCTATTGATACCTACTCTTTAACTTTGCGGCCCAGCGCTGTAGCCCGCTGATAGGCAGCCCAAACAGCCTTTGACAGCACTGTCCGCAGGCCGCCCTTCTCCATTTGATAGATTGCCTCCGCCGATGTGCCACCTGGTGAAGTAACCATGTTGCGCAGTTCCGCCGGATGCTTGCGCGATTCCCGCGCAAAGAGCACGCTGCCCAGCATCGTTTGCAAAACGAGTTCTTCCGCGACATGTCGCGAGAAACCCATATGCACGCCGGCATCGATCAGCGCCTCCATCACCAGGAACGTGTAGGTCGGCCCGGTCGCCGAAAGCGCCGTCGCCATATCAATCATCCGCTCTTCTTCGACGTGCATCTCGCGCCCCAGCGCGCCAAAAACCGCATGAATCTGCGCCTGCTGCGCTTCACTAACTTCCGGTGTCGCTGTCCAAACCGTCATCCCTTCACCGATCTGCGCGGGAGTGTTAGGCATGGCCCGGACTATCGCTCTATGTTGCAGAGTATCAGCAATCGTTTCTACCCGCGCGCCCGCGACGATGGAAATCACCAACTGGTCCGGTTGGACCACCTCCCTTAGCTCGCCGAGTATTACGCCCAGGCGTTGTGGCTTGACGGTCAGAATAACAATCGAGCTACTTGCCTTATCGGTTGCGCTTGTTCCCGAATGGCCAAAGGCCGGCGTCCCCACGCGGGCAGCCCCCGTGGGGTGGGCACCTACCGCCTCGCGATTATTCTCAAACAGGCGAATACCATATTTCCCCTGGAGTTCTTTGCGCCGCTCTTCGCTCGGATGACTTCCCGCAACCTGCTCGGGCTTCACCAGATTCTTACTGAGCAGACCCGCGATAATCGCTTCGGCCATCACACCACAGCCGATGAACGACAGCCGCGCTCCATTTAGGGCATCAGAGTTACTCAAAACATTTTCCAATTCTCATTTGACATTTCTTATTTGTCATTGGTCCA
>DIYZ01000024.1 GCA_002427845.1 Chloracidobacterium sp. UBA6041 | reverse complement strand
TGAGTCATGAGTGATGAGTGATGCTGCCTGCGAACCTTAGTCACCTATCCATACGTTCAGCAAGTAACAGGGACGGAGAGCGCATCGCGGAATTGGTTTTTAATGTTCTTGCTGAGTACGGGTTGTCTCCTGATCCGGAAACAACAGATGCAGACTTGAAAGATATCGAGACAAACTACCTACAGCGAGGTGGGCTCTTCGAAGTAGTCGAGGACGAAGAGAATAATCTCCTGGGCAGTTTCGGGATTTATCCGATTGATCGGGAAACATGCGAGCTGCGGAAGATGTACTTGATTCCGCGCGCTCGCGGCCTCGGTTTAGGCAAATACGTCTTGCAGCGAACGATCGAACAAGCGAAGAAGCTGGGCTTCAAACAAGTTGTGCTGGAAACCTCGAGTAAGCTAATCGCCGCCAACCGGCTTTATACCAAGTTTGGCTTCAAGCCAATCGATTCTGATCACCTCGCGGTGCGAGCTGATCAAGCGTATATGTTGGAGTTGTAACCGAGTCGTTTAACTGACTTCGTTAACTGGCTGGGGTTTCGCAGAAGTGGTAAATCATAGCGACGCCCTTGGTTGGGCCGTAGGGGCACGGCATGCCGTGCCCCTACACTGTTGCTTTCATCGGAGTTGCTGCGTAAACCAAGCGGCCAGACAACTCAATTTCATTATCGAGTAAGACCAACAATGTCCGAGTCCGAAGCACTGCCGACAACAAAACCCACGGCTGCGATCAGGTCAGCGCCGGCCGTGGCGGAGACGGCGATCGATCTACAGAGTTTTTGGTCTGCCATCCGCGAATCACTTCGCGGCAGTCACCGCGACTACACGGTTGGGCCAATCGGGCGTTCAATTGTTCTGTTAGCGATCCCGATGGTGCTCGAGATGTGTATGGAGAGCATTTTCGCCGTCGTCGATATCAAGTGGGTTTCTTATCTGGGTCCGGATGCAATGGCGACCGTTGGTCTGACCGAATCATTACTGACGCTGATCTATGCGGTAGCTATCGGACTAAGTATTGGGGCCACCGCCACCGTGGCGCGGCGAATTGGAGAACACAATCCGGAGGGAGCGGCGCGCGCCGCCGTGCAAGCGATTGCCTTAGGTCTGTTAATAGCGATCACTATTGCGTTCATAGGCGTGCCGCTCGCGCCGAAGTTGCTTGCGCTTATGGGTGCATCGCCATCCGTGATTGAACACGGAGCTGGATTTACGAGGATCATGTTTGCCGGTAATGCCTCGATTCTGATGCTCTTCATGATCAACGCCATCTTTCGCGGTGCGGGCGACGCCGCCATCGCGATGCGCGTGTTGTGGTTGGCAAATGCCATCAACATTCTGCTTGGCCCCTGCTTCATCTTTGGCCTTGGTCCATTTCCCAGGCTCGGTATTGTGGGCGCGGCCGTGGCCACCAACATCGGACGCAGCACCGGTGCCGTTTATGCCTTGAGCCGCCTGGTTCGAAAGGGCGGACGATTTGATATCAGACGCAGACATCTGCGAATCGAGCCCGCGATCATGATGCGCCTGGTGCGGTTGTCTGCCACCGGGACCTTTCAAGTGTTCATCGGCATGGCCAGTTGGGTTGGTCTGGTGCGCACGATCTCTAGCTTTGGTACTGACGCCGTGGCCGGCTACATAATTGGCATCCGTGTAATTCTTTTTGCCTTGCTGCCGTCGTGGGGCATGTCCAACGCCGCCGCCACCATGGTGGGCCAGGCCTTAGGAGCAAAGAAACCTGAGCGGGCGGAGCGCGCGGTCTGGAAGGCCGGTTTCTACAACGTGATCTTCCTCGGATCCGTAGGCCTGGTTTTTGTACTTCTCGCCAGGCAGATAATCGGACTGTTTACAACCGATCCGAATGTTGTGCCTTATGGAGTCGATTGTTTGCGCATCGTCGCCTACGGATTTCTCTTCTACGCATATGGCATGGTATTGACGCAGTCGTTCAACGGCGCCGGTGACACCTGGACGCCGACGATCATCAACCTGTTTGTTTTCTGGCTGTGGGAACTGCCGCTCGCTTACGTGCTGGCAATTGTTTTTGGCATTGGACCGCGCGGCGTGTTTCTCGCCATCATGATCGCGTTCTCAACCCTGGCGATTGTCAGTGCTTTGCTCTTTCGCAGAGGGAAATGGAAGACGCGAGTTGTGTAGTTTGAGTTTCGAGTTTCGGGTTTCAGGTTTCGAGTCTTTTTGTTTTAAGTTAAGTGATTCACAGTTCGCTCAGGGCAACCGAGGTTAGACTGCGAGCCTGGACAATCGACTCTAGACTCAAGACTCTCGACTCCAGACCCCAGATTCTCGACCAGCTTTTTATGAAACCTACAATCATGAAATTCGGCGGCACGTCAGTGGAAGGGGCTACCGCTTTCCAGAATGCCGTTCGCATTGTTTCTGAGCGCCAGGCGCTGCGGCCAGTTGTCGTTGTCTCCGCTATGGCAGGCTTTACCGATGCGCTACTGGGCAGTGTGCAACAAGCGTTGCATGCAGACGCGGCCAGTGGCGCAGCTACGCTCGAGAAGCATTTCAATCGTCACTCGAGGGTAATCGACGCGCTGCTCAGCAACGAGGCTCCGCGGATGCGCAAGCTCGTGGACCAGAGTCGCGGCGAGATAATAGAACTGTTGCAGGCAATAGCAGCCGAAGCGGGTCAGGATCATAAGCGACGCAAGTTGTTTGCGGACGCGGTTGCTTCTCATGGTGAACGACTGTCGGCAGCGATGCTCGCCGCGGTTTTGGTAGAGAACAAAGTATCGGCTACTGATGTTGACGCGCGTCGCTGCATCATTACCGACGACGAGTATGGCTGTGCCGCGCCGCTCATAGATGAAACCTTTCGCCGCACTCAGGAACAACTGCAACCGTTGATTGAATCGTCGTGCGTGCCGGTGCTTGGGGGTTTTATTGGATCCACTCTGACCGGCGAGACGACGACGCTGGGGCGTGGCGGTTCAGACTACACCGCCGCCATTATCGGAGCCGCCTTGGAGGCTGAGGAGATTCAAATCTGGACCGACGTACCGGGTGTGCTCACGGCAGATCCTCGCCTGGCGCCAAAGGCGCGCACAGTTCCGCAACTATCATTCGAAGAAGCAGCCGAGTTGGCGTACTTCGGCGCCAAAGTGCTTCATCCGAAAACTCTCCACCCGGCAATCGAGCGGAACATCCCAGTGCGCATCTGCAACTCGCGCGCTCAGGAGAGCGGAAGCACGCTGGTCGTGGCGGAGACGGAAAAGTCGCCGCACACGGTAAAGGCGATCGCGCATAAAACCGGCGTCACCACTATTCAGGTAACGTCGGCGCGGATGCTGGGCGCATACGGGTTCTTACGCGCCTTATTTGAAATTTTTGATCGATATCGCACGGCTGTAGATGTCGTGACAACGTCCGAAGTGAGCGTTTCATTATCACTGGACGACATTAGTGCTTTGCCGGAAATCGTTAGGGAGTTAGAAAAACTTGGCTCTGTGAGTGTTGAAGAGAAAAAAGCAATCCTCTGTATTGTAGGCGAAGGATTGCGCAGCACGCCGGGAATTGCGGCGCGCATTTTCTCGACCATTAGTGATATCAATGTTTCACTGATCTCGCAGGGCGCATCGAGAATTAATCTGACGTTTGCGGTTGAAGAGGCGCGCGCGCGGGAAGCTGTGACCCGGCTCCATAGAGAGTTTTTCGAGAGTACTGATGAGGGAAGGCCTGTGTCAGAAGATGTTACGAACAACGGCCAAGGCGCCGAGAGTGCCTTTGACGATGTTGCTGTCTGAGAAATACCGAACAATTTCAATCCGATGAACTTTTTCGAGCTAACAAGAAAACTCATCGACATTCCCTCCGTCACTGGAGCAGAGAACACGGTCGGAGTGTTTATTGCTTCACATCTCGAAGGGTTGGGTTATGAGGTGAAGAAGCAGCAGGTTGAAAAGAACAGGTTCAATGTTATTGCCACCACCGCTGCAGCGCCTCGCGTCATACTGTCCACACACATGGATACGGTGCCGCCGCATATCGTTTCCAGTGAAGATGAAAAGCGAATTTACGGCCGTGGCGCCTGCGATGCAAAGGGAATTATTGCAGCACAGATTGTTGCTGCCGAGCGTCTGCGCGCTGAAGGTGTAAATGAGATTGGTCTCCTGTTCACGGTTGACGAAGAGCTTGGCAGCAGTGGCGCGCGCATCGCGAATACGAACAGGCCCTCGTATCAGCCTGAGTATTTAATCAACGGTGAGCCAACGGACAATAAGCTTGCCACCGCCACGAAGGGTTCACTAAGGCTGACTCTGAAAACAACCGGGCGATCCGCGCACTCGGCTTATCCGGAACACGGTGAGTCGGCGATTGAAAAGTTGCTGGACGTACTCGAAAGCATCCGAAAGTGTGCCTGGCCAGAGTCTGACTCGTTGGGCCAGACCACGTGCAACATCGGTGTGATCGGCGGCGGCACGCGAGCGAATGTGATCCCGGCCGAAGCGGCGGCAGATATGCAGTTGCGACTTGTTAGCAATGCACACCCGGTAAAAACAATTCTCGAAAATGCGGTCGCCGGGCGCGCCGAGGTTGAGTACTTATCCGAACACAATCCGGTACATCTGGTAACGGTTGACGGCTTTGAGCAGTGCGTTGTGCGTTTCACTACCGACATTCCCTATCTTTCGCGTTGGGGGAAACCGCTGCTGCTGGGTCCCGGGTCGATTCTCAACGCCCACACAGATCACGAGTCTGTGGAGAAGCGTGAACTTACAGAAGCAGCAAATCTTTATTGCCGCCTAACCCGCGCGCTGCTTGCCAGAGAAGCCGCATCACAATTGAGTGAAGCAGCGGAGGAAACGTACCGATGAAGCTCGCCTTATTCGGTCACGGAGCAATGGGCCAGTTGGTCGAAACTCAGGCGTGCGTTGCCGGCGATGAAATTGGAGTTACGATAACGTCTCACGACTTAGGGCTGAGTGTAGATGAGTTGGCGACGTCGCTCAGCGGTCATGACGTGGCGATAGATTTTTCAGTTGCCGCCGCGGCATTGCCGCACATAGAAGCCTGCGCGCTCGCGAACGTGCCGCTCGTTGAAGGGACGACGGGTTGGAAAGAGCAGGAGGCTAAGGCCCGAGAGATCGTTGAAGAACATAACGGGGCGCTGGTGTTTGGAGCGAATTTCTCAGTCGGGGTAAATCTTTTCTATCGGATCGCGTCGCATGCAGCGAAACTAATGGCTGATGTCGATCAATATCAGGCCTTCATTGAAGAAGAACATCATGCGCGCAAGCGTGATGCTCCATCAGGCACGGCGTTAAAGCTGAAAGACCTGATGGCCCAGTACCTGAAGACAGAAATTCCCGTCGCATCTACCCGGGCGGGCTATATTCCCGGTACTCACCGCGTTGGCTTTGACTCTGCCGCCGATCAGATCATGCTGACGCACATGGCGCGTTCGCGCGAAGGCTTTGCCGCCGGCGCGCTACTGGCCGCGCGTTGGATCGTTGGCCGCAAAGGCGTCTATGAGTTTTCAGACGTGGTCGATGAAATCATCAAGACGGAATAAGAAGATTTTCCATTTATCATTTACTATTTGTGATTGTAGTACCGGATTCACTGGACAAATCGCAAGTGAAGAGTTCCAAATGAAAAATGATAAATGGAAAATCTTCTTTCCCCGTCGTCTTGACTGGAGGTACTACGATGACTAAAAGAATCGACTGGATGCGCGGTTGCGCAACTGCACTCGTAACGCCGTTCACGTCCGACGGCTCGATTGATGAAGAAGCGCTGACGCGTTTGATCGAATATCAGATTCTCGGCGGTGTGAAGCTGCTTGTCCCCTGCGGCACGACGGGCGAGAGTGCAACGATGACCGAAGAGGAAGATCAGCGCGTCATCAAACGGACCATTGAACTGGCGCGCAATCGTGCGCGCGTTATTGCCGGCACTGGCAGCAATTCAACCGTCACTGCAATCGAGAATTCTAAGATCGCCCAAAAGCTTGGCGCCGACGCGGTTCTCTTAGTCGCGCCGTATTATAACAAGCCGACTCAACAAGGTCTTTACGCTCACTTTCGCGCGATTGCCGAAGTTGTCGATCTTCCCATCGTGATTTACAACGTGCCCGGCCGGACTTCCTGCAACATCTCCGCAGAGACTACGCTCGGTCTGGCTCGCGATTGCGAAAACATAGTTGCGATTAAAGAAGCGTCAGGTAACCTGACGCAGATTATGCAGATACTGCGCGACCGGCCGCAGGGGTTCCGCGTACTTTCCGGAGACGATGCGTTTACGTTTCCCATGATTGCCCTGGGCGCCGACGGTCTAATCTCCGTTGCCGCAAATGAAGCTCCCGAGTTGATGGCGCGCATGGTGAATCTCGCGCTGGAGGAAAAATGGACCGAAGCCCGCGAGCTACACTATCGGCTGTTGCCGTTGATGGAAGTCAACTTCATCGAGTCCAGCCCCGGGCCAGTCAAAGCCGGGCTCGCCATGATGAACCTAATCGGAGAGAACTATAGGCTGCCGCTCGTACCGATTCAGGAAAGCAGCCGCACACATTTGCGTGCGGTCCTGGCTGAACTCGGTCTATTGAAAGAAGCGTCGCATGCAACTACGTGAGCAGATCGAAGCGCTGGCGGCACGCGCCGGCGCTGAGTTTACGGCCGGCGACCGATCGGTATTTGACGAATTCAAAGCTGCCCTGAATCAGGGTGAGATTCGCGCCGCCGCGCGCAGCGCGGACGGAGCATGGCGCGTCAATGCCTGGGTGAAACAGGGAATATTGCTAGGCTTTCGCATGGGCCAGCTAGTTGATATGTCTTGCTCGCCCGCGTTGCGCTTCTTCGATAAGGATACTTACCCGGTGCGGGCCACCACCCTTCAGGACAACGTACGCATCGTGCCCGGCGGCTCGAGCATACGTGACGGCGCGTACGTTGCGCGCGGCGTAGTTTGCATGCCGCCGATGTACGTAAACGCCGGCGCGTACGTCGACGAAGGGACAATGATCGACAGTCATGCCCTGGTAGGCTCGTGCGCGCAGATTGGCAAGCGCGTTCACCTTTCCGCCGCAGCGCAAATCGGCGGCGTGCTGGAACCGGTGGGAGCGGTACCGGTAATTATTGAAGACGACGTGCTGGTAGGCGGCGGCTGCGGAATTTACGAAGGAACGATCGTGCATGAACGTGCAGTGCTTGCTGCGGGGACTATCCTGACGGGATCGACGCCAGTTTACGATCTGGCGCGGGAAAAAATTTATCAGCGCACACCCGAGGCACCGCTGGAGATTCCCGCCGGCGCCGTAGTGGTGCCCGGCTCGCGCAGCGTACGCGGTGAATGTGGACGCGCGTGGGGGCTTTCGCTCTATGCGCCGGTAATCGTGAAATACCGCGACGAGAAAACTCAGCGAGCCGTACAACTGGAAGATTATCTGCGTTGACTTGGTAGCACTTGACCGGCCTTACAGTAGCTCCTAACATCTCTAAGAGATCACCTCAGAGGCGGGGCTTATGGTTATTGAAGCAAAATATGAAAACGGTGTCTTCAGGCCGCTTGGCAAAATAAAACTCAAGGAAGGAACCGTAGTGGAGATTCATGTCAATCGCGGACGGACCGTCAGAAAAGCGTTGTCTATTCGAGAACTTGGTTTTGCTGGAATGTGGGCCGACCGCGCGGACATCAAAGATGGCGTGAGCTACGTAAACAGCCTGAGGGATAGCCCGCGGGCTTAAGAGACTGTGTGAAAACTCGACTCTTACGCCGAAGGCGTTGAACAATTCCAGCCCAGGGTAACACCCTGGGCAACGACTTAATTAACGATTCATCACCCTGAAGGGGTGAAATAATCGAACCTATCGGCGAAATCATATTCAACCCTTTCAGGGTAGGAACGGGTGGTTTGCTTTTTCCCCCAGGGTGTTACCCTGGGCTGGAATTGTTCAACGCCTTCGGCGTAAGAGTCGAGTTTTTACACAGCCTCTTATGCACAAGCGTAACTGATGCCCTACCTCGTTGACACCGTCCGTTCATTTTGCAGCCTGTCTCGATGGCGATGGCGATCCGACATGGACAACACTTTGAAAAATTGATTTACTCCTGACATGAGCAACAAACAGTTTGTTGAGGACTTGCTTCAGCGCATTCCTGACGGTGCTTCGCTGCATGACATCGCCCAGGAGATCGAGTTTATCGCCGCGGTGCGACAGGGATTGGACGAACTTGATCGTGGCGAGCGGATCCCGATTGAGGAAGTTGAGCGGGAGCTTCCCTCATGGATTGTCAAGTAGTCCTTTCGCCCTCTGCCTGCGCTGACCTGCGTGACATCGTTGCAAATTTGATTGCATGCAAATTTGATTACACTGCAAATTTGATTACTTGACACACTAGGATAACGGTCCTAATGTTCCTCAAGAGGTTGTCCATGATCTACATTCAAATTCCCGAAGCTCACAGGACCGATGCCCTGCTCATGCTCGTCAAGAGTGGGCTTTCTATTGTGTGCCTTCCTCAGAAGAGATATGGAGTGCGCGAGGAACATCTCAAGCTTCTCAAACGCAAACGAATTCCTTTCAAAAAGCTGGACACCAGCAAGATCCCCATGCCAAAACCCTCCCTAGCCCTATGAGAAAGTACGATATCTACTTGCCTTTGAAATACAACAATGGCGAGGCGATTGAGTCGGTAAAGATCGTAAGGGTTTGGGACGAACTCGCCGAGGCTTTTGGTGGCATAACAGTGAGTCCACTGTCAGCGCCATATCAGGGAAGATGGAAATCACGGCGGCGTCGAGTACATTGACGAGATCAATAAAGGTAGAAGTCGTAGCGGCAAACGATAGAGCGGCTAAGAAGTTTTTGAAAGAGTTCAAAGAGCGCCTCAAAGAATCTCTTCAGCAGATTGATATTCTGATCACCACGCACGGGATTCAGGTCATTTGACTATTACGAGTGCAGGATAAAGATAAGGTAAGACGCAGGCCCTTGGAGGCTAGAAGTCCTCTTAACCGAAGGGCTTTTGCTATTTTCCTTTTTCATATTTGACGCGGTCTTCTTCAAGTTCGCGATTGATTTGCGCTTGTTCCTTTTGGTCTTGAATCTTGCTACCCAAGAGCCATCCACAAATTATTCCAATGAAAACCACAACTGGGAATTCAAGACCGCTTTGGCCAAATATCGACCTAAATACGTTATGGCCCAAGACGCTAAACGAGATTACAGTCAGCACGAAAAAAACGATGAGGGCTAAGACTGCACCAACGAAGGCGAAAAGGAATCTCATTTTGTTCTTCCTGTTGTAGAGAAGAGAAGACCGCCCAACTCTCGTCAGGCGGTCTGGGTTGTTTTCATTATCTAATAGCTAGACGCGACCAGTTCCGCCACAGCGCCCATGGTCGGGATTTCCTCCGCAATGACAAAGGTCGCCAGCTCGGCTTGAATGCGCTTGGTGTCTTATCTCGAGCTTAACAGGGTCGTCACTGTGATCTCTGCGGTCGAGGCATTGATGAGTTCTTAAGTTTTCCATCCAATCAGTCAGCTTACATTTAACGTTAAAGCATCTAAATCTGAGTCTCATTGGCACTAGTAGTAACTCCTTCATAAAAGATTCAAACACGCAAGACAATTGTGCCTTGACGGCCGGATTCATACACCCGTTAACGAGGAGGTGTCAATGGAAAACACCATCAATCCACCAACACTGCTCTCTTGGTTCGCCTCCAATTGAACTATGAGATTCATTGTGTTTACTGGCTTAGTTTGCTAGGTTTCCAACAAATAGATCGCCGGAAGCTTCAGGTGAAGAATCACTTTCAATGAAACAGTTTCAGCTCCCAACATTTCTGCGCGGAATCGAAAAGAGTCCGATTCGTCAGATCACGGATCGCGCGAAGCCCGGCGACATCAGTTTCGGTCTGGGCGAACCGGATCTGCCAACTCCCGATGTGATTCGCAGGGAGGCAATGCGCGTCATTCAGGAGGAGCAGAACGGCTACACGTTGCAGGCTGGACTGCCGGCGCTGCGCGAACGCGTTGCGGCGAACTACCCGCACATGAATTTGTCGGCGGATGAAGTAGTCATTACTGCGGGTTCGCAGGAGGCGCTTTATCTTGCGTTGATGACGCTGATCGAAGCCGGCGATGAAGTGCTGATTCCTAATCCTGGATTCGTTGCCTATCCCACGATTACGCAGATGGCCGGCGGACGGGCGGCGTTTTATCGTTTGCCGGCGAAAGATGATTTCAGTTTCGACCTTGAAGACTTCAAGGCACGCATAACTTCTAAGACGAAAGTTGTTATCTGCATTAGTCCGTCAAACCCGACGGGCCGCGCGCTCGCGAGCAACGATTTGCGCGACATTGCTCAGGCTGTCGCAGAAAGGGCCCCGGGCGCCTTCATCATCAGCGATGAGATTTATCGCGAGCTTTATTACACGCCGGAGCGTCCCGGTTCGATCTCGGAGTTTTACCCGCGCACGATCGTAATCAGCGGACTCTCAAAATCGATGAGCATGACAGGTTGGCGATTGGGTTGGGTATGTGGAGACAAAGACGTGATTAAGAGCGCGCTGGTATTGCATGGTTACGTGACGACCTGCGCATCAACCATTTCTCAAAAAGCCGCGCTAGCTGCATGGACAACCGAAGCTGAAGATGCTGTTGAGCAACACCGCCGTATCTTCGGGGAAAGGCGCGATCATCTGGTAGCTCTGATTCGCGGCGAATGCGGTCTGCGTTGCGTTGCACCCGACGGCGCTTTCTATACGATGGTGGACGTCAGTCGTTATGGATCGTCTGTAGAGGTGGCGGAGGCGATGTTAGACGCGGGCGTCGTCACGGTTCCGGGTAGTGCGTTTGGTAGCGAGAGTGAAGGATTCTTGCGCATTTCGTTTTGTGCTGACCTAGCGGAACTGGGGGAGGGCGTCAAGCGAATGAGCGTGGCGCTGAAGAGTTTGAAGAAGTAGCGCCGCTTTGGGAGGAGTAGTGCGGCTTGGCCGCCCTCCGTGCGGAAAGTGCTTCACCTTTCCGTTGTTGACTAACTTGGATCCGCAGGCTACGCCTGCGCGAGTGCGAGGCGCAGCCTCGCGAAGATCTCAGATTTTGCCGGCCGGAAAGGCATAGCCTTTCCGCACGGAAGGCGGCAGAGCCGCAATAAAAATGACTAAAAAACTTCGAGTGGGAATTCTTGGGGCTACCGGCATGGTCGGGCAGCGCTTTATTCAGTTGCTGGAGCATCACCCGCAGTTTGAGATCACAGCCCTCGCTGCTTCCGATCGTTCACAAGGTAAAACTTTTCAGGAGGCATGCACGTGGCGGCTGGCGGGAGAAATGCCCGCATTCGTGAGAACGATGAAGGTCGAAGCGCCGCAGCCGCCGCTCGACTGCCAGTTAATCTTTTCCAGTTTGCCTGGCGACATCGCGCGGGACTCAGAAGGCAGTTTTGCAGCAGCAGGTTATCCTGTAATCAGCAACTCTTCCGCCTATCGCCTGGATCGTGACGTGCCCTTGCTGATTCCGGAAGTGAATCCCGATCACCTCGCCTTGCTCGACAGTCAACGCGCGGGTCGCGGCGGACACGGTGGGTTCATCGTAACCAATCCAAACTGTTCAACAATCATGCTGGCACTGGCGCTGGCTCCGCTTCATTCACGATTCGGTGTGAAAAGTGTTATTGCCACGACAATGCAAGCGCTTTCCGGCGCCGGTTATCCCGGGGTTGCTTCGCTGGCGATTAGCGACAATGTGTTGCCTTTCATCGAGGGCGAAGAAGAGAAGATAGAGCAGGAGACACTAAAGATTCTCGGGAAGGTAACCGCAGCGAACGTCACGGACGCGCCGATGGATGTCAGCGCTCAGTGCAACCGCGTCAACGTTTCAGATGGCCACATGGCGGCGCTACGCGTGAAACTGGTCCAGGCCGCCGGGATCGAAGAAGTGAAAGCTGCGCTCGCTTCATTCACTGCCATTCCTCAGGAACTACATCTCCACTCAGCTCCGGCGCAGCCAATCATTGTGCGCGAGGAATTGGATCGTCCCCAACCACGCCTTGATCGCGATGCCGGAAACGGAATGAGCGTGACCATTGGCCGTCTCCTGCCGGATAATGTGCTCGACTATCGCTTCGTTGCGCTCAGCCATAACACCATAAGAGGGGCTGCAGGGGCAGCAATCCTCAATGCGGAACTATTAGTTGCGTTGGGCAAACTAAACTTATGAAAAAGCTGATTTGCGTGCCACTTCTATTGGCATTCATCTCGCCTGGTTTAGCACAAAAAGCGACCGAGCGTTCGGCACTGGAATCGCTCGTCGATACCGAACGTGCGTTCGCGAGAATGTCGCAAGAAAAGGGCACGCGACCGGCGTTTATGGCATTCATTGCTGAGGATGGAATCCTTTTTCGACCTACGGCGGTAAAGGGCAAACAATGGATGATCGATCATCCACTACCGCCTTCGGACAAGCGTCCGTTGCTTAGCTGGCAGCCTATGTTCGCGGAGGTGGCGCGCGCCGGGGACATGGGCTACACCACTGGTCCATGGGAATACAAAGACGATATTCACGACGCCAAGCCGACGGCATTTGGAAATTTTGTCACTGTATGGAAGCGGCAAGCAGACGGTGAATGGAAGTTTGCAATCGATCTCGGAATATCACATCCGGAACCAGTCCAGCCAGTCCAGCTTTGGGATTTGCCGACCGGTTACAAACAACCTTCAAAAGGTCGAGTCGTCAACGTAAAGGCTGCTCGAACCGCGCTGCTTGCGCGTGACCGCGATTTCTTTAATGCCTCTTCCAGGTGGGGCATTCTCCGGTCTTTCCAGATTTTTGCGGCAGACGACGTGCGATTATTTGGAGAAGGGAAACTTCCCGTGGTGAGTAAAGAGAGGGCTTCGGTGGCTCTTTCGCAGGGCCTCATTGCCTGGTCATGGCAACCCACCTCAGCGGATGTTTCGCGTTCCGGAGATCTTGGTTATACGCACGGACTTTATCAATTGAAAAGCACGACCCTCGGCAATTCGCTGACTGAGAAAGGGAACTATCTCAGGATCTGGAAGAAACAAAATGGTATCTGGAAGGTTGTGCTCGATCTGGCGAACCCACGGCCGCCGGAAGAGAAAAAGAATTAGGATTCCGCTCACCCCCCCATCATGGCTTCAGTTGCTCTTATCTGTACCGCTAATAGGTGTCGGAGCGTAATGGCTCACGCGATTTTTGTCGCAGAGGCTGAGAGACGATTGCTTTCAGTTGAAGTATACTCGGCTGGTGTTTGTGATTTTAGAGGCGCGCCTCCAATAAAAGAGACTACGGTTACATGCGCACTGAATGACACGCCCGCGCCCGAAGAAATCGCCACCTGGGTTCGCGATTTGCCCCTCGACTCTATTACTCGTTTCCTGGTGATGGAGCAGTACCACGCGGACGTTCTAATTGACGAGTACGGAATCTCGTCAGATCGTGTCAGTCTGCTGGGCGAGTTTGATCCGAAACAGCGCGGCGCCGAGATTGCCGATCCACTTGGTCAAGGCAAAGTAGTCTACGAGCGCTCCTACATCCAGATTCGAGACTGCCTAGTTGGGTATCTCGATGGCACTAACGAGCTAGGCAGCTAGTGGTTCAGTTTGCGCTAATTGGACCTCTCCTTCAGGTGCTGGTTCAATTCGAACTCTTAGGTCCGAAGGACCGGCAGTTAGTAGCCCCGTCCGTGAGAGCCTGTGTCAAAACTCGGGA
>DIYZ01000144.1 GCA_002427845.1 Chloracidobacterium sp. UBA6041 | reverse complement strand
GGTCCCCAGCGGGGCAGCCCCGCTGGGTGCTAATCCCACCTTCCCAACCTGCCAGACCGCCTGACTTGCTCGGTTGATCTCGCCTTGAAAGCTTCTCAACCAAGGATTAACAACTCAACTCCGCTCAGCTCTTGGTCAGGAAGGGGAGTTTGCCCCCGCTGGCTCGCTAACACACGCCGCCGGAGTCTTTCTATATTCCGCTAGTTGCAGTTTCCGTCTTGTAGGGCTGGCGCAGTCCTTTCCTGGCTTCATCGTGCGCGGCGTAAATATCCGGCCGCGTCAAAACTTGCCGATACTGCGCCAGCGCGTCGTCGCGTTTACCTGCCAAATCGAAGGCTCGCGCCGCGTAGAGGTGGGCCATCGTAACCAGCGCCGGCTCAGCGTGCTCAACTCTGGTCGCCGCAAGAAACTCTTTCGCCGCACGCTCTCCTTCACCGGCAGTCAGCAATACTTCGCCATACTTGAAGTGAACCAGATCGAGCGCTCGCGAAACCGTGTCGCGAACCGAACGGTCGTGCAGCAGATCATCGAAGGTGGCAAACGCTTCGCGTTCCGCCCTTACCGCAGCCTCGACATTTTTGTTTTTCCGCTCCAGCTCTGCCTGAGAAACGAGCGCATCCGCCGCCTCCAGGCGGAAGAGATAGTTGCGCGGATACTTCGCGCTTAGCTCGCGGGCGTGGGCCAGCGCATCGACATACCTTTTCTCGCGAGTATAAAGAACAATCAAGAGCGTCCTGGCGTCGTCGCGTGACCAATTGCCTTCCTTCGCAACGCGCTCGAGCATCTGCAAACCGCGCTTCCTGGAACCGCGAAAGCCTGTGATGCCGGCAATCACTTTTATTGGCAACGGCAGCGAACCCACCACGTACTCATACAGACCGACAGTGAGACCGGCGTCCACGAACGCGGGATCGAGCTTGAGCACTTCGCGGTGATGATCCACCGCGTCGTCTCCATCTCGCAGCGCCGCAAGGTGACGGCGCTCGACAGCTTCTTCAAACGAAGCCTTCAGCCCTTCTATCGCTGCCAACCAATCCAGCGCCTCAACGTCTTTCGGATTCTCTTTCAAACGAGACTCGCAGCGACGCTGGGCGTCGCGAGTAAGGTTCCGAAATTCTTCAACGACTTTCGGATCCACTTTGTCGTCGCCGCTGGAATAAAAACTCTCCGAACTGTAGAGAGACGATTGCAGCCGCCGCGACTCATACAGCGTTTTGATCCAGACGCGCGCCGCTAACAATTGCGGCCCGGCGGGATGATTCGGATAGAGTCGAACGATTTCCTTGAAATCTTTCTGCGCCTTATCGTAGTCGAGATTGTAAAGCGCCTCGATTCCACTGCGACGCAGCGAGTCGAGTTGCGCGCGCTCGGTTTCAGTCATCGTTCCGCTGGGCGTCGTTTGCGCGAACGCACTCGCTGAACCCAAAACAAACAATGCAATCAAGACCGAAATTAAATACTTCACCAGACAGTGCCTCCAATCAATTTGGTCCACTTAGCGAAACTAGGAAAACGCCTCCAGGTATTTCACGCCGGCGCCGGTATTGAAGAGGACAACGCGCTCGTCGGATTTAACCTCACCGGCGGCAAGCAACTTTCGCAGCGCCGGCAAACATGCAGCGCCTTCCGGGGCGCAGAAGATGCCTTCGGCAGCGCCAATCTCGCGAGTTGCGTCAATCAATTCTTCGTCTGTGACGGCCAGCGCCGTCCCCCCTGACGCGCGTATCGCGTCCAGAATCAAAAAGTCTCCAATTGCCTTCGGTACTCGCAATCCTGAAGCTACCGTGGTCGCGTCGGCATACTCTTCGGCGAATCGTTTACCTTCTGTGAACGCACGCACAATCGGTGCGCAACCGCTCGCCTGAACAGTGACCATGCGCGGACGCTTCGAACCAATCCAGCCCATCTGTTCCATCTCATCAAACGCCTTCCACATTCCGATCAACCCAGTGCCGCCGCCCGTCGGATAGATAATTACATCCGGTAGTTCCCAGTTGAATTGCTCGGCCAACTCATAACCGAGTGTCTTCTTCCCTTCGACGCGATAAGGTTCCTTCAAAGTCGAAACGTCAAACCATCCTTCCGCTTCTTTTCGTCGCGCGACTTCCGCGCCGCAGTCAGTGATCAGTCCCGGCATCAACGTCACATGAGCACCGGTTTGTTCGCATTCGACTACGTTGGCGCGTGGCGTGTCGTCTGGCATGAAGATGAAACACTCGAGCTCGGCGCGGGCCGCATAAGCTGCCAGTGCTCCCGCTGCGTTTCCAGCGGAAGGGACGGCGAGCTTCTGCGCTCCCAGTTCCTTGGCCATCGACACCGCCGCCGACATTCCCCGAGCCTTGAAGCTCTGCGTTGGATTCTGCGACTCGTCTTTGATGTAAAGCTGATCGACTCCAAGTTGTTTTCCTAACCGCTCAGACCGCAGCAGCGGCGTCCAACCTTCGCCAAGCGAAACGATGTTCCCGTCGTTTTCAACCGGCAACACTTCGCGATAGCGCCACAAGTCGGCACGCCGCGCGACTAATGATTCTCTTGTCAACGTGCGTCCGGCCCGCTCCAGGTCGTAACGCACAAGCAGTGGCTTGCCACATTCACGGCAGAGATTTAGCAACCGCCGTGCCTCGTGTTCCAGATGACAGGCGGCACATTCCAAGTGCGTAACATTCATTGATTAAGGCCTTTCTCGCGGATCTTGGTTATATCGAAAGCAGGTGCAGGGCAAAATTGCCTTCGTTTACCGGCAGTTGGAGTAATCATCCGACACCTGCGACGCTGATTCACCAGGGCGTAACGCAAACTGTGCGGGGTCCCCAGCCGGGCAGCCCGGCTGGGGTGCTTGATAGTTTGCGGCCTCCCACCGGTCAGGTAGCGTGTTAGTTTGCGAGTACAGGATCGCAGCTTGGTTACTACAAATCGCAAACTAACAGTTTGCGTTACGAGAACTGAACCAAGCCGGCAGTCGCCATTCGCTGCGAGTGACAAATTACGCTTAAACGAAGTATCTTGTCACTCATCACACTTTTCATATCAATTGCTATAACTAATAGGGAGAAACATGCCAAATCGCACGGCCGCCATTCAAACCAACAAAGGCACTATTAAATTCGAACTCTTGGAATCAGATGCACCCAAGACGACCGAGAATTTCATAACGCTCGCCGAACGCGGCTACTATGACGGCGTAATCTTTCATCGCGTCATCAAAGGCTTCATGCTTCAGGGCGGTGATCCAACCGGCACCGGACGCGGCGGCGAGTCGGCCTGGGGCGGGCGCTTCAATGATGAGATCGACAGTTCCTCAGCGCTCTATCAACGAGGCTACAAAAAAGGCACGGTGGCCATGGCCAACGCTGGTCCAAACACAAACGGTTCGCAGTTTTTTATCATGCATGCCGATTACCAGTTGCCCCCAAGTTATACAATCTTCGGACGCGTGACCGATGGATTGGAGGTGGTGGATTCCATCGCCACAAGCCAAACTGATCGCAGCGATAAGCCGGTTTCGGAAGTTAAGATGGAGAAGGTGACGATCGAAGCGTAGAGCCCGCCGGCGGCCTCAAGTTTTTTCCGCGTCTCATTAGCATCGCCTGGAGTCTGTCGGAGAAAGTCCCCGAGGGACGAAATGTTTATAGATGCGATTTAAAAAAAGTAATGCAAAGCCCATTTATGGGCGAAAGACCAAACATTTCGCTCCTGTCGGAGCTTAGGGTTGGATATGTGGCAGACGGTTCCATAAACATTTCGCGGCTACGCGGCTTTACTGCGATAGATTCCTGATGCGAGGCACTCATGAGCTAATGAAATGTCCTGGACCTTCATTGCTCTAAAATCATGACACTCAAGGCGTCTTAGAACTTCTGGCCCTCCCGCAACGAATTTCGCATCGCTTCCAACACAAAACTCTTCGCCGCACGAACAGAATCTTCCAACGTCTTTCCTTGTCCTAATCCGGCAGCGATCGCAGCAGACAAGATGCAGCCGGAGCCGTGCAGCTCCGCGCCACTGACGCGCCTCTCCCGAAACACCGTTACCTTCCCTTCATTGTCGAGCACATCAATCGCTTCGTCGGATCCGTCCAGCGCTTTGTCAGTTCCTGTCTCCTGCCTACTGCCTTCTACCTTCTGCTTCTTGAGGTGTCCTCCCTTAATCAAAACAGCTCGTGCGCCCAGCTCGCGTATAGTGGCTGCGGCCCGGCGCATCTCAGCTTCTGACGTGATCGCAATTCCAGTTAACGTTTCCGCTTCCGGGATGTTTGGCGTAACCAGTCGAGCCAGAGGAAGCAACTCCTCAATCAAAGCAGCCAACGCGCTCTCTTCCATTAGCCGGTGGTCAGAGGACGACATTATCACCGGGTCGACCACCGGCCGCGGCAGATTGGTCTCTCGAAACAGACGCGCGACTTCGAGAACCACGTCGCGCGTCGGCAGCATGCCAATCTTCGCGCAGACAATTCCATCGTCTTCCAGCAGCGGCATTACTTGCGCACGAACAGCTTCACCCATCTGATGTATCGCGCCGAAAACACGCGCGGTGTTTTGAAACGTAACCGAGGTGATCGCCGCGACCGCTTGAAATCCAAAGGCGACAAATGTTCTGACGTCGGCGAGCACACCCGCCCCAGCCGATGGGTCAAAGCCCGCGATTGTCAACGCCTTCGGGCGTAACTGAAGCGTATTACTTTCTGAAGCCATGTGGGCGGTATACCTGGTCCAAAGAACTCAGAAAACAACAACCGCAAAGGACGCTAAGGGTCCGCAAAGAACGCCAAGTCTTTGCGAAGCTTTGCGAATTTCTTGGCGCCCTTTGCGGTTAGTTGGTTCGGTCAGTCTAGTGCTTGTCAAAATCTTGCCGAATTTCCCTTACGATATCACTCATTCGCTGCGGATCGTTGAGCATCCTGATGGCGGCAATCCCTTGCGCGCCCGCTTGAATGCAAGCTGCGACGTTATTGATCGTCAGTCCGCCAAGCGCCACAACGGGAAAAGGAGAAAGCTCTGAAGCAACTTGCTCCAGGTGCTTGAGGCCCCGTGGTTCTCCATATTGGCGTTTGGATGCGGTTTCGAAAACAGGACCGAAAACAACGAAGTTAGCGCCGCTGCGACGGGCCCTGACGGCTTCTTCCAGCGTATGAGTGGAAACGCCGACCAGGAAATCGTCGCCAAACGTGCGGCGCACAACATCAGTCGGCAAAGAACACGTCGTTAAATGAACGCCGTCCGCGCCCACTGCGGCGGCAATATCGGCACGATCGTTTATGAGTAGCCTGGTTCCGCTTCTTCCGGTGATGGTGGCAGCGTTAGCCGAGAGCTGGTAGAGCACGCTCGCGCTCAAGTTCTTTTCGCGGATCTGGACAAGATCAACCCCAGCGACCACGGCGGCTCGAACCAGGTGAAGGACGTTTGAGAAATCTTCAGTTGCCGGCGTTGTCCGGGAGGTCGTCTGGCCGCTCGTGATGAGATAAAGGAATGGCCTTTGCGGCATTTTTGGCGTCGGCGACATCTTTTTTTGGGCTGCTCGGAAGTTCCGTACTTTGTTCGAGCGTCCGCACAGTTTGCCTGAAATGGAATATCTCCCAAAAAGCGATCCCAATATTCAAGAGGCCGACACCGGTGACCGCTCCGCGCATCCACCCCGAAGCGACGACAGCCTGCAAGCCATGCATGCCAGTCTTCCGCGCCGCATACAAAAGAAAATAGTTATTGCCCCAATCGCTCAGGCCAAGTGTACCCTGCGGAATCCATGGCAAAAGCGCAAGCACGATGCCGATTTCCAGGCACAGAATAATATAGAAGATGACACTTAGCTTAGCTGACATGACTTGCTCGTGAACCGTGAACTGTAAATCGTGAACCGTAAATCGTAAATAGTGAAAGCAGATTTGCGCTATGAACTGGTCAGTCTCCGATTTAACAACTGCCATCCGGACTCAAGTCCATTCCCCGTTCCAATTCGTGATTCGCGATTTATTCTTATGAACTGGTCAGTTTCTGATTGAGATCGTGACTCGATTCGATTCTCGATTCCGGTACCCGATTCTCGATTCCCGGTGCCCGATTCACGGTTCACGGTTGACGACTTATTTCCCTTTCTTCAACTTCTGCGCAGCTCTGCGCGACTGAAGATCCCGAAGCTTATCTGCGACGTCACGATAACCAACGTCGAGACCATACACTTCCGTAAAGACCTCGATAGCGCGCGTCACGTCGCCCAGCTCGTCATAGGCGGAACCGAGTTCATATTGCAGCGCCTTGAGCTCCTCCGGGGAGCGTCCGGGGGTTTCGAGGCCTTTCTTGAACCAGAGCACCGCCGCTCGCGGCATGCCTTTTTGCAAAAAGCAATGACCCAGCATATTACAGCATTGAAAGTAACGCGCTGTACCATCGGCAGATCCTGTTAAGCCCGCGGCAGTTTGAAATTCACGGATGGCTTCATCCAGAAGGTCCATCTCCTTGTAAGCTGTGGCCATGTTGTAATGGGTCTCGTAGTCTTCATTGGAAGCCGCGTGTTCCCCTTCAGCCTCAACGCGAAACTCCTCGAAAATCTCGGCCAGACCAGAATCGATTCCACCAGCCGCGTGTGCGCCCGAATGATCCGGGGCCGCGGTAGCTTCCGGCTTCTGTGTCTCTTCGAGTTTCTTACGGCGCGAATCGATTTCCGGATCCGCGCCAAATTGACGTTCCAGCAAGTCCAATGTCTCTCTGGCGATGTCGGAGTAGCCTTGTGTGATGTAGAAGTCCACGCTCTCAAGTTCCTGACGCATCATGCTCTGAGGACTCGGCGCGTTTGCTTTGTCCGCAGTTTCCAACTTATCAGTCGTGGCGTGAGCAATTTCCTCATCGCCAAACGCAAACTCCCGAACCGAAGGATCGGTCGACACAGGGTCGGATATTCGCTTGATTTTAGAAGCGCTTTCTATCCGGCCATCCGAGTTAACCTCAGTTTCGTTGAGGTCTGCAAAAGAGGCATTTGAATCGTAGACGGCGTCATCGGCCACCGAGTTCCATTCAAACTCGCTGGAGGTGTCTGCGACCTCGGCCTCAGTCGCCGTTTCTCCCATGGCAAAACTTTCGAATGAGGGCACCGGCGCCAAGGTGGGATCTTCCGCCATAGACGTTCCTTCGGAAGCTTCTTCCAAAAAACCTCCGATTAAGTTCAGGCGCTCCCGGTAACGTGGCTCGTCTGGCGCCAGCCGCACCAGTTGAGTCAGCGCGTAGCGTTCATCCTCAACCAGTCCCGCAGCTTCGGCAGATTCCGCCAGCCGCTCCAAAGTTGCGCGCAACTTTTCCATGTCGCGCTGCCACCAATGAATCCGGGAAAGCAAACGCAGGCTTGCTACATGTTCCGGATCGCGAGCAAGCAATTCGTTAACGAGGTCGAGCAAATCATTTTCTTCGCGACCGGCGAGCATCGGTTCGATAATATTTCCGAGTATTCTCGCGGTTTCATTTTGCTGGCCCAGCTTTAGATATACACGCGCGACTTCGATATAGCGGCGATAGTTTGAAGCGTCCTGCGACATCAACAAGGTGGTGGCGCGTTCGGCGCCGGCAGGGTCTTCGGCATCGATGTAAGCTTGCGCAAGCATCGATAGAAGTTCCGGATCGTCAGGTCCTTCGGCGACGGCTTTTTCCAGAAGTTCCGCCGCGTCTTCGGCAGTGCCCAGGGCCGTGTGGGCGCTCAACACACCTTTGAGAGCCGGCTTATTGTGGGCGCTGAGCTTCGTTGCTTTCGAGTAAGCATCGAGCGATTTCTCAAATGCCCCATTTTCAAGAAAACGTTTGCCGGCTTCGATAAAAGCATTGACCGCTTCCGCGGGCATGCTTTCCTTAAGGTAGCCTTCCGCAAGCTTGAGTCTGATTTCAGTGTTGTTAGGATCCAGGTCAGCAATCTTATGAAGCACCTGGAGACTTTGTTTGTTTTCGCCTTTCCGAGTATGAACATCCGCAACCACAAGATATTGCGCGCGCGCATCGACAACCAAACCCTGTGCGGCATATAGATCAGCGAGTTTGTTAGCAATGTCCGGATCGCGCGGCTTGAGCTTCTCGATCTTGCGGTACATGGCGATTGCTTTAAGCGTGAATTCCTGTTCGCGATAATGTTCCGCAATTCGGGAGAAGCAGGTTATTGCTTCCTCCTTCTCTCCCGAGCGCGCCAAAAGATCTCCCAACATGTTGAGAGCCGTGAGATCGTCATCATCGTGCTCGATGATCTGACGATACTCTTTAATGGCAGCGTTGATCTTTCCCTGCGACAGGAATTTCTCAACGGCCTTTAGCACCTTAGCCTTTTCGAAAGTCATCAGGAGTATTATGTAGCACTGAATATAGGACCGGAGTCAAACGTAGCGGCGGGTTCAACTGAAAGCAGGAGTGAATGGAGCACTTTAAACGTCCATGGCTTTTCCTTTACGAAAAAGCCTGAAGGTACGCTAACATGCAAAAAATATGGCTGTCAACGCAATTGACTTTGTAGTTTTTCGCGACGAATGCGAATCGAATACTGTGATGCGGCGCTCGCCAAATCGCTATTGTAGTTAGCCCATCTGAATCATCAGGTCAATTGAAAAATCCAGCAAAACTATCGGGAGACGTGGCGAAGCCGGCTGCAAGGCGAGCCCAGTGGTCAGTGTTGGGTCATAAGGGTGCCACTTTCGGTCTCTTTCTTTATTCGGTTTTCGCGCCGCACTCGATCGCCGCGGGGGAAATTTCGTTGGCCATAGTCGGCGGCGGCTGGCTAGTCCGCACAATTTTCAGCGGCAAAACGGGCAGTCGCCGCACACCGTTCGACATTCCAATCCTGTTGTTTTTTCTGTGGACGGCGGCCTCCTCCTTCCTTTCGCAGGAACCGCGCATCAGCATTGCCAAAATTCAGTCAACCTGCGTCCTCTTTCTTTTTTATCTAACGCAAGCAATCGTGACCCGGCGCACCGCCGTCCTGCTGGTCGCCATGATGATCCTCTCGGCCGCCGCGGGCACAGTCTATAGTGTTTACGATCTCGCTCGCGGGCGCGGCGTGATTGTTGAATCACTCGCGCCGGATAGTCCTTTGCGTGCGCTTCACGTTCGCGAAGGTGATGCGATATGGAGAATTGACGGCCGGCGAATCTATTCCGTGCGTGACATGGACGAGACCATTAGAAGCTTGCCAACAGGAAGCGAAATAAAAGTAAGTGTGATCTCACAGGGCGAACACCTGGAACGTCCCGGTCTCGTCGTAAGCGAACAAATCAAAAGTCACGACTCGCCTTCCGGCGTTGCCGGCAGCAAAGCCACGCACCGCTTTCGTGCTTCTGGTTGGACACGCCACTATGAGACCTATTCGGAGATTCTTCAGATTCTCGCGCAACTGGCTCTGGGGTTGGCATTGGCAAATGTCCGCAACCACGGATTGAACCTGCGGTCGAAACTGGCATTCGCGGCCACGGCGTTGCTGGCCCTCGGAATTGCTTTGACAGCTATGCGCACCGTGTTGGTGGCTTTAGCTTTTGGCTTCTGTGTGATTAGTGTGCGCGCTCTCGGAAGAAGGGCGAAACTATTAAGTCTCGCCGCCGTCTGCATATTCCTGGCGGTGGGCGCATTTGTTGTTTACCAAACGCGCGCGCAAAACGCTTTGTGGCTGCAAGACCCAAGCTCGTCATTGCGCGTAGAGGTCGCGCGCGTCGGGGTGTCGCGCATCCTGCTTCACCCGCTGTTCGGCCACGGGATGGATTCCATGCAGAGGCATTGGAACGAGTGGGGATTTCCCGGCAGCGACATGCTTCATCTGCATTCAACACCGCTGCAACTCGCTTTCGATCGTGGCCTGCCCGCGCTCGCTCTTTGGCTTTGGATAATGGCGCTGTTCTGGCGCACTGCATCGCGCGGCGAGAAATCCCGGCGCGAAGCGAGCGATACCAACCGTTATGGCATTCTGCTTGGTGCAACTGGAGCAGTGGCAGGTTTCTTCCTGAGCTCACTCGTCAACTACAACTTCGGTGACGGCGAAGTGGCACTGGTGTTTTGGTGGTTGATGGGAATCGTCGTGGTATTGTCAGACGCTGGCAGCGGACGAAAAACGATCGCCGGTTAGCAGTCAACCAGATACAAGCGGCGTTAGCGTTCGCGGCTGTGCCGCACCGATCAACGGGCGAATACCGCTAGCGCGCACTTTTCAAATCACGTCGGCAAAGTTTCGGCGACTCTTCGCAAACCACCAGTAACCAAATACAAACAGCACCAGGCCGCACGCTGTGAAGTAGGCGAGACCCGGCCAGTCTGGCGCGACGCCTTCGAGGAAGATGCGGCGGTAGCTTCGTACGAGGGCCGTAAAAGGATTGGCGTTGATGAAGGGGCGATAGCGTTCGGGCACGATCGATTCGGGATAAATAATTGGCGTCAGGTACATCCAGGCCATCAGGACGAGAGTGATGCCCTGGGCAATGTCGCGCAGGAACACGCCCAGCGACGCAACCAGCCAGGCAGCGCCGAGCGTTAAGATCAGTTGCGGAACCACCAGGGCCGGTAGCCAAAGCATAGTGACATGCAATTCGCGATGGATGATTAGCGTGGCAATCACAAGTGCGAGCGTCCCAAACATTTGGTTACCTAACGACGATAGCGCTTGCGCCACCGGCAATGTCTCCAGCGGAAACACGACGCGCTTCACCAGATTTGCATGAGTAACAATCGTCGTGGATGAATGCTGTAACGTTTCCTGAAACATGGTCCAGGGTAGTAAGCCGCAAAACAAGTAGAGCGCATAATCCCAGGAAGAACCGCGGGCGCCGAAGCGCGCACCGAAGATTCCGGCAAAGATGAAAGTGAAGATGGCGATCATCACCACCGGCGTCAGTATGGCCCAGAGAATTCCCAGCACTGATCCTTTGTAGCGCGCCACCAACTCACGACGAGCCAGTGAGACGATCAGTTCGAAGCGACCGGGCAGTTCCCAGAGGGGTCGCCATACCGCGCGCCGTGCTGTTTGAGCGGAAATCATTAGCGCATGAATATTAGGTCGTCGATCGTGAATAGTACAGAAAGGAGTAAAGGAAACCTGGGCGTTCCAGCCTGCAAAGCAGGCGACAGCGTAAAGTTTCGCACCCCAGCCGAGATGCTCGGCTGGGGACCCCGCCCTGGGGTGTAAGCCCCAGGATCATATCGGCCACACCTGTTAGCCTGCGAAGCAGGCGGCAGCGGACGGTGATGTAGCACAGACCATTTTTGTATAACTGAACTCTGTAAGACTGTCGCCCGCTTCGGAGTCTGTCGGAAAAATC
>DIYZ01000113.1 GCA_002427845.1 Chloracidobacterium sp. UBA6041 | reverse complement strand
GTCAATATCACCCTCGCCGCGTGATCATAAGCATCCTGAAGCAGCCGTTGTTTCAGAAGCGCAAAGCTCAAACCCAGACGCGCCTCCTTGTCTTGAGCGTCTTTCGCCAACAACTCGCGAAAAAGTTTTTCCGCGGTCTCATAATCTCCATCGCGAACCGCTTTATCTGCACGACGAGTTTTATCATCACCACTGGGTGCCGAGAGCGCGGGCGCACAGAGCGCCAGACAGATAGCAAAAGCCCACAAAAATGTTATCGCTATTTGGCGAAGCCTGTCTTTACTCTTGGATTGCATGATACTTCTTTCTTTCTGTATCAATTTCTGCCCTGATCAAATCGATGATTACAGATGTAATAGAAGAGAGTTTACTACTTCAAAACTTCGCCACTTCTCATTGACCAGAGAACCAGATCAAGTTCATCAAAGTCAATCCTGACTTTACGCGCAAAGACTTTCAGCCTTTCTTCCATTTCCAAATATCGCGCTCGAGTAGCCGGTGGCTTGGGCGTGTCAACCACTTTCAGATCCGTGAGACAGCTCATCACGTGCTTATCGAGAATCGCATAGCCGCCGAGCCCAATGTTTCGCAGAAAATGACTCGCTTCTTTGTATCCGAGCCCTTTGATCTGTTTCTCCTGGGCCAGCCAGTCGCGACGCGCTATTGGATCGCTGAAACTGTGCAGCTTCTTTCGCAAAGCCATGTCGCAGTGCTCGCGCAAATAGCTGCGCGTCACAACGATATAGCCGGGCCTTTCGACTGGAAAACGATGTGCTCCAGCATTCTTCAGCGCCAGCGTCATTTCTTCTCGGTCGCCGTCGAGAAGTAGTGGCCTCACAGCGTCGACAGCGCGGAAGCCCATGCGCGCAGACGCTCCGGCCGTGAAGATGCAGAAGACTAGTTCTTCCCAGAGTTGCGCGTCACTTCCTTCACGCCAAATTTTGCGAAATTGATCGAGCCGCGCTCGAATCTCTTTCTTTCGCATCTTGTGTGTCGCGCGGACGTCTTCAATAGCAACTGCTTGGTGGTTACGTCTCACTAGATTGTCAATGCTCAGATTCTAGGTTTGTGCTTCTAACGTTGTCAACGCAATTAGAGTTCGCGATTTGGGCTGGAGCACGGCCCGAAGCTTCGTTCGTTAACCGACACCCTTAGCCACGGCAAACAGCACCAAAAGATCGCGGCCACACGCGCTCTCGAACATCGTGGTATGATCGCCTGGGCTAGTGCTTGAGCATGAGGGGAAACAAGCAATGCAAAAAGTCAGAGCGCGTTCGATGAAAATTTTCTGGACCACGATTTTTTTGATGTTGGTCACGGGCGCTTTGCCTGCCCAGACACCAAACAAGGAACAGAGCGCTCAGCCTGTCGCAAACAAGTCTGCAACGCAGGCGCCGGCCAGGCCCACCCCGCCGCAAACCGAATCGAACACTAACAGTGAGTTGACGACCCTTTACGGTCTTCAGGGCGTACTTATTGAAACTCTCGATGGCAAGACCGTGTCAGCGCAAGCGCCCGATCAGGGATTCAACCCTGCCTCAGCGGTCAAGCTTGCTACAGCGCTCGTAGCTCTGCAGAACTTCGGAGCGCAGCACCGTTTCACAACCGGCTTCTGGACGGATGGCGCTTTCGATAAGGCAACCGGAACGATGCAGGGAAACTTATACGTAACTGGCCGCGATCCATCTTTTCATTATGAACACGCAATAATGATCGCCCGACAGTTGAATAGTTTGGGAATTCGCACGGTCAGGGGAGATGTGGTCGTGGCGCCCGGTTTCACAATGAATTTCAATTCGTCTGCAAGGCACTCAGGCGAATTGCTCTATGACACACTTGATGCCACGTTGAGATCCAGTGAAGCGATTTCCGCCTGGACGTACGAGCGTACAGCGCTGGGTGATGGGATGAGTCTGCAGACGGTTCCGAGCGTCGCGGTAATGGGTAACGTCGTGGTCGGTACCGCGGCGCCCGGAGCGCGGCTTCTCCTGACGCATAAGTCGAGCAGACTTACCGATGTTCTTAAAGTGCTTCTCTGCTATTCGAATAATTTTATGGCAGAACGCATAGGCGACGACCTTGGTGGCAGACTGTCGGTCCAGCGTCAACTCGTTAACACGCTGGGAATTCCACCCAGCGAAATTCAGCTAGCTTCGCTGAGCGGGCTGGGGGTAAATCGCGTTACGCCCCGAGCGATGATGAAAGTCTTTCGGGCTCTTCGCAACGAGCTTCAGAAAAACAAGTTGTCGCCTGCGGACATCTTGCCTGTTGCCGGGATCGATCCCGGAACCTTAGAGGATCGGTTCACAGGACCAGCTTGGCAAGGTAGTGTGATCGCAAAGACCGGCACGCTGGTGCGAACCGACGGCGGCGCCAGCTCCCTGGTCGGTCAGATGAGAACGGCGAGCGGTGACGTCCTGCTCTTCGTGATCATGAATCAGCACGGAAGTGTCACCAGGTTTCGAGAAAATCAAGACTACCTGGTGATGCAAGTGCAGAACAGCCGCGGGGGGCCGAAAGCGTTCAATTACAAACCGCTGGCCCTAACAATGAAACTCTCCGACACGGAAAGTGTCTCCGGAGCCGGAAATCCGGAATTCGATTCAAACACCAAAGATCCCACTAACGCACCGTGACGGCCGCCAACAGTTAAACAGCATTGCGCCCCGACGACCGTTAAGACCGCCGGGGCGCTTTACCGTCCAGCTAGGCGCGCGGTGTGCGGCACCTCGCACGAAGCGGACGATCCTTTCAGAAGCATGACGAATGGCCATCTCGGCAGAAAGAACCTTCCTGATCAAAAGTTCGAAGGTGTCGCCATTTCCGCATAGCTGCACCTTCAAGTAGCTTCGCTGGCAAAAACCGTTAATTGGGCGATGCGTTTGATAGGAAGCACACTTCCGTCGTTGTTACGTAAAGTAACGAGCAAAAGCGGGCGCAGCGTAAGTCGTTTACGAAAGACTCCGGATTTCCAAGGCAAGTTGGCTTGGCATGGCCATTGCCAATGTGGCAGCCGAGGTTGGTAGACCTTTAACGGAGAAAATTTGCGAAGGAGTTGGTCACGTGCCTAACAAAGTGGAAAAGCGGACGACCGAAAGTGGGTTCAGTCTGTTGCAGCTGATGATGGTATTGGCGGTCGCAGGTGTGATTTCGGCTTATGCGGTAATCAGTATCCGCAAGTCGAACGAATTGTTGCTTCTTCAGAATTCCGTAAGGCAATTGGCCAGCAATATCGAGAAAGCCCGACTGGATGCCGTCCGTCGCCACGACACTTCAAGCGTGATTTTCACCACTAATAAATCCTACATCGTCACGATGGGTTTTGCTGGCTCAGACACTCGAACCTATAACCTCTTGGGTGACATTGAAATTCCCGCAGGCTCGCCCTTGCCTTCTATCTCATTTAACTGGCGTGGACGTACTTTGGCGTGCACAAATACCGTTGCCTTTCAAATCCCTGGTGGATCACAGTCATGGGTAGACGTTTCGGATGCAGGCGATGTGACTGTAAACGGGGACGTCAGCGTCCTACCGACAGTCACTTACGGGACAGTCAGCCCTCCCGGCCTTTCTCCCACAACCCTCGTACCGGGAAGCGGCACACATAACAATTCGTTGGATTGCGACGCAACTACAACGGGTGCGGCAGGGCCGCCAATAACAGGCACGGGTCCCGGCGGTTGCAATTTAACAGTCCCTTCGTCGCTATCCATAAGAAAGAGTGGTGGCAGCACGGGCGGCATTATCGTTGGTTCGAACAATTCCGCCACGTTGACCACCTCTGCGCCGACGAATTTAGGGTTGTCGCCAACATCTCAAAGCGTATCAGCAAATGGATCCGTCACCTTTTCGGTAAGCTCACTGAATAATACTCGCGGAACGTTTGCCGTAAACTTCAGTTCGTCGTGTACCACGGTGACAACCCTGGTCAAAGTTACCAACTAGGAGGGTGGACATGAATCATCGGAGCAAAAGTCAAACTAACCCTCAATCGCGAAAAAACGGAATGTCTGGCGAGCAGGGCTTTACGTTGATCGAAACCGCAATCGCTCTGGTTGTCATGATGGTAATGGCCTTGGCGGTCGTTTCACTTTTTGTCTTTTCAATTAATTACAACGCAGGCGCGAACGACCGCGCGATTGCACTCGCCATTGCTCAACAGCGCATGGAGCGGTTGCGCAAGGCCCGTTTTAGTGATGCGAGTATTAGTACTCCTTCTTCAACTGAATCCTACACCAGCGCAGGACTTCCTTATCAGATAGTAACAACGATTTGTTCCACGTCCGACTGCGGCGGAAGCGCCGTCTCCAAGGTAGTCACGATCCAAGTCACGCCATCAGCGAGCAGCAGTCAATGGGCCAGTATCCCCGCAACTATAATTTCTAAGCGCTCAGCGCCTTCAGTTGGACCTTATTTGCCGTAAACACTTTCGCGTTTCACAAAGTAGGGACCATTTTCCCAATGCCAAAACGAAATCAGAGTCACGACGATATCGCGGGCTTTACGCTTTTAGAATTGCTAATAGCCATGACCATAACGCTTGTGCTTTTGGGCGTGGCCAGCGGGATTCTGGCCAGCTCGTTTAGGATTCGCACGCGAGAGAACCAGAAAACTGAAGCGCTAGCCGACGCGCAACGCGGTTTGAACCTTATTACTCGTGAGGTTGCAAACTCGGGCTACGGACTTACCGATAACGGCATAGTTAGCGCTGACTCGGGCTTAACATCTATCCGCGTTCGCGCAAACCTCAATGCCTCTGATGGCGAAATAACAAGCAGCTTAGCAACGGATAAAGATGAAGACGTAAAATACATGTTGTATACCGACAGTGGGAACAGTTACATCGTGCGTTTGGACGTTAATGTAGCTGCTCAGGAGATGGTACTGGCAAACCGAGTAGATGCCCTGAACATTCGCTATTATCCCGACCGGGTCTATTACACCACCTCAACGTGCGACGTAACAAATGTCGTTGACGCTTCGGGAAACCCGATATCCGAGGTGACGCAGAAAAGCAATGCGAAATACATCGTTATCTCCGTATGCGTAACCCTGCCAGCCGTAGGCACTCCTGGTTCAAATGGCTACCAGCCAGATTCCCGAGTGCAACTAGTCTCCGACGCGACGCTTCGCAATTCAGATCTCGTTAACTACTAAATCAATCCAATTCCTGAACGGGGTTTCTCATGGAAGTAACTTTCAAATTTGCTATTGAAAAATTGAATGCCTCGGGCGAGCGCGGCGCCGCTCTTATTACAATGCTGTTAGTCAGCCTGCTAATTCTGACAGCGGGTTTGACACTTGTACTGACAACTTCAATGTCAGCGACAAATACCACAGACGCGGCGGCTGAGATGCAGGCTTACTATGCCGCAGAAGCCGGAACACAGGCAGTTTTGAACGTTCTCCGAGGTAACGTTGCGCCAAATCCCGTTTTCGCAACAGACCCGAACGGAGGAGTGGCTACCGAGAACAAGATTACTTTCCGCAAGGCGGCGACAGTTTCTACTTCTAACGTTAGCGACGATACTGCCGCGCCGCATTTGTCGCGTTGGATGACCTACAACACGAGTTATAACCCCGCCCGAGTGACGATCAGCCCTTCGTATAACCCGATGAACGGCATGGCCTTTAGCACTGCAATAAGCGATCCCGACAATTCGGCAGTCGTAACTTTTTCCACCTCTGGCGGTTTTACGAATCACTCGATGGTTACGCAATATTCATTCGGAAGCGGAAATACCAGAGCAACATTGACTTACGTTCCCCAAGCCACTACCACAATTAACGCCACTGGTTCCAGTACTCTTGGATACTTTTCCATTCCCAGCGTCGGGAGCAGCGGCTGGTCCTTCACCACGCCTGAGCCCTTTCGAATTACTATTACGCAAACGGCCCCATGGCCCGTGACCTACCAGATTAATTGCACACTCACTGGAACTATTACCAGCACGACCAGCTTCGTGGTTGTCAACTTTCCAACTCTTTCAAACAACCTTCAAGGAGCACTATACACAAGAGCCACTAACCCAGTTAATAGCAACAACGCTTCTACTTCGATCCCCGTCGCGATCACTGCGCCTGACCCAAACCGTCTCATAGTAAACGTTACGGGCTTTGGTCCTCGCAACGCCAGAAAGCAGATGCGAATGCTGCTAAGTAGATTCGCTTTTGACATCACCGCACCCAGCGCCATAACTCTTCGAAGCGCGGACGATAACTCTCAACTGACTTTCAATGCCGGCAACAGTGCAAGTTATCTTTATGACGGAAACGATAACGCGGGTGGCTCCGATCTTTCGGCCTTCGGCGTTACCGGCAGTGTTGATTACTCGTACCTGACCGGACTCACTCTTCCGGGTTCGCAAGTCTTTGGCAACCCCAGCGGTGTGCAGCAAGTGAGTGTTTCGAGTCTGCCTGTTTGGTTACAAACAGCCGATGCTGCCCGATCTTTTGTTATCGATCTGCGAAATACAGCGCAAAATGAAAGTCGTTATTTCACAACCGCAACGCAACCTCCTGGTTTCGGAACCACGTCGCGACCGGTGCTGACCTTCGTTGACGGCGACACGGACCTGCCTCCTGCAGGAGGAGCTGGTCTTTTAGTTGTAACCGGCACCCTGACATTAAATGGGTCGTCCGATTATAAAGGACTCATACTGGTGCTCGGTGGCGGACAATTAATCCGCAGTGGCGGCGGCAATGGCAACAGTCTTGGGGCTGTCCTGGTTGCCCGTTTTGGCAATACCGGAAACTTCCTCGCTCCCACTTTCAGTAGCAGTGGTAGCGGAACGTCCACGATTCAATATGATTCGGCGTGGGTGCAAAACGCGCTAGCTTCGACAGGACCACGGGTAACCGCGATTGGCGAGTTTTAGACGCTCATGATTTGAGAAGAGCCATCCCTAATGACCCTGCGAGAAAAAATACTGGATAAGTTTGTAGGTCGAGACTCGGCTATTGAGGCCGGTCGGCATTACGAACGTGGAATGGATTTAGCCAGCGAGGGTTTGCATGATGAATCGGTTCGGGAATTTAAAAGGACTCTACAAATCGACTCTGATTTCGCCGAAGCCTATCTGGGATTAGGCTCCGCTTATCACAATCTCGGCCAATTGCAAAAGGCCGTTGAGGCTTATCAGGAAGCGACAAGGATTCGACCTGATTGGGTTGAGGCGCATACGCAGCTTGGGCTTGCCTACGATGGTTCGGGCGAATTCCTAAAAGCTTTGCGAATGCATACAAAAGCGATACGTCTAAAACCGAATGATTTGGAGTTGCGCAAAAATCTAGGCCTGGCCTACTTCAATATAGGTAGTTACACCGAGGCAATAAAGGCCTATAAGCAAGCCCTGCAAATGGATCCTAATGACGGTACGGTTCACTATTATTTGGGGCTTGTCTACCTCGACCTCGAAGACAAAGATTCTGCAATTGAGGAACAGCGTCTGTTAAAAGAGCTCGGCCACGATGATATTGCTTCTCGTTTGTTAGATGAAATAGACAGACAAACCTGGCGGGTCTCCCGACAGCGTGAAGGAGTCGATGGCGTGGCAGGATGTCGACTCGGCCGATAACATCGCAAACCCTGCTTAAAGAACATCTCCTCGCCTAACTATGGGTCCCTCAGAAACAATTTAACTTCCGTGGGCCAACCGACCCTCTATGGTCCACCGGCGAGCAGCGCCGTCGCAAATTCTGCCACTCCAGCGTCGAGTCTCCGCACGAATACACAGGTTCTATGACTCAGGATTCTATTAAACATATCAATGCTGAACCCGACCTCCGCCCGTCGAGTGGCGGATGGATTCCGCCCACTGAAGCGAGCCAATTCCCGCGGCAAGGATCGCGCGGTGAGTCTCTCAATTGCAGCTTGTTGATCGTCACTGGGACGCTGTATTTTAAACGGACCGGGCCCCCAATTTTGAACGGAACTCTTGGTGACTGCTCAAGCAGGAGGCGGCAACCAAGACCTCTTCGGCTCAATAATGGTAGTTCGGTTTGGTGCGGCCGGAGATTTTCTGGAACCGACATTCGACTACCCGGATGGGGCCGGAACTTGTAATTTGCAATTCGGCTCCAGGGCTGGCCGGGACGCTACGGTAATTCCGGAACCGGAAGTATTAGGCATAGCCGAGAAGTAGACGATCCAGAATTCCTTGTTAACATTCGGTGTAAGTCTTCCGCAGGCTTACGCCTTTTTTGTGCGTAGTCAGCAGTCATAAAGTTAGGGGCACTAGTGCAATTTCCGAATAAAATGCCGCAATCTGCACTGCAATTGGTGCCAGGCCTGAAGAAAGTTGCGCTTTTTCTATCTGGAATTGCTCTGGTTCCATCTGGAATTGCTCTCGTTCCGTCTGGCATTGCTCCCTGTGCCGTCTGGCATTGCTCCTGTGCCGTCTGGCATTGCTCCTGTGCCGTCTGGCATTGCTCCTGTGCCGTCTAGAATTGCCGAAGCGGGGCGGTAGCCCGCGCGTAAACAAGGGCACCCATCCTTTATGGTCGGGCTACTGCCCCTGCTATCCCTGGACTTGCCTTCCGAACCGAACAGGCGCTGAAGATCTTTGTCTTCGTCCGCAACTCTTCTGCAAAGCAGTGGCGGCCCTAAGTCAATCTCTCAGCAGAATATGATATGTTTTGATTAGCATCAGTATGTTCGCCGAGTCGTAATCAGTTAATTGGGAGCCCGACCTATTTTCCGAATCGGAAATACCCGACGCATGCCAGACATCCTTCTTGTTGAAGACAAAGACAGTTTGCGCCGCGTTTTGCGCCTGACACTCGAGAACGCGGGCTACACTGTCACCGAAGCTGCCGATGCGCGCTCTGCGCTGCACGAAATCTCCACCGCTCCACACAAACTGGTCCTAACCGACCTACGAATGCCTAACGGTTCGGGACTTGACGTTTTACGGGCCGCACGCACTGCAGATGGCAGCATTCCCGTCATCGTGATGACGGCGTTCGGATCGATTGACGAAGCGGTACAGGCAATGAAGGACGGAGCGCACGATTTTCTGCAAAAGCCTGTAGACTCAAACCATCTCCTGTTGCTGGTTGAGCGTGCTCTGGAACAGGAAAGATTAAGAACTGAAAACATTCTGTTGCGCGAAGAGTGGTCGCGCCGTTATGGCTTCCCTCGCATCATCGGTGAATCGGAAGCGATCAAACGCGCGGTGTCCGAAACTCAACGAGTAGCGCAGACGGAAGCCACTGTTTTGTTGTTGGGTGAGTCAGGCACCGGAAAAGAACTCTTCGCGCGTGCCGTGCATCATCTTTCGGGCCGGCGCGACAAACCTTTCGTCGCTATCAACTGCGCTGCGATTCCGGAAACACTTATCGAGAATGAATTGTTTGGGCATGAACGCGGGGCGTTTACCGGTGCGAACGACAGACGCCTCGGGAAATTCGAGCTGGCCACGGGCGGGACCGTTTTCCTTGATGAGATTGGGGAGTTGCCGCTAGCCGTACAAGGAAAACTTCTGCGCGTGATTGAAGAGAAAGTCGTGGACCGCATCGGTGGGCGCGCTCCGATCCCGGTGGACGTTCGAGTTGTTGCTGCCACAAACAGGGATCTGAGAGCTGCCGTTGATAACGGGGAATTTCGTGGCGATCTATTTTTTCGCCTGGCAGTGTTCCCGCTGGTGATTCCACCTTTGCGTGACCGTGAGAGTGACATCGATCTGCTGGCTAAACATTTCGCAGCACAACTTGGAAAAGAATTACGCGGTCGGGAAGCCACATTGAACGATGAAGCTCTTGCCGTCTTGCGCACACACAGTTGGCCAGGGAATGTTCGTGAGCTGGAAAACGCAATCGAACGCGCGTGCATTCTTTCAGACACCATGGTGCTGGAGGCAAAAGATTTCGGTTTGGCTGGAAAGGCTCAAAGCTCCGATGCGCTAAAGTTATTCGACCTAACCGGAAGTCTCTCTGAAGCCGCGCAGCGCGCATTGCGTTTTGTCGAGCGCCAAAAGATTCTTGAAGCACTCGAGACAAACAAGGGCAATAAGATTCAAACTGCGGAGGACCTCGGCGTTAGCTATAAAACTCTGCTTACGAAAATTAAAGATTACGATCTCTGATTACAGATGAACGATCTTCCTGACGACGGTTCTGCTAACGACGAGTCTTCTAACGACGAGCCTGCCAGCGACGGGCCTTCGAACAATAAGTCTCCTAGTGACGAATCCTCTAACGACCAGTCTCCTAACGACGAGACTTCATTGCGGCCAGGATCGGAAATCGTTTCTGGCGAAGTTCTTGAAGTTCCGGGCGAAGCTCACGATGAAGCGAGTTCGATCGCCGGTGAAACACTAGATCAGGTAGGCGCAGCCGGTGGTGAGTCTCCTTCCGCAACTCCCGGCCCGAAAGTTGAAAAGGGCACGGGACGATCTGCCTTTCTGGTTGGCGCCGGCATATTGATAAGTCGGATTGTCGGACTGATCCGGCAAAGAGTTTTCGCTCACTACTTCGGCACGTCCGCTGCCGGCGACGCGTTTAGCGCCGCCTTCCGCATTCCCAATTTCCTGCAGAACATTTTCGGCGAAGGCGCGCTGTCTGCGTCGTTCATCCCTGTCTACGCAAAGCTGCTGGCGCACGATGATGAAGAGGAAGCCACGCACGTCGCGAATGCCGTGCTGGGACTACTCGCCCTGGCGGTTTCCCTGATTGTGCTAACGGGTGTGCTGGCTACGCCCTATCTCATTTCGGCTATCGCGCCCGGATTTAAAGGCGAGACGCGCGAGTTAACCATTCGCTTAGTACGGATTCTCTTCCCCGGCGCCGGTCTGTTAGTGCTCTCGGCCTGGTGCCTTGGCGTGCTCAACAGCCATCACCGGTTTTTCATTTCTTACACCGCGCCGGTCGCCTGGAATCTCGCGATGATCGTTTCGCTCCTGGTTTTTGGCCGGCGTGTGGGCCAATTCCCACTGGCGGAATACGTCGCCTGGGGTTCCGTCATCGGCAGTGCGCTTCAGTTTGGTGTGCAGTGGCCGACGGTGTCGCGACTGGTGCGACGAATCAGGCCGACGCTCGACGTCGCCAGTAATCACGTTAAGACAGTAGTCAGAAATTTTTTTCCTGTCTTTATGAGTCGCGGCGTCGTGCAAATCAGCGCCTTTGTCGATGCCATACTCGCAAGCTTCTTGCCCGAAGGCTCGGTAGTTGCACTAACCTACGCGCAGAGTCTCTATACGTTGCCGGTCAGTCTGTTCGGCATGTCGGTCTCGGCGGCGGAGCTGCCCGCGATGTCGCGCGCGATCGGTAGCACTGAGGAAGTTGCCGACGTCTTACGGCATCGGCTGGATGAAGGTCTGCGGCGCATAGCTTTTTTTATTGTGCCTTCGTCGATGGCGTTCCTCGCGCTAGGCGATGTCATTGCCGCGGTCCTCTATCAGACCGGACAGTTTAAGCACGACGACGCAATTTATGTGTGGGCCATTCTCGCGGGATCAGCGGTGGGCTTACTAGCGTCAACTTTGGGCCGTCTCTATTCGTCGACTTACTACGCATTGCGTGACACGCGAACTCCACTTCGCTACGCCATTGTTCGCGTAATTCTGACTACGGTTCTTGGCTACCTCTGCGCCATTCCGCTTCCTCCTGCGCTGGGAATTGATCCCAAGTGGGGAGTCGCCGGGCTTACCGCGTCCGCGGGCATTGCGGGCTGGATTGAGTTTGCCTTGCTCAGGCGCTCATTGAACCGGAGGATTGGCCAGACGGGCTTGTCAGCTTCGTATGTAACTAAGCTCTGGATCGCTGCGCTGCTCGGCACTGACGTAGGTTGGACATTCAAGTTACTGCTAGGCAGATTGCATCCGATTCCTTTGGCTGCCATCGTCCTGGGGACTTACGGGGTTGCTTATTTCGCTGTGACGTTCATGTTCGAGATACCCGAAGCCCGTTCTGTCATTGGCAGAATCATTCGCACTCTGAAGCTTAAGAAGTAAGATTCCCGACGATGGTGCTGTTGGGAACCGGCTTGGCGGGCTTCGCTGGCTTCATTCGCAAACGTCGAAAAAACTGCTAAACCCGAGTAAATTAACCCTCCTTTCGTTCCCTCGTTAAGGAGCCCGAGCAAGGTTCAACTTGCTCGGGCTTTTTGCTGAAACATTTTTCTGGAGATATGGAGTCATTGACTATTTACTAAGGTTATCCTGGAAAAACGGACTGGTTGGTGCAGCGGCAGACAGCGGCAAGAGGCAGGCGGCTTCGGCCGCCTTTTTTGTTGGCCGCGATAATGCTGTGCGATTAAGTGGGAACGGATTGACCCTGACAGTAACGGTACTTATCATCCAAACGTGCAGCCAATTATCTCAGCAAGTCAAATGCGGCAAATCGACCGCCTCACCACACAGGACTATCAGATCCCTTCTTCGCTCTTGATGCAGGCCGCCGCCGAGGCTTGTTTCCAGACAATCGCAGCTCACTTCGGTGGGAATCTAGCCGGCAAGAAAGCACAGATACTTTGTGGGCCGGGAAACAACGGTGGCGATGGCGCAGCCCTGGCTCAGGAGCTTGCTCGCGCGGGCGTTCATGCGGATGTCGTTTTATTCGGAAAGGTGGAGAACGCTCACGCCGATGCCCGGGCCAACTTTGAAATTGTTCGGCGTTTGAGTGGCTTTGCGGCTGGCTCAAAGGATCAGCCGTCTCGTTTGAGTCTTGTGGAGTGCACTGGAGTATCAGCCTGGGAAGACTTAGCAAAACCGCGACGCGCTTACGACATTATCGTCGATGCTTTATTCGGCACCGGACTCCGGCGGCCGCTTGAGGGAGTTTTCGTTCAGGTCGTGCAGCATTTGGCAATCATGCGAAGAGCCCGCGAAAGTTCGGCGACAGTGAGGCCATTAATTGTTTCAATCGATATCCCTTCGGGACTTAATGCAGATCTAGCTCAACCCATTGGCGAGGCAGTGCACGCAGACTTGACCGTCACATTTACTGCACCCAAGCCCGCCAACGTGCTGCCGCCAGCTTCACACTTGAATGGCAAATTAGCTGTTGCTGATATAGGCGCACCATCCGCATTGGTTGAAGCGGCAAATCCCACTCTCTTCGTAACCGAGGCAAACGATGTACGCGAATGGTTAGTGAGCACGCGCTACGCGCCCGAGTCGTTTAAGAACACTCACGGACATGCACTTATAATCGCAGGCTCGCGCGGTTACACGGGGGCCGCCGTCCTTTGTGGGGACGCCGCCATCCGAGCAGGCGCAGGGCTGGTGACGATCGCCACGCCGGCTTCGGCGCAATCTTCAATCGCCGCGAGTGTAATGCCCGAAGTAATGACGACCGCGCTTGCCGAAACTGACCGCGGCGCAGTGAGTGATAAAGCCGCAGATCACGTTTCCCGGTTAGCGTCTAAAGTTTCTGTTATCGCTATCGGTCCCGGACTATCAGCCGAAGACGAACGCACTCGACGCTTTGTGTTCTCAGTTGTGAAGACACGCGAGACTTCGGTAGTCATTGATGCCGATGCACTAAATTGTCTGGCGACCTATGACGGAAATGGGTGGCCTCCGGATTTGTCTGGTTCAAAAGAATCTCCACTGGTCCTTACGCCCCATGCTGGAGAGATGCTCCGACTTCTGGGGACGAATGACAGATCAGCCCTCGACGATCGCGTGGCGGTTGCGCGTAACTTTGCGACCAGGAACAATTTGATTCTTGTTCTCAAGGGTTCGCGCGCGCTTATCGCCGCGCCTGATGGGCGCGTGTTCATTAATCCAACAGGAAATGCCGGCCTGGGGACGGCAGGAGCCGGTGATACGTTGACCGGTATCATTGCCGGATTCATCGCGCAGGCAATCGGAACTTTGAAGGAAAAAGCTGACGTGCTCTCTGCAACGGTCGCAGCAGTCTATATTGGCGGTCTTGCAGGTGATATCGCGGCCCGCGACCGCGGTATGCGCACGATGGTCGCCTCGGATATCCGCGAACACCTGAGTGAAGCCGTCTGTTCACTCGACGCCAAAGGTGAGACGCCGTAGCAATGACCACCATCGAACAAACTCTACGAAGCGGTGAATGGATCTCCCGTGAGCCGAGTGAAACCTTTCTTTTGGGCAAGCAAATTGGCGAACAACTGCGCGGAGGCGAGATACTTTTGCTCGATGGGCCGCTGGGCGCCGGAAAGACAATCCTGGTGAAAGGACTTGCTTCATCACTCGGCATCGATCCTGAAGAAGTAACCAGCCCGTCATTTACCTTAGTCAATCCCCATGCGGGCCGGCTGCCACTTTTCCACATTGATCTCTACCGCTTAGACGAAGGTGCGCGCGCAGCACATGCTGTCGACCTTGAGGAGCTGCTAAGTGATGAACGGGCCGTCGTGGTAATCGAGTGGGCCGAGCGTCTCGGTCGGTATCCGCTACCGGCAAGTGTTTGGCGGATTGCCATCTCAGGCGATGGCGACGCACCCCGTAATATCAGGCTGTGCTGACGAATTCAGGTAACAAATTTCGAGATAGTTCAGACCTGCTATTGTATCCATCCGAGCGAAGGTGTATAAGCCTGCCGTTCTTCTCAATCTCACGAGCCTGGGTGGGTTCGACCTTACGGAGTAATTGATTCGTTCACACAATCAATACTCTAAATTTCTGTGTACGCCGGGTGATGAGTTTGACGTTTTCTCATGGCCCGGCGTTACAGTGAACAGAATTATCTCCCGATCGTTGCGCGCTGCAAATTTCATCACTACCAAAAACTGCGAACGCCTTGACTCCCTGAGTTCGAGATAATATAAGGGGATTGCGCATTGGAAGGCGCCAACCTCCCGAGGAGACCGCAAACGTGTCAATTCACTTCGAGACAGCCGATAGTCTCCAAACCAACGAAATCAAAAACAATTCCCATTCGCTGGGGCGTCTGGTTGAAGCGCTTGAGTTACAAAGCAGCGCACCTTCTCTCGAGCAAATTTACGAGTGGTTGGAGAATGCGGAGATCGACGCGGAAGAGTTGCAACCCTACATCGGTTTTAAAGAGGGCAACTATTGGCGCCACCGGGTTTGTCGTAACGAGTTTGTGGAGATGCTGGTGTTGTGTTGGCGCCCAGGTCAACGGACACCAATCCATGATCATAATGGCTCCCACGGCGGCGTAAAGGTGTTCCAGGGCGTGTTGTGGGAAACAACCTTTAGCTTCGACGAGGTGAAGGGCCTGGAATACAAAGCTGCCCGAGATTGTTCACCGGGTGCAGTTACTGGTTCGGATGTCCCTGACATTCATCAGTTGGGAAATCCGGACGTCAGCGGCCAGGATCTCGTCACGATTCATGTTTACGCACCGCCACTCGGCGTGCTACACACCTATAAACCCGGCAGCGCAAAAGTAGATCTGTACGTTCCTGACGATACGGAAAGCCTGCTTAACTCGCCTTAAATCTCAGTTGCTCTTAACGAAGGTCTCAACGCTCAAATCGCGGCCGTCGGTGGAGACTGTAATTGTTCCGCTCTTCCCTGTCGTTAGCACTTGAGCGCCACTGGTCTTCCATCTCTCCACTACGTCCCGATGCGGATGGCCGAAAACAGAAGTTTGCCCAACCGAGATGACGGCAAGAGTCACTTGCGTGGCCGCGATGAAATCCTGAGTGGAAGAGGTCCGGCTGCCGTGGTGTGCCACCTTTACGACGTCCGCCCGAAGTTGATAGCGAGCTTTTAACAAGGCAGTCTCGGCAGATGTTTCAATATCGCCGGTGAGCAGAAATGCGCGATCGCCGAGGCCCAACCTGAGCACAATTGAATCGTTGTTTTGCGACGGCGCATCTGTATTAGACTTCGGCGGCGGCCAGATAACTTTTGCCGTTACACCGCCGAATTTCAATTGGTCGCCGGCACCGATTGTAATAATCGGAATTCGTTTCGCCGATAAGGTTTCTGCAAACTTCGAATACTCTGGGTCTTGAGCCGGGCGGCGCGCGACCAGGGCCGCGCGTACAACGAAATTTCGAGCCACGTCATTCAATCCGTCAATGTGGTCGGCGTCAGCGTGAGTCGCGAGAATATAGTCAACGTGATCCAGGCCGCGCCACCAAAGATATTCCGAAACCACCGCCTCTCCAATGCTGCGTGTCTCTCGTTCAAATTCTTCATCGAAGTCTTCGCTCGGCCTTACTGCTCGTTTGAAAGGACCGGGCCGGCCGCCTCCATCTATCAGAAGGGTTGTGTTGTCGGGAAAGGTCACCAGGGCACAGTCGCCCTGGCCCACATCAAGAAAGTCTATCCGCAGTTTTCCATCAGCTCTGCCGGCGCTCCATGGGTGAATCAAAATCAACGTTATGGCAAACAGTTGTGCCGCAGGCGCAAGCCGCGTCAAACGACGCCCACTTCTTTTCTTGGCTTCAACCATGGCAGGATCCAGAGGCCTCCAACGCCACAATGAAGCCGCCAATAGCGTCAGCGGCACGTAATACAATCCATAGATTGTGCTTGCCCATCCCGTATATTCGGGCAAACGAATGGAGGCCACACCCGCCTGAGTAAACGGGTCCACGCTATGAACCATTAACAAATTGAGACTGTTCGCTATGCTGATGACAGGCGCGGCGACGGTGGAACTAAACTGCGCAATCGCCAATCCGACGACCGCCGTAATTGTGAGAGCAGCCATCATCAAACTGACGCCAATGTTTAGAATGAATGAGGCGAACGATAAGCGATGAAAATAAACTATGAGAAAAGGGAGCAATGCGAGCTGCACGCTCGCGGAAACCACAAGGGCGCCAAATATGTATCGCAGTGTTCGCTGTAATCGCAGGCGCTCCAGTGGCGCGGCTAGCGGGTGTTTGAAAAGCTTGTAATCATAGTTGGCGCGCTCGAGTTCTCGTTTAGCTTCGCGTTCACTCCAAAACAGACATTCACAAAAACTGCGCAGCCATTCGGGGCACGATGGCGGGTATGGCGTTTCGCGCGTCGGCCGCCATGAACCAACTTCAGACAGTTTTTGCAGCAGTGGCCAGGCGAGTATGACGATAGCCAGCACCGAAACAAACGTCAGTTGAAACGAAGGATCGAGAAGATCGCTGGGACGCCAAACAAGCAACGCGAGCGCCGCACCACCAAGGGCATTAAGAGAGGAGGCGCGACGGGAGACAAGCGGCGCCATCAAGACAACAGTAAACATCAGAGCTGCCCGCACGACAGAAGCCTGTGCACCCACCCCAAGCGAGTACGCCCACAAGACGACGACCGAGAACATGAATTGCACCAATCTATTCTTTGTGAAGCGGCGCGTGATCAGAAAAATGAAGCCGCCGAGAAAGGTTATGTGCAATCCGCTAATCACCAGCACGTGAAAAGTTCCGCCCTCACGAAACCGTTCAGACGTTGAGCGTGATAAGTTGTAGCGATTTCCCAACAACGCTGCGTCAAGCACGCCTGCTGTCTCCGCCGGAAAGCGAGTGTCAATTTCCGCTTGCAACTTACGACGCCAGTCATAAAGCCACGCTAGCGGCAGCAGGACGCGTTCATTGTCCAAACGCTCGAGAAGCAGCGGACTCTTTAGAAATCCGGTCGCGTCGAAGCCCTGTCGATCGAGATACTCGGTAAACAACGAAACTCCGGGATTGCGGAAACTATCGGAGCGCTCGAGCAAAGTCATGACGCGAATGCGCGCGCCATAACGCAGGTCTAGTTGATCAAATTCCTGCTGCGTCGATTTTTCTAAAACAGGAGCAAGCAAGACGACCTCGCCGGATACCTCTCTCTCAGTTTCTCTAAACCTGAGTTTTTGAACTCTTAAGAGCAGATATAAGCGCTCGGGAGCAACTTCCGGATCGCGTTCCAACACTCCCGTTAGCTCAACAGGCTCGCCGACCGCGATCGTTCCGTTATCAAGCAGGCGTTTGAGTTGATTCGCTGGGACTTTGCTCTTTTCGATCGAGGTTAGAGACGCACCGAGTAAGAGCGCAGACAGGATCACAAGAATTGTTGCAAGGCGCAGTTTGCGTGTGACGCAAGCAGCCAGGGCGAGGACGCTTATTAACGCAGCAATGGAGACAAGAGGCGCGAGCGAAATTCCAGAAAGACGCGCGCCAATAACGCCTACTGCAAACGCAACAGCGAGCTGCGCCAACGGATGCGTGGCAAGAGGCCGGGCAGAAAGAGACGGCCCGTGGGCATGATTCTGCATTGTTCAGACGAGGACCCGGCCGGGATGATCAGCAGTTGTCCGGTGCAGCGGCTATTGTGATTTAGCGGTTGACTCTGGTCGCGCGGTAGTTACTTACTGGATAAGCGGACGACAGTTTCGACGTGATGAGTCTGCGGGAACATATCATACGCACTGACGGAGTCAAGAGAATATCCAGCCGCGACGAGTTTCTTGAGATCGCGGGCCAACGTCGCTGGATCGCAGGAAACGTAACTGATTCGCGCCGGTCGCAACGCAAGCATTCCGGCGATGACGGCATTCTCACAGCCCGTTCGCGGCGGATCCAAAAGAAGAAAATCAAGCGGCCCAAACGAGCGGGAATGTTCCTTTAGCCAATCGCCCGCGCTCGCGGTGATGATTTGCACATTTCCCGGGACGGCAGTTGCTAACTTGCTTTCTGCGCCCTCCCTCATGTTCCCACCCCAGCGGCGCTGCGCCGCCGGGGACCCCGGTGTCGGGCTACTGCCCCGTTCGACGGACTCGAGATTGCGCCTCGCAAAGTCGGTAGCGCGCTCGTGTGCTTCAACGCCGGTAACTCGCTCAAACCGTCGCGCGAGCGGCAACGTAAAGAGTCCCACGCCGCAATAGAGATCGACGGCGGTTTGTCCTTTTGCATCGCCTGTTGCGGCGGCGATCAGCGGCTCGAGCAACTGGTGATTGATTTGGAAGAAAGCCTGCGCGCTGAAATGGTATTTTTCCTGACCGACAATTCGGCTAACGTCTATTGGTTGCAAGCCGGCGAAAGCGGGGAACAGTGAAACTCCCTCATCACCCGCAACTACATCAAAATCCTTTAGCGGCGGCATGGTCGTCAGCGTGTGGATCTCGTTTCGCACCTGTTCTAAAGTCTCCTGCAACTCCGGAACCAGTACCGCGCAGTATTCAACATCGCAAACTCTATTCGAGCCGCGTTCGAAATACCCCAGTAGTTTTTCATTGGCATCAAACTGCCAGTTGGCGCGAGCGCGGTAGCGCCATTCGTGCGGCGAAGGATGCATCACAATCTCGAGCGGAGTGTAGATGCGGGCGATGCGATGCAAACAATCGCGAATGATTTCAACTTTGGCGTTTAGTTGTGCTTCGTAAGTAAGCTGCTGAAAATCGCAGCCGCCACAACGGCCGAAATAAGGGCAAGGCGGCTCGACGCGAACAGCAGAAGGCTTAACAACTTCCACGATGGATGCGAAGCCTACCTTGCCCTGAAGCCGGTCGAACCTGACGCGCAAGACGTCGCCCGGCGCGGCCAGGGAAACAAAAATCGTCAAGCCCTCCGCGTGGGCCAGGCCAACGCCACCCGGTAACAAACGCTCGATTTCTACTTCGAGAATCTTTTCCTCCGCCGCGCTCATTTGTACTTCCATCCTAACGCAAGAAGCGGGCAGCGCCCGCCTCTTGATGAACTAATCTAAAGGGCGGACTTATCCGCCCCAGGTTCTTTTTGGCGAAATAAGGGATTCTCCAGGCTCCGCCGTCTAAACTATTCAGCGTCGACGAACCATTAAACCGGGTTCGCGCGCCATTGCTCCGGAGGAGGGGGCGGCGCATAAGGTTCTGTTACACCTTCAATGTCAAACTGCACACCGCCAACCACTCCGGCAGCGACGTTGTAGACCAGCGCTCCGATAGCTCCGAAGATAAATCCGAGAACTCCGTAGAAGATCGGAATAGCGATCATCAGAATCAGCCCAATTACAACGGAGCTGACTCCTCCTGCAAGCTGGCCTTCGCCTCGCGGGGCCATCGCCGACATGGCTGCCCCAAAAAGCATAAAGAAAAGGCCGTAAATCACTCCAATGATCAATCCGAAAACAAACATCAACAATCCCTGGACTTTAGCAACCGAAAATACACCGAAGCGTCGGATAGTCATTTCAGCCATGGAAAGTGTTCTCCTTTTGGGGGCATGTTGGCACAGCATTAATCTCCGTAGCCGCTCAAACGAACGACGTCGGACACGCTGCACGATTAGAGATAAAACAAGCTGAGACGCGGTAAGCCAAACTGCTCTCGCAAGCGTTTCAGCAGAAGATTGTCAAACGTCTGTTGGTAAACTTCAGCCTCCATCTGTTTCCGATAAGGATTCAACTGGTCTTTCACTTCCTTTTCAATCGTTTCGAGCTGTGCGGATTCTACAACTGAACTAATCGAATCGCTCAACATTCTTTCCAAACCTGAAAGCGAGTGTTCAAGTTTCTGCGCGTCAAGTAAAGCGACAGCCGCAAATTCCTGTTCCAAATCTGCAAGAAGGGCCGTTGCTCGCTGCAGCGCGTCGGAAAAGTCGTCCTCGCCTGCACTAATTCGCTCTTTCCGAGCTTGCATCAAACTTGACTGACTTCGCTGCAGATGCTCGAGGATTGCTGCGCGCGTAAAAGGTAGTCCTTCGTTCTCTTGTTGCGCGCCGTTTTCATCCTGTGAATCCCCGGGCTCGCCGGCCGCGCCAACGCGCGACTCTCGCCACTCGGCGAATTGCGCTTCAACCTCCTCCTGACAATAGAGAAGGCTTTTTACCGTGCGCTTGCGTGGCTTGGATTCCCACGAGTCGAAAGACTTTTCAATCCCACGCAAAGCAACATGAAGCGGCACGTTCATTTCCTTCCAACTCTCAATGAGCGCCCAATCCATTGGACTTAAGAGCAGATGCTTGCCGCGGCGTCTGATAAACGCGTCTTCGATTTCGGTAAAATAATTGAAATAGTTCAATCCAGTGTTCGTTCGTAAACCAATCTCAGTCCTTCGAGCGTCAATGTGTCATCAACCAGTTCGATAAACTCAGACCCGGTGGCCATCAGCGAAGCGAGTCCGCCGGTTGCAATCACGCGGGGCGCGCCGCCAATCTCGTCGGTCATCTTTCGCAACACCCCGTCCACGAGTCCCACAAAGCCGTGATACAAACCTGACTGCATGGCAGCAATCGTCGATGAGCCAATGACTTTTTGCGGCCGGCGGATGTCCACGCGCGGTAACTTCGCGGTCCGGTCAAACAGCGCATCGGATGAAATCATAATACCGGGCGTGATCGCGCCGCCCAGATATTGGCCGTGTGCATTGATCGCGTTGAACGTTGTAGCGGTGCCGAAGTCAACGACGATGCAGGGCGCGCCATATTTCTGAATTGCGGCGACGGCATCGACGATCCTGTCAGCGCCGACGTCCGAAGCCGGCTCATAGAGAATTTCGAGTCCTGTATCAGTCGTGTGGTCCACAAAAAGCGGCGTCAGATGGAAATAAGTCTCCGCCATCGTCTTCAACGTATAGTTTAGCGGGGGTACAACCGTGGCAATGGCGATCGCGTCGATAGTTTTGAAATCGAGTCCCGCGAGCTCAAACAGGTTGCGCGCGTGGACACCATACTCATCCACAGTACGCGAACGGGCTGTGGTCAAGCGCCAGTGCGCGACGAGCTCGGTTCCATTAAAAACACCCAGTGAGGTGTTTGTATTTCCGGCATCAATAACTAGCAACATAGTCGAATTCCGAAGCAGTTCGAGAAGTTAATACTTCTTCAATCGCATCCGCGGCGGCGCCGGCGCCATTTTCACTTCGCACAATCTCTCCCACTTCCGCGGCCCTGGCAGCATAATCGCTTTTATCCAAAAGCGCCCCCAGTTCTTTTGCAGCGCTCCGCGCATTGTAACGCGGTCGCGGTATCGCGCGCCCGCAACCCAGCCGCGCGACGCGCGCAGCATTGTCAAACTGATCGTGCGCATGCGGCACAATCAAGACCGGCCGGCCGGCGCGCAAACCCTGACCGGTCGTGCCCACTCCACCCTGGTGAATAATCGCGCGCGCGCGCGGCAACACCTCGCCGTAAGGTGCATACTCAAACGCTGCGACACCCTGCGGCAACGGCTCTGCCGGCAGATTGCGCTCGTGACCTATCAGCAGCAGTGCTCTTTGGCCCAATGCCTGCGCGGCCGTAATCGAATCGCGATAGAAATCTTTGGCCACCCAGAATGCAGACGAACCGAGCGTAAAAACAAGGGGCGGTGGACCGTCGTCGAGAAACTCTAGCAACCCGGGTTGCACTTCTTTTTCACCAAGAAAGTCTCGGCGATCATAAAACGGAAAACCGGTGACGTGCGTGTTCGACGGCCAGTCAGGCTGCGGTTTCGCCAGCACCGACGAAAACAACGCCAGCACCAGCGTCGGCGAATGCTGTCCGCCAAGTAATGGTTGCTCTCCGCGCGGCAGGTCCAGCTCGGCGCGCAAACGATAAACCGGCTCCATGATCCTTTCCAGTTTATGCGAAGCAACACGATAAACCAGGCGGCCGAGAAAAGGGCTGAGACTTATCAGATGATGCAGCGCCGGCATTTGCGGCAGCACCGGCGGATCATAAGCGGAGAATAACGAAATTGGCGCCAGCACGCTCGACACCCACGGCAGTCCGCGCTTCTGAGCTACCAGCGGCCCCGCCAGAGGAAGTGGATGCGTTAATAGCAAATCGGCATCCGCAGCTATCGCGTCAAGATCGTCGTAAACTTCCCGCAAGTTCGGCGTAAAAAGCGCGAGAACTTTTTCGGTGCCGCCTTTCGCCTCGATTAACTCTTCAGCAAGTCGGCTGATTTCATCCGGCTCATCATAAGACGGCATGTCCGGACGCACCGGGTGAAACTCAAGACCCAAAGCGTCCATCTTTTCGCGATACACTTCGGAGGTAGCAACCACGGGCACATGTCCGCGGTCCCGCAACTCCAGCGCGATGGCAATGTATGGATGAATATCGCCGAAGGATCCGAAGGTTGATAGAACGATGCGTTTGCCGGTGCTCATAAGAGCTCTTTAACTCCAGCCTGCGGAGCAGGTGTTAGCATAAAGCCCTGGGCATGAGCCCCAGGAAAGCAACAACCTCATAGCAGCAGCCCGTGAAGCGGGCGGCAGCGCGGATCATCATATATTGGTACTCAACCCCTAATGGCCTCAAGACACTGTCGCCCACTTCGCGGGCTCGATTATTTTCGTGCATTCACGACCTGGGGTTCCGCTACGCTTCACCCCGGGCTTTATGCTGACACCTGCTTCGCAGGTTCCTTGAATGTCTCCAACCAGCGCCAGTTGGCTACGTTTTCTTTTTGTACTCAATTTATGCTCTTCGTTCCCAAGGTCTTACATTGGTTACGTCTCCCGCGCGAACGATTTTGATTTCGGCTCTGTCCGTCTCTACACGTAACGCCCCATCGCATTCAAGCCCGCGTGTGATGCCTATAAAGCTTTCATTGGAGTCTGTCACGCGAATACGTTTTCCCTGGGCATAGGAGGAGAACGCGCACCAGGTGCGAAGTATCTCATGCGTCCCGGCAGGCTGCTGTAACTTCTGATAATAACTGCCAAGAGCATTAACCAAAGCTTTCAGGACCACCTCGGGGTCAACTGCCTGGTTTGCAGCAGCCTCCAGTGATGCGGCGATGCCCTCAAGTTCCGGCGGAAATGATTTACTTGTTAGATTGATGCCGATACCGACGACGATTGCGCGCCCCAGCGGCGTATCAACCGTTTCCGCCAATATGCCGCACAATTTACTCTCGTTAACGAGAATGTCGTTGGGCCACTTAATGTCCGTCTCGACCGCGTAGGCATCAAGCAGCGTGTCGTGGACCGCAATTGACGCCATCAATGTGACCAGGGGCCAAATTCTCTGGTCCAATTCCGGTCGCAGAATGATACTGAAATAGAGACCCGCATTCTTCGGCGAAATCCAATGGCGCTGGAGCCGGCCGCGACCGGCAGTCTGTTCACTCGCGACAATGCATAGTCCCTCTGGCGCGCCCTGCACGGCCCGTTTTGCCGCTTCGAGATTTGTCGAGGGCAGCGAATCGAAGCGCAGAATTTGTGGGGCGAATTCAGGCATTGTTAACCAGGGGTCAAAACGGGACACTAAGACTGAAAGAGCGGGGGCAAGCCCGCCTTCCCGACCTGGAGATCTTCCGCGTCGACTATTTGCGTTCTCCCTTGAAAGCCTTTCAAAGCGAAGAAGTGCCACTCAACACACTGAAGCTCAAGGTCCGTGGCAGGTTGGGCACCCAAAAACCCAGGCCTTTCACGCGCCGTTGCAGATCGCTCTCAAGTTCCGCCGGCAGACCTTCGTCCTCAACCATCTTGACTTCGTTAAGATAAACATACTGCTCCATAAACGCGGTGACGTGTCGCCGCGTTGTTTCCAGCTCGGGTGAAATACTGAAGTCAATCATGTGTTAGCCGTTCACGCGCGTTCTCCGGTCAGCGCAAACGAGCGCAACCATCTCGCAAACAAATGTCAGCAGAGCGGCGGGATTGTAGCTGTAAGACGGCGCGTTAACCAGACTACCATTCTCCCGCAGACCCAGTCTGCGCTAACATGCTTGCTGCCATTTACAGAACTACGGCTACTAAACATCACCACAAAGGCACAAAGACACGAAGACATGAAAGTGTTTGAGCCAATTAGTCCTGAAACTGAAGTTATCGCCAAAGCGATAGTCCTGGTGGTGAATTTTCTGTGATCGATTGGTTTCCCATCAAGCTGTCTTTCGCTGTCGCCGGCGCCGCGACTTTGATCGCCCTGGTCGCCGGCTCCGCCCTGGCGTGGCTGCTCGCACGCAAGCGCTTTCCCGGACGCAACATCATTGATTCGCTGATTACCCTGCCGCTTGTTTTGCCGCCGACAGTGCTCGGTTACTACCTTCTCGTCTTACTCGGCACACGTTCGTCGCTTGGTGGGTTTCTTTATCACCGGCTGGGCATTCGGCTGACGTTTACGGTAGGCGCAGCAATCATTGCCGCGACAATCCATGCACTTCCGCTGGTGACAAAAAGTCTTCGGGCTGCGTTTGAAGGAGTGGACACAGAACTCGAAGCGGCCGCGCGAACACTGGGACTCGGCAGCCGTCTGATTTTTTTCCGCGTAACGCTGCCACTCGCTTCGCGTGGCGTACTCGCGGCGACTGCACTTGCATTTGCGCGCGCGCTCGGCGACTTCGGAGTCACCATAATGATCGCGGGAAACATTCCCGGCCGCACACAAACTGCCTCGGTTGCGATTTATGACGCTGTGCAGGCGGGGCGCGATAACGAAGCTTTCACGCTGGCGGTCATCGTGTCGCTGATTGCTGTGGTAATGCTCTACTTTATTAATCGTTTTGGTAGACTGAGGTGGTAGGCTAATCGTTGTGAGACCGACCGTCATCAGAGCAATTTGCCACGCTTTGACCGCTAACAAAGCGAATGTTTTGTCCTGCCGTTTTATAACCGGCAAAATCTGGCGAGCGCGAGCCTGCTAGGACTCTGGTTCAACCATCCTTTCCACAGCGATACGCAGGACTTCCCGCACCTGTCTGTCCCAATAGGCCCAGATGTGCCCGCCCGGAACTTGCCGATACTCGTGGACAATCTTCCGCTCCAGAAGAATGTTGACCAAGTCGCGATTGGCCGCGAGCCAGGGGTCCTCTGCGCCGCAATCAAGGTAAAAATAAGGTAGTAGTGGCGCGCGTTCCGCAGGAAACTCACGGGCGAGTCGCGGCAAGTCGTTCGCGACGCGCGTGGGGCTGTTTGGCGCGCCGAAAATCAACATCAGCGAGGCTTCGTCGGTGCGCGCTGAGGCGTCGAGAGCACCACTCATGGATGCCGCAAGCGTGAAAATTTCCGGGTGCTTGAAGCCAAACTTGAGCGCGCCATATCCCCCCATCGAGTTTCCGGCGATAGCACGGCCACGACGATCTTGAATAGTCCGGTAGCGGCTCTCCACATCCGGAATCAATTCGTGCAGCACGTAAGTTTCATACTGATCTGCGGAACCACCGGCATTATCAGTGTACCAACCGTTGTCGCCTTCAGGCGTGACGATGATTAGCTGGTATTCGGAGGCATACTGCCGAAGCGTAGTTTCCTGAAGCCACGAATTGTAGTGTTGGCTCCACCCATGCAGAAGGTATAGAACTGGATACCGGACCCGGCGTGAAGTAATGAGACCATAGCCGCGCGGAAGCACAACGCTGTAGGGCATGGCCCTGCCGAGGAGTTTGCTGTTGAACTGCACGTTCTCGACATGGACTGCATTCTCGACGTGGTAGTAGTAAGCAGCGAGCGCTGCGAGCAGGACGAGGACAAGCACCAGGAGCCGAAGCTGACTCAGCAAGCCTTTGTGAATATTTTTCAACTCAGCGTGTCTCGCGCATCGATCAAATGTCAGGCGGTAACCAGGTAGAACACAAACGTGCCAAGGGGCAGCTCAATTTCATTTGACCTGCCCTATGACCCGGCGTCAAGACGAACCATGCACGAAATATTTCAGAGCTTTGGTTTATCGCAAAAGCCGCTGCCCTATTTTTGGCAGCGGCTTTTAAACAACTCCTGTCTCTTATACACATCCCCCAGCCCACGAGCCCT
>DIYZ01000080.1 GCA_002427845.1 Chloracidobacterium sp. UBA6041 | reverse complement strand
AGTTTTGACACAGACTCTACCGCGAGCGGTTCTGTATTAAAGATTTTTTCAGGATAAATAATGACGCGCGACGAAATTCTCTCGGAGCTAACACGACTCCAGCCGTGGTTCCACCGGATTGATCTCGGCGGCGGGCTTTATACCAAGACTGAGAGCGTGATGGGCGAGCCCGTCGATCACCCTTTTGGTCCGTGGCAGACTATTCAAAGGCTTCTTCCGAAGGACCTGAGTGGTAAGACGCTTCTCGACATCGGCTGCAACGCGGGCTTCTACGCTTTCGAAGCCAAGCGCCGCGGCGCAAAACGCGTGCTGGGAGTTGATGGCCAACGCCAGCACGTCCGCCAGGGACTGTTTGTTCGTAAGGTGCTGGGCCTTGATGTAGAGTTTCGCCGTCTGAATGTTTATGAACTGAACCCGCGCACGGTTGGTCAGTTTGATATCACCCTCGCCCTCGGTCTCCTCTATCATCTGAAGCACCCAATCCTCGCGCTGGAAAACCTTTACCAGGTGACGAAAGAACTGCTGGTGATTGAAACAGCCATCATGCCTCCCAGGCAGACGCCCAAGTCGTTCGTGTATTCGTTTGGCTCCGCGAAGACCGTGCTGCATCCGCTTGCCTACGTCGAAAATCCACCCGACGCGAAGGAACAGGTCTTCAATTGGTTTTTGCCAGGCGTCGATGCACTCACGGCGCTGCTGCGAAACACCGGTTTCGCTGAGGTTGAGCTGGTCGAGATCAAGGACGATCGGGCGGCTGTTGTTTGCCGCAAAGCGAAAGGCGAAACATCGACGCACGACACACTCAAACACTTCGTCGCCCAACTCAAACTCGAAGAGGAGCTTCACGCCTGTCGGGCTTCCTCAGAATTAACTTTTCGTGTTCGCGTGGAGAATATTGGACTGGCGCGTTGGACCGCCGCAGGCGAGGCCCACGGCGGAAAGGGCGCGGTTTCCCTCGGTTCACATTTGTTGCAGGCTGACGAAGAGGAAGTTGACTGGGACTATGGGCGTGCGCGTCTGCCTCGCGACCTGGAACCGGGCGAGACGGCGAACATTGAATTCAAAGTACGCGCCCCGGAGACTCCCGGCACGTACATCGTGGAATTCGACATGGTGGCCGAACACGTTACCTGGTTTGAGGACTACGGCTCACAAACGCTGCGCCACGAACTGGTTGTCGAGTAATTGCAATCGCGCGTGCGGCTATCCACGACCGAAAGGTATTCGCGGCAGAAAACCCAGCCACCAAAGCACCAGTCCCAGCATTGTAACCAGCGAAACAAGTAGTCCGATCAAGACGGACTTCGGACGGTAGACAAATTCCACGTGGTGCTCGCCCGCAGGCAGCGCCACACCGCGCAGATTATAGTTAACGCGCAATACGTCAACCGCGTTGCCGTCAACTCGAGCGCGCCAGCCCGGGTAGTGATTTTCTGCCAGGACTAAAATCGAGCTCGTGTTGGAAGTGGTTTTAATGTCAACGCGGTTTGGCTCGTTGCGGGTTATTTCAGCGCGCGCATTTTGCGAATCTTCTGTCGCGTTGCCAGGGACCGGTGATTCCACCAGGACGGTTTGGCGCGGATTCCAGTCGCGCCCGCCAAGCTTGCCACTGCGAATGACGTTTAGCGCTTGTTCGTCCGGCAGGGTCACGCTGCCGGTCGCGAGCCAGGCGCGCGGCAACACATGTTTATTCTCATAAACTACAACGTCGTCAAGCTCCGCGATGTTTTGCCAACGTTGTCCCTCCGGGCGCTTTTCATTGTCCGGCTGCGTCGTCATGGCATTACGGCTAGTCTTCTTGAGCGCTTCGCTTTGCAACGGCACAAAGGTGCCCGTGCTCTTGTCAATCAGCGACACGCTTTCGACTTGCAATCCCAGGTCAGGAGCGTTTGCAAGCGTCATGATTTGGATCTCTCCGGCGACAACGGTGGCTTTCTTCGGCAACGCGAATCCCGCGGCATAGGTGTGGCCCTGGTACTTGCCTACCGAGTCCTCCACCGCGTAGCTAGTCGCCACGGGCGCGCGTGCGTGGCGAATGCGTTTGCGTATGTCAGCACGATCGTAAGCCCAATCGGAAGTGTGTTGGCCGGCACGCAGGTCGAATGTGAAGTTCTCACCGTCGTCCGCGCGCAGCAGGACGCGCGCCACGATAGTTCCCGTGGCCACTTGTTCCGACCACGCCAATGACGTTAACAGGGCAATGTTATCTGCCGGCGTTGGCGGTGTGCTAAACACGAGCCGCGCGCCTTTATCAAGGTACGGCGCGTTCAGTTTTTGTTCTGCGAAGGGGTAACCAGCGTAATTGCGCGGAGCGGACTCAATGCGCAGCGGTGCGATTGCTTCCGTAGCTTTCGGCTGAGCAGTCTCAGCCGTCGCAGGCCTCTTCGTTAAAAGGTAGCGGACGTTGAGCAAATCAAATTCGCGGCTGGTGTTCGCGAGACTGCGGGCAGGATCGCTCAGCTCGCCCCACACTTTCATGTCGCCGGCGAGACGGCTATAGCGCGCGAGGCCGAAGCCATCGTAGCCCGCGGCGTTTTCCACGCCGTACATCATCGAAATGTCCGGCTGAAGTGCTAAGACAAACTGACCGCCGTTCTTCGCGTCAGCTAACGGGAAGTCGGGCGTGAACGGCCGATCGAGAGTTAAAACCCTATACGGCGCCGCCGCCGGCCCTTCGCGTTCGCGAAGAAACTTGATCGCCGCCGGCTCCTGCCAAAACGCATCGTCGCGCGGTGGGCTGCTCAATCTCCAGCCACTAGACTGGCCCCATAAATTCAAATCCAAAGCGACTACTGCGAACAACAGCAACATGGCCCAGCGTTTCCTGCGCGCGCACAGCCAAACCGCCCACAGACTTAGTAACGCCAGGACGATTGGCAGAAACAGTTCGGGCGCGCGCAGGAATGTCGGCGGCCCTTCGCGGCCCAGATGAAAAACGGCCGGCTTACCGACAGTTATTGCCAGCATCGTCAACAAGACGACGGCAATACCTATCGCCGCGGTCCATTTCAGCACGCGTGACCGATTCGGCGCCGAAGTGATTGCGGTAAGGCCGCGGCCCGCCAGTACGGCCAGCGCGAAGTCCACCTCCATCAGGTGTCGTGCGGGAACACGAAAGAGGTTGAGCACGGGCAGGTGGTAAGGCAGCCGGTAAATGTTCAAGGGCAGGAAGCGGCCGAGCGCAAGCGTCGCACCCATTATCGCGACAACGGTCCAGAATTTTGTTAACGCATCGCGTTTAAAAACAAACGACAATGTGGCCAGCATGATCGCCGCCAATCCCACGTACCCGATGTATTCGCCGTAGAACGCTGGTCCAACGTAAGGAGCGCGAAACAGTTGACCATCGCCGCCGCCCAAAATGTAAGGCGCGAAAAACGTCCATAGAAAACGCGGCGGCAAACTGAATGAAGTAAAGAAATCGTATGATGCCTCCGCGCGAAGGCTGTTGCGCAGCAGTTCGACGGTCGGTAAGATTTGCACCGCCGCCAGCGCCAATCCTGCGGCGATGAAAGCCAGCGACCAGAGATAACGAGAGCGCGCTTCTCTTGACGATTCCCGTGCGCACGACATGACGACGGCGTAAGCGCCCGCGACAAATAGCGAGAAGAAGAGCGTCTGCTGATGCCCGGCGAAAACTTGCACAGCAATCAGCGCGGCCAGTAATACGCCGTGACCTTTCTTACCGAGCATCCCGTATCCGTCGATGGCCCACAGCAACCAGGGCAGCAGCGCCGCAGTGTGGACGATGTTAGTATGGCCAATCTGTGCCACCAGAAAGCCGCTCCACTGCCAGACGACACTCGTCAGCGCGGCGCCTGCGATGCTCGATCCGCGGCGATGCGCGTAAACATACGCGCCCAGCGCGGCGAGCACGTAGGTAGCGAGCATCATCAGGTTTGTTGCCAGGGCCGGGTTGAAGGCGAGGTAAAACCAGTTGAGTGGAAAGAGCACACCCGCCTGCGCCGCTCCGTGTAACGGCATGCCGCAGAAGATGTAGGGGTTCCAAAGCGGCAGGTAGCCTGAGCGGATTAGGTTTGCCGTTGCCAACCGCAAGGGCACATTAAAAACGGTGCCATCGTCAGGAGCGATGATGAGGCGCCCACGCGTTGCGGGAAGGAAATAGAAGAGCGGCAGCAGCGAGACCACTATCGCGGTCGCACAACTCGGCGTTATTTTAGACTGAAGACTTGATGGAAGACGCATTGAAGCAGAAACAGGAAGCCGGCGTGACTATTGGCGAGCCTATCGCTCGCGCGTTTGCCGCTCTCCAGCGACTGGTTGCCGTCCGCAAAGCCGAGGCGGTGTGTGCTGCGCTCCTACTGTTGATGGCCGCCAACCTGTTCGGGCAAATATCGCGCAAGAGCCTCACTAACGACGAAATGATTCACATTCCGGCTGGATACTACCATCTGGTTGCGGGGTACTTCCAACTTAACAACGAACATCCTCCGCTCGTCAAAATGTGGGCCGCGTTGCCACTTCTCTTTATCCAGCCGAACGAGCCGCCCCCAGCGAAGGATGAGGCCGAACACAACATGAACCTGACCTGGGGCTATCAGTCTCGCTTTTGGAACGACAACGCAGAACATTTTGAGGCGATCATTTTCTGGACGCGCGCCTTCATTATTATCACGACTCTCGCCCTGGGCGTGTTGATCTTTCTCTACGCGCGTGACCTCTTTGGACCCCGCGCTGCCTGTCTTTCGGTCGCTCTGTTTGCGGTCGAGCCGACAGTGCTTGCCCATGGCCGCATTGTACATACCGACATGGCTGCCGCGTTGGTCTACCTTCTGTTCTTCTATGTGCTGCGGGGATATGTGAAGAACCCAACCTGGCGCCGAGCGCTACTTGTTGGTCTGGCAAGCGGTATCGCGCTGGTTACAAAGTTTTCGATGATTATTATGCTGCCGCTTTTAGCGTGTCTGGCACTCGTGGGAACGGTCTTCGCCGCGCGATTGAAGGCCCCAGGAAGGCGTCCCTTACTTCATGCCGCGTTTGCTTTTTTAATGGTCCTGATGGTCGTCAATGCTGCTTACTATTTCCGCAGGCCTCCGATCACGACACCCGACGTGGCCTGGGTAAAGCTGCAATCACCAGAGAAATTTGACAATCTAATGGCCGTTTTCCACTGGGGATCGACGGTTGTCCCAACTTACTTTCTTTTTGGCTTTTACAACTTCTGGCTGCACACCAAACACGGCCATCCTACCTCTTTGCTGGGTCATTACAGCTCTCTGGGCTGGTGGTACTACTTTCCCGTGGCCTTCGCACTAAAAACATCCTTGCCCTTTCTCATTCTTTCCATAGCTTCTCTCTTCTGGGCGCTCTGGCGCCTGGCTGTAAATCGTGACCCGCGCTTCCTCTGGTTAGTCATACCTTTGTTAATCTACTTAGCGGTGTCGATGATCAGCACCATTGACATCGGTGTCAGGCATTTTCTGCCTGTCTATATGTTTCTCTTCACGCTGGGCGGGGCGCTGCTCGACCGATTGTTGCGCGTGCGCTATCCGCGCCATTTCGCTATTGCGCTCGTGGCGTTGCTTTTGAGTTGGACCACCGTCGAAGCGTTGCGCGCGTACCCGGATTACGTTCCCTACATGAACCAACTGGCATCCAGCCATCCACATTGGTGGTATCTGTCCGACTCCAACGTTGAGTGGGGTGACGATGCCCGGGATCTTGCGGAATACCTGCATGCCCGGGGCGAGACCGAAGTGCGCGGGGCAATATCCGGCGGCTGGGGTACGCTGGCTCGGTACGGAATTGCTTATCACGAAATTTTTCCGAAGCCGGGCGTCAAAATTCCTGATACGCGCTATGTTGCCATCGGAGCGAGTTTCCTTAACGGCTCGACGATAGCCGTGCCCGCAGACGAGAACGGACATTTTGTTACCGAAGAGCAGCGGGTTAACTACCTCGCTGAATATCGCACCCTGAAACCGGAAGCGGTAATCGGCAATTCGATCTACGTATATCGTGTGAAATGAACGATTGGATTATCCTGCTGAAGGTGTGCCCTGTTTTAATTAGTGTTCAATCCGCCCTGTCTTCGCCTGCGCATCGCGACTACGGTCCATAGAAACAACGCCATACTAAGAGCAAGGGGAACTAGCAGCCAGGAGAACAGCGGATGCGATCGCAGTTCGCCGCGGCGAATGGCGGCGACATGGTTCAAGAATACATTGCTCCCATCGGGACAACACATGGCCCCTTGCAACGCGCCCACCAGATTAATAACGAATGAAAGTGCACCAGCGAGCACGATGACAACACCCGCGAGCCGCCGCTCAGAAGTCCTTAAGAGATAGCTGTATCCAACTAGCCCGAGGCAGGCAAAGGGCATCGCTGGGAGCAAGTAGCGTGGGCCGAACTGATAGGCGCCTTCTGTATCAATATTGAAGACGTAAACCGCGATGACGATCATCATCGCAACCAACGCTAAGAAATGTGGCTCACGCCTGAGGTCTCGCGGAATATAGCTGAGGCCGAATAGACCGAGCGGAAAAATCGGAGCATAAAAAATCAGTGCCCGCGCGTAAAAGACGAGCTTGTTGCCGAAGTTAGTCGGAGAAAAGTGAAGGTAAGTATCTGAGTAGTGGCCGGCAATGTTGGGCAGCAGCAACGGATTGCCGAAGCTGGCTGCGTCGTAGACGAAGAGCGGTAGCAAGCCCGCCAACAAACCCAGAAAAAAGACCGGCAGAAGTTGCCAGCGGCGCAAGAAGAGAAAGTAGAGGGCGCAAAGAATTACCATGAAGAATGGCAACATCGATGTGGTTATTGTCAGGCCCAATAGCAAACCGGCGCCGGCAGCTTGGAGATAGGAGGCGCGCTTCGTTGCGCTTCTTCGGGAGAGTTGCAGGATCAGGTAGAAAGCAATCACCAGATAACCGGTGGCTAGGGCGTCATGGTGCGCGATGCCGGAGTAAGAAAAAGCGGTAGTTGCCAACGCATAACTCAGCGTCGCGGCCAGCGGCCAGAAGAGCGGGGTCCCCACGCGGGCAGC
>DIYZ01000055.1:4514-13211 GCA_002427845.1 Chloracidobacterium sp. UBA6041 | reverse complement strand
CGATATCTCGTGGCACCAGGGCCTGCCGGGAGGACAGGAGATTGTCTCCATCATTACAAAGGTTTCTGCTGAATCGTTGGGGCTGTCTGTCGGCAAGGAGGCCTATGCTGTGATCAAAGCTAGCGAAGTCATGATTGCAACTGACTAGATGGTTGCCAATTTGTCTTCACGCAAGTTTAGCGTTTCTTCCGTTGGCGAAGAGTTTCGTTCGGTGGCTGCATTACACCGGTTGAGGGCGTATTATTTCTAACTTCCTCATTCGGGCGTTAAGGGTACTTCGATTTAATCCAAGGCGCTCAGCGGCGCCGGCTACCACCCACCCGGTTTCGCGCAAGGCGTGAAGAATATGTTCTCGCTCAAAGGCTTCAAGCGTCGACGCTCCGATACCATCGTGCAGAAGCAGGCGATTACAACTCGCCTCGGGCGAGCGGTGCGTGCTTCGCTCAACGACAGTCGGGAGAGCCCAATGATCGGAAAGGAAAAGCACAGTACCAACAACTCTCTCAGAGATGTGATCCTTGGCGGACAAGACGGCCTCGTCAACATGCTGGGTATCGCGCTGGGTGTGGTCGCAGCCGGCGGGTCCACACACGTTCTGATCATCACCGGCCTGGCTGCGGCGATCACGGAGTCGATCTCAATGGGCGCTGTGGCGTACACCTCTTTCGGTTCAGACCGTGACTTCTATATCGCCGAGATGGCTCGCGAGCAAAACGAGATCGCAGCGAAACCAGATGACGAGCGCGATGAAATCAGAGAGATCTATGCGGCTAAGGGCTTCAAGGGACAGCTTCTCGAGGATGTTGTTTCCACGATCACGTCCAATCGTCAAACTTGGGTGAGTACGATGATGGATGAAGAACTGCATCTGCAACCGGTTGCCCAGCAAAGCCTGGTGCAGAGCGCTGTGGTGGTCACCGTCGCGACCCTCATCGGTCACTTCATACCAATCGTTCCCTTCATGGTCATCGCTCGCACGCCGGCTATTATTTTGGCGATAGCACTGAGCGCGGTAACGCTATTCGCGGTGGGTGTTTATTCTGCGAAGACCCTGGTCGGAGACTGGCGTAAGAGCGGGTTGCAAATGGTAGCAATCGGTCTCGGCGCGGCGGCGCTCGGCTTTTTTATAGGACGCTTGTTCCACACAGTTGGCGGTTGAATTGATGGCTGATCGCGCCGCGTAATCTTGCGTTCGCGGAGCATTCTCGGTCGAAAGGAAGGAGAGTGAAATGAACTCGCTCGTCAAAGAAAATACCAGACTCGGCTTTATTGGCATCGGCAATATGGGGAGCCGCATTGCCAAACGTTTGCTCGAACACGGCTACCAGGTCATCGCGTATAACCGGAGTCGCGAAGCTGCCCAGGCGTTGGTTAAGTACGGCGCAACGGTCGCAGAAAGCATCGCTGAACTCGCTTCGGAAGCTGACGTCATCTTGTCGTCTCTTACCAACGATGATGCAGTCAAAAGTGTTTATACCGATCCAGAAGGTGTCTTTGCTCATGTCCGCCGCAGCTCAGCAATAATCGAGATGAGCACCGTACTTCCCGCGACTTCCCGCGAACTATACGAGCTGAGTCGCAAGGCTGGAGTGAAATTTCTGGACTCGCCGGTCTCGGGCAGCACCCCTTCAGCTGAAGAAGGTACATTGACGCTCTTCTGCGGGGGAGACGAGGAACTCTTTCAAGCCGCCCAGCCAATCTTCAGCTCGATCGCCGGCCAATATTTTTATCTGGGTGGCAGCGGCTCGGGAACCGCGATGAAGCTCGTTGCGAATACCTTGCTGGGAGTTGGCATGCAAGCGATCGCCGAGTCGGTTGCCCTGGGTCAGAAGGAAGGCCTCGATCGCCATCGGCTGCTCGAGGTTTTGTCCCACACGGCGGTTATCGCACCTGCGCATCTCGGCAAGCTGTCACGAGCGGATGTTGGAGATTACAGCGCTCAGTTTGCCATTCGGCTCATGAACAAAGACTTTGGTTTAGTTCTCGAAACCGCGGCTGCCGCCAGGGTCCCGATGCCGGCCACTGCGGCAGCGTTTCAAATGAATGTCGCGGAATTCAACGAGGGCAAAGAGGAAGACTTCTCGGCAGTGATTACGTTGATGGAGAGACTGGCGCGGGTGGAAACGTCAGAGGCCGGGAATCGCCGAGTTGCGGGTACGGTGTCGGTTTAGTTCCGGTTTCGATGTCTACGCAGGCATCAGCTGTCGGATTTCAGGCGGCTCTTCACCGAGCCATTGCGGGTTCTCGGCGGTGCCATCAAAAATTGACGACGTCTTAAACGGTTCGAAGCGACCGTTCGCCGCGGCCTCGCTGGTTCTCGCCAGCAATGCATCGCGCTCGTCATTGCTGAGCAGTTGGAAAGATTCAACCGCTGCGAATGCCTGGTCAAGGATTTCCATGCTGTCAATGCCTGTGATAACGACAGACGTCGGGAGATTCAGCGCGTAGTGCAGACACTCAATTGGCGTTACAGTCTTCGACTTCAACAGAATACCGTTGGCCATGCTCTTCATTCCCAGCACGCCGATCTGCTGCTTCACTAACTCAGGTAGAACCCGCTTTTCGAAACTGCGGTAATGCGCGTCCATGACATTCAAAGGCATTTGCACCGTATCGAACTTGAAACCATTCTCTTTAGCTACCTCGAGCATGTGTAGATGTATGCGCGGATCTTTGTGGCCGGTGAATCCGATGTAGCGAATTTTGCCGGCAGTGCGTGCTTCAACCAGTGCGGCGTTCGCTCCCTGGTCATGAAAGATGCGGTGCGGATCGTCAAACCGGATGATCTCATGGTGCTGGACCAAATCGATGTAGTCGACACCTAAGCGACGCAAAGATTCATCAAGTTGTCTAGCAGCCTCTTTTTTGGACCGTCCATCAATCTTGGTCATCACAAACGCACGGGCGCGGTAACCGTCGCGCAGCGCTTTGCCCATGCGTAACTCACTCGCACCTTCGTTGTAGTCCCAACAGTTGTCGAGAAAGTTGATGCCTCGATCGATGGCCGAACGAACGATGCGAATTGCCAACTGCTCGTCAACAGTTTTCAGACCGAGATGCCAGCCGCCTACTCCGATCGCTGATACCTTCTCTCCTGTGCTGCCCAGTGTTCGATAAATCATTTCGTTACCCCTTTCGCCGCACCGCGGGAAATGGCAGCGTAAATGGACGATTTGTCCTAAAAAGAAAGTAAAGGCGCGCTTGAATCGCAAACTGAGGTGGCTCAATCGTTTAAGGTCGTCGAGGAAATGTGCTGCAGGTTGGAGCGGGGTTAGTTGCTCGAAGATTTCGGTAGTCTCAACGATGGTGTCGAGACTCTTAGACGTTTTGCAGAATGTGCCAACTGCCTAATAAAACGCCACATCGCCCACCGCGCGATTACCCTGGAACCGCAACATCACTGCCCGACATCAGTCAACAAGCTCCTTTTTCTTTCTTTAGCGGCGAATCGTCCATTTACGCTGCCATTTCGCGAGAGATCGTGGCGGCAGGTGTATAAGATCCTCTTTGAGACATGGCCAGTGCCGCATCGCACTTCGCGATCTCTCTCGCGACTTCGTCGGGCTTGTCTGCATCTGCTTTGATGAGTGTGCCATGGTTGCGCAGGTCTTGCCAGATGTCCCAGCTTTTCTGATACCAGTTTCGCGCTTCCTGCCAGTGTTCAATCCAGTGGCTGTGTGCCGACTTCGCACTTGAGGCAAGTTTCGCGTGACCATTGCCCAGGTCAAAATATGTAAGGGCCAGGCCGCCGCGCGTTTTGGTGTTCGTCGGTGAGCGCTTTGCGAGTACCTCAAAAATCGGCGCGGCCTCGCGGAAGTTATCTAAAGCCGCCGTCTGGTCGCCGATTCTCGCCAGTACTTCGCCGATCTTCCGATAGCTGAGAGCTGTGTCATACTGAGTTTCAGCGTTTGAAGGATCTGCTGTTGACAATTCCTGAAACACCGCGAGGGCCTTGCGATAATTTTCCAGCGCACCTTTCGTGTCCCCTGCCTCCGAGAGCCCGTCGCCCAAATAACGGTAGGTAGCGTAGACTTGGCGACGAGCGTCTTTGTTCGTCAGATCTGCGCTCGCTACGGCTTCATAGCTCTGAATTGATTTGCGGAAGTTAATTAAGGCTTCACCCGGTCTGCCGAGCCTCACCATCGTGTTTCCGATCTCTTGATAGACATCGGCGATGTCATTTTGCGCCTGGGCATTGGTCGCGTCGGCATTCAACAAAGACTGGCACAATACGAGCGCTTTGTTGTGATAATCGAGTCCCGCCGCGTTCTCTCCCATCTCGCCCATCGTGATGCCGGTCCATTCAAGCGTGTCCATCAGGAGACGACGAGCCTTCGTATCCAGCGCGTCGGCTGTTACGAGATCTCTGGCAATCACCAGTGACTTGCGATAGTAATCCAACGCTTCCGCCGTGTTTCCTTGCTGTGACTGGACATAGGCGATGCCGTTATAAGTCGAGGCCAGATCCGCGCGAAAGCTTGACTCCGCCGGATATTGGGTCGCGAGCTCTTCTCGAATTCTCTGCGAGCCTTGAAAGCTCGCGAGGGCACCAGGTAGGTCGCCAAGCTTTAACTGGGCTCGCGCCACCGCGAGGTAGTCATAGCCCAGATCGCGGTGAGTCTGTATCTGGACTGAAGCCTGCGTATGCAAGCCTTCAACCAGACGCACCGCGTTACGATAGCTGTCGAGCGCGGCGGCCGCATGGTTGGTTTTCGCCAGGACATCGCCCATCCGGTTGTAGCTTAGCGCCAGATCCAGACCTGTCTGTTCATCCTTTGGATCGGCCGCAAAAAGTTTTTCGCGAATCGCCAGTGACTTATGATAACTCACCAGAGCCCCACTCGTATCACCGAGGTTCTGACCATGAAGTCTCGATTGCACGTCGCCCAGTTTTTGATACGCAGTAGCCAAATCACGCTGCAACGAAGTATCGGTTCCGCTGTCTCGCGCCAGACTGTCCAGATATTCAATCGCCTGCTCGACGATCAGTTCTCTCGCCTTGGTTGGCTCCTTCTCGACCTCGTCATTTAACTCAAACAGGAAGGTGGTGGCCATGTTCCGCACGGCACTAAAACGTTGCTCAGCCTTCGCGCGTTGCGCATGAGCCACGTGCGCTTCCCAAGCAGTCGCTATGATGCCGCCGAGCAGCGCCGACGCAACAATCGCAGCCGCGGCCACACCAATCTTATTTCGCCGGATGAACTTTGAAGCGCGATATGAGAACGTGTCTTTGCACGCGCTCACCGGTAGTTCTTCCAGGTGGCGACGAATGTCTTCAGAGAATTGTTCGACCGAAGCGTACCTACGATGTGGCTCCTTGCGCAGCGCCATCAGCACAATATTGTCGATGTCTCCTCGCAAGCTGCGCCGCAAGCGTTCTGGCGCCGCGTCGCGCGTCCGGCTCACCAATTCCGGTGTCAGTATGGGTGGCCGTATACCGTACTGAGATGCCGTCTCTTCAAAGTGGCTGACCGCACTACTTGGCTTTTGCGGTCTTTGATTGCAGATGACCCGCGCCACTTCATCCGGACGGCGGCTCTTGAACCGATATGGACGATAGCCCGTCAGCAACTCATACAAGACTACTCCCAGCGAGTAAACATCCGTCGCGGTCGTGACTCGTTCGCCGCGTACCTGCTCAGGGCTGGCATACTCCGGCGTCATCACTCGTAATTCGGTCGCTGTTGCTTCCGTCTCTGGAGCAGATGAATCCGAGTGCAGGAGTTTGGCGATTCCGAAGTCCAGGAGCTTCGGCGCTCCCTCTTCATTTATCAGAATATTGCTCGGCTTAATGTCACGATGAATGACCAGGTTCTGGTGAGCGTACTGCACCGCCGCACAGATGGTGCGAAACAGCTTCAGTCGGTCGACAATTGAGAGTTTGCCGGCGTCCGCATATTCATCAATCGGCCTGCCTTCGACGTACTCCATCACCAGAAACGGAAGGTCATCCTCAGTCGTGCCCCCGTCGAAGAGGCGGGCGATGTGCGGGTGATCCAAGTTGGCGAGAATCTGCCGCTCGTTTTTGAAGCGCCGCAGAATGAGATCAGTATCCATGCCGCGCTTGATGAGCTTGATGGCAACCTGCTTTTGAAAGTGGTCGTCGTCGCGCACGGCCCGGTAAACGACGCCCATTCCCCCATGCCCGATCTCGCCGGTGAGCCGATATGGCCCAATTCGCTTGCCAACAACAGACTCTTCGTCCTCTTGCTGGCGCCGGGCCACGATTTCAAACGGAGACTCCTCCATAAAGTCAGCCGCCGGTTTATTGTGTGCCAGCAGACGCTCGACCTCTTGGTGCAGAGATTCATCTCCCTGGCAAGCTTGCTGGAGCAGAGCCTCACGCTGAGCGACTTCACATTCAATCGCGTCGCCCAGAATCTGCATCACGCGCTGATGTCTCTCCGCCTTCATTTTTCCTTCCCCAGGATGAGTTCGTTGTGAAGCCAGAGCTTGGCAGTACTCCACTTCCGACTAACAGTTGTTTCAGAGATTTGGAGCGTCTCGGCGATCTCTTTTATCGAGAGACCACCGAAGAAGCGCAACTCAACGATCTTACTTTGCTCCTCGTCGAGACTGGCCAGCGTCTTCAGGACGTCGTCGAGGGCGATGAGGTTAATGTCACGCTCCTCGGCAAAACTGATGGCTTCATCAAGCGAGAGTTTGCGTTCCCCGCCGCCCCGCTTGCCCGCGGCATACTTGCGCGCATGGTCAACCAGAATGTGACGCATAACCTGGGCGGCAATACTGAAGAACTGAGCGCGATTCTGCCATTCGATCTGTTGTCCGCCGACAAGTCGGAGATAAGCTTCGTGGACGAGAGCGGTGGCCTGGAGTGTGTGGTTCGGACGCTCGTCGCGGAGGTGATCTTTGGCTAAGCGACGCAGCTCGTTGTAGACGCTCTCGAAGAGCGCGTCCACCGCCACCTGATCGCCACTACTGGCCTCCGCCAATAACTGGGTCACGCCTGTTTGCGAGGTCATTAGTAAGTGCACCGCGCTCTCGTTTTTTCCCCGAACAAGCGCCGGAGAAAGTCGCATCGTACACGAGCTTTAAGGTTTTCCCGATGGGAGCCTTGATCATGTGCGGGGGGAAAGCGGCAAAGAGCCCGTCATCTACACTAAACGCATAAAGACTACCTGATCCAGCGCTTTCCTACAATCCCGCCGCCGGTCGGCTCGGCGCCTTTATCAAAAAACATTCCCCGAAAGTGGAAAGATTTGGCCCGGGAATACGCCCTTATAGATAGTAAGGAGAAAATCTCAGGGGTCGGGCGGGTAGTTGCCAAGTCCGTGCTCATCAGCACATGAGTCGCGGCTAAAGGAGGTCTGTCCGCCTCAGAACTCGGAAGAAGGATAACAAGCGTGCATTTGGCATAAGGAGATGCTGGGCCGCCGGGATTCAAATGTTAGACCCTTGCTTGACGGCGGGACTCGGGAATTAATTAAGGAGATAGTTATGAAGAACTTGAAACGCACAGCATTTGAAGACGACTTGAATCGAAGAGGCTACCGACAATGAGAATACTGACGATGAGTTCTAACAGGAAAACGACTTCGAGCCGGGCATTTGGAATGACTCTGGCAGTGAACGTGTTAACGCGCAGCGCGCTGGCCCTCAGTCGCATTAAGCAGAGGAGTCTGGATGTCAATCAGGGGAGAAAAATCGTGAATTATCTGACACCTCGCACAAAACTCGTCGTTCTTGCCTTGGCTCTATTCATTTGTGGGATAGCGTTATTCGACCTACCGATTAGCCGTGCAGAACGGTTTACCGCTACTCCGACTGCGAAGGCCCCAGCCGCGCAGGAACAAGGTGCGAATGCCGTTAAATCTGATCCCCAGGCGCCCTTGGCGACGAATGGCAAGATCGTCTTCTCGAAAGACGTCAATGTAAATGGTTCCTTTATCACGAAGGTCTTCGTCATTGATCCGAGTGTTCCTTTTTCGGATACATGTCTCGGAATGTGTGACAACGCAGCAGATTCGCGCGACGGATTTGCTCCAGCCTGGTCCCCCGACGGCCAAACAATCGTCTTCGTGAGACCAGCTGGTGTGGGCGAGATTTGGCTGATGAATGCCGACGGTTCTAACCAACGAGAAATCGCGCCTGGCATACAGGGAGACGGACCGGTCTTTTCGCCCGACGGAGCGAAGATCGCTTTCGAGGATTCGTCGCGCAACATTTCGATCATGAACCTGGATGGCAGCAACCAGGTTCAGCTCACCTCTCAAAATTCAGATAGCAACCCTTCATGGCAGCCGGTGATCGTGGGCGGCCAGGTGGTCAATGGTACGAAGATCGCCTTCACTAGAGCTTTCGGTAATGGTGACCAGGTCTTTACGGTCACTACGGCCAGCCCAACGGAGACGAACCTAACCAATACCTTCAACCATAACAACAGGCGTCCGCACTGGTCGCCCGATGGTACGAAGATCGCTTTCGAGAGCGACCGCGACGCCTCCTTCGGCTTCCGGCCCGACATTTATGTGATGAATGGCCAGGGTGTCCAGCTGCAACGCGTCACCAATGATAATTTTGACGATCATAATCCGACCTATTCTCCCGATGGGCTGCAGATCGCGTGGGAATCAGGCTCGCGGCCTGAAACCAGCGACAACGAAATCTTCGTGATGCCTTCGGACGGGAACCCCAATTCGGCAAACAGTCAAAAGCTGATTACGAGCGGCGGCGGCG
>DIYZ01000055.1:3776-4324 GCA_002427845.1 Chloracidobacterium sp. UBA6041 | reverse complement strand
CAACACCAACTCCAACACCAACGCCGACTCCGACGCCCACGCCTTCGGCTACGCTCACCTTCGACGGCAGGCTGAGGGATCGAGTAACACCAAACGATAAGGGCATCCTCCCCGACGGCGATCCAGACGGAACGTTCACCATGACGGTGCCCGTTAATTTCAAGTCCATCACCCAGATTGTTCTGCAGGGGCCGAGCGGAAACAGTTGGGATACTATACCCAACAACCCCATCTGGGTCGTCGGGGTCGCCAGAGGTCTCGATAATATTTTGGAAAATGAGACCAACGGCTCGGTCAATTTCCCAGTGGGTAACACCGGTCTCTTTAAGCTCTTTGCCTCGAATGATGCAAACTCAAGATCCTTCGTTCAGGGAGCGCAATTCACCGTCACGGTCACTTTTGACGATAACACCACGGCGACAGCAAGCACGACTGTCAGTCAAACGCCAGCGGTGGATCTCTCGATCGTCAACCTCGCAGCTCTTCCGAGTCCGGCGACCGAAAAGCAAAAGATCGTGTACACAGTTCGCATCATCAACAACGGCACG
>DIYZ01000055.1:0-3529 GCA_002427845.1 Chloracidobacterium sp. UBA6041 | reverse complement strand
TCTATGACAGTGGCGGCGTGTCGCCCACCAGTAAAGCATTTGGGTGTACGTCGGATAATGTGAAAGTGATCTGCACCACCGGCAATCTTGGACCAGGCGAAGACGCAACGATTGATATCATTGTGTTCTTCCGCAAGGCGTCCGATCCCAACGCCGGCCACGCGGCCTTCACTGTCTCGTCGATTCAGACCGATGCGAATGCGAGTGATAACACCGCGCAAATCACCGTCTCTTTAGGCACGTTGCCCAGGCCTACGAACGATGACATTGCTAATGCCGTGACGATCTTTAACGATATAGGAACGACCGCGGGTAACAACTTCGGCGCCACGCGCCAATCTGATCTCGATCTCTGTAGTGTGACGGCTTGCATTGGCATACAAAACCCTCATCAACCTGAACCAATGCATGCCGGACAATTTGGTGATTCGTCGATCTGGTACAAATGGACCGCACCTTCCGATGGTCCCGTGGATTTTTTCACGACCACAAGCAAGTTCAATACTTTGCTGGCGGTGTACACGTTTGAGAACGGGTACTTCACTCCCGTAGTGAGCAACGATGACGTATCTCCGGCCGAGACGTGGAGCAAAGTGCATTTCGACGCCGTTGGTAATAAGACGTACTACATCGCCGTTGACGGCTTCCTGGGTGCGGCTGGGGATCTGTCGTTAGGATGGAACCATATGCCGATCCTGCCTGCGCCCCCAGCGGCGGCGGTGACCGCGATCTGCGCTGGAGAAAAGCCGAACTGCGATCCAATACACAATCCGGCTGACAACGCAAACGTGTGTACGTCTGACTCGGATCCTACTCTCCTCTGTACACAGTATGTAGATGCCGGCGGGTTCACCGTCATCACCGTGAAAGGGACGAACTTCACCACGAACTCTGCGGTCTATATCAGGGGAGACATACTGAAAGGCTTTGACAACAACGGCAACCCAATAAATGGAGAGACGGACTTCATCAACAGCACCACACTGGTTGCTCACATTCCACCAAATCCACCTTTGACAATCGCAGACCTTGCCACGACCCAGGTTTTGACCTTCTTGTCTTCCGCTACCGCGGCCGCGGCGCGAGAAGCTGCGACCATAGAATCCCTCCTACCCGGGACGTATGCTGTTGCTGCGAACGTCGCGCTCCTGAATGTGATTCAACTAAAGAACGCGACAGTTCCGTTGGGCCAAACCCAAACAGTTTGCGGCAATGTTCCTGGCATAAATAAATTTGGTGAGGAGACATGCCTAAGCTTCGTAAACGACGGAACAACGGGCGGACCTTCAACCGTGACGCCCACGTGGTTTCAGATTAGTGCGTACTGTAAAGTGCTAGGACTCAATCTTGATCAGTGCACAAAATATGGGAACGGTCAAGCGGCACTGAATCAGCTAATGCACGATGCTTTCGCCATCAATCCGCAGCAAGCAATTCAAAATGGCAGCATTACAGTTCAACAGAGTTTTCCGATTCCCACAACCGCAGATCTCGCCCACCTAGGCGCTATCCTAATCGCGCAGGGTGGTGGCAACGTAGTTTCACATGATGGTGGCAGTATCGTCGCTGCTGGCGGTGGCAACGTAGTTTCACATGATGGTGGCAGTATCGTCGCTCAGGGAGGCGGCAACATCGTCGCTCAGGGAGGCGGCAACATCGTCGCTCAGGGGGGCGGCAACATTGTTGCTCAGGGGGGCGGCAACCTTGTTGCTCAGGGAGGCGGAAATGCTGCACGACCAGACGACGCACTGTTTGTGAATCCCGCGAACTCCCCTCCGATTTTCACTGCCGCCGATTTACAAGACGGCAGCAAGGGTTGGTTCGTGGCCAGCTCCAGCGGCGGCAATGCGCCGACAGTCGACATCACTACGAATCGCGATGGGACGATGACCGGGACGCTCAACATCACTTTCGATCAAACCAGCAATCCGCGTATTCAGGATTTGCAGGGACTCCTCTTCACCGTGGTCGCTAACCCTGCGGTCGTGAAGTTTGCCTCCAACAACATTACAGTTGACGAAGGCGCGGGACGTGCGACTGTCACGCTGACTCGTACCGGTGATACTACGACGACTGTGACTGTGAACTATGCAACGAGTCCCGGCACTGCGACTGAGAAGACGGACTTCATGCTGGTTTACGGCGCCGCGACCTTCAATCCGGGTGAAACGCAAAAGACTGTGAACATCCCACTAATCGACAATGGCTTCGGTCCGGGTTCCGGCGCGCAGCGGTCTTTCAATCTGATCATTGGCAATGCAGTAGGCGGCGCTATTCAAATGCCGAACATGGCCACGATTACGATCAACAACAACGACGCAGCCGACTCAACAGTAAATCCTGCTGACGACACGCGCTTCTTTGTTCGTCAGCACTATCTCGACTTCCTTGGACGCGAACCTGATCAATCCGGCTGGGATTTCTGGACCAACAACATCGAGTCGTGCGGAACGAACGCCGCTTGCCGCGAAGTGAAGCGCATTGATACGAGCGCAGCCTTCTTCCTCTCGATCGAATTTCAGAACACAGGCTTCTTTGTCCACCGGCTCTACAATGCCGCACTGAACAGGTCTAACCAGATGCCGCGGTATGTCGAGTTCATTCGCGACACTCAGGAGATGGGGAACGGACTGGTCGTGGGACAGACCGGATGGGAGCAGCAATTGGAAACAAACAAACAAACGTTCCTCACTGATTTCGTCAACCGTCCAGAGTTCCTGGGCCTCTATCCAGTGACTCTATCTCCCGCGGACTACGTCGATGCTTTGTACGCGCATGCCGGGATCACGCCTTCGACGGCAGATCGGCAGGCAGCAATCGACGAATTCAATAATGCGGACGGTGGGGCGCGCAGCCGCGTGTTGCGGCGCATTGCCGAGAGCAGCGCCCTCACTACGCGCGAGCGGAATCGCGCATTCGTGCTGGCTGAATATTTCGGCTACCTGCGCCGCAACCCTGATGACGCACCGGATGGAAATCTCGACGGCTTTAACTTCTGGCTCACTAAGCTGAACAGCTTCGGTGGCAACTACGTTAGCGCCGAGATGGTCAAGGCGTTCATCGTTTCAGGCGAATATCGCGGGCGCTTCGGACGGTGAGAGCCCGAGGTCGCTGCGGCTCGGCCGCCTGGCTAACGGCAAGTCTCGTCCTGCCGTTAGCCAGATTCTCTTATCTACCTTGCTACCAGGCAGACTTCAAACCCAATTGCTGTTGCGGCTGACCTCCGAGTCTCTGTCGATTTCGATGAGGAAATGGACGATTTTGGATAAAAAGAAAAAGAAAGGGAACATGCTCCGACGGCTGACATAGGTTTTCAGCGTCCGCACGAGTTCCCGCCTTTGAATTGGCTCGTGAGGGAGGTCATTTGCCTTGTCAAGACCTATGAAGATCGGCTCGCCAAGCAACTGCTTCGCTTGGACTAGCGCCGGAAAACTCGTTTACCGCGCTCTTTTTTCTTTTTTTGCTCCAAAGTGGCCATTGAATCTGCCATTTCGACAGAGATCGCTTCTTCAGCCGCTACGTCACCGGC
>DIYZ01000018.1 GCA_002427845.1 Chloracidobacterium sp. UBA6041 | reverse complement strand
GCCCCACTCTGGGCTTTCAAACATGGAAAGAATGCCGTTGTTCCTGCGGGAAAACGCTTTGAAGTCTTTGTCCACGGCGATACGTCGCTAAAGGGTAAGGCTCCTATCGAGGACAACAGGCCATGACGCACGCGGCCGGTCCACTGTTGTTGTTGCGCTTGTGATGTTGAGCATCTCTGGTGACGGCAAGGCTTGCAGCAGTCCTCACTGCCCACCTCTGCAATGAGCAACAAAGACGTGGTGGAGATGTTGAAAAGCGGGATCTCCCGCGCTCAAAAGTCTCTAGCAAGAAATCGGGCCGAAGCGGCCTTTCAGGTGAAGCTTTCATTATTCTCAATTAAGGAGTGTTTGCCATGAAGCGCGTCCTTCTTTCCGTGGCCGTCTTTGCCTGTCCCTTGTTTTTTCCCCTCTGTGTGGCGGCGCAGGACAAAGCGAGTGAAGATCTGCCAAGACTGACAAATAAGGAGGTCGTGGAGATGGTGGCGGCGGGCATCTCTTCCGAGATCATCATCGCAAAAATAAAGGTTTCCCGGTGCAACTTTGATACGACGCCTTCGGTTTTGGCAGAGCTGAAGCATAAGGGTATTCAAAACGAAGTTCTTTTAGCGATGGTGGAAGCGCCGTATGGCCCGCCTGGAAAAAATTCAGCACAGCGAGAGCCTTAGGAAAGAGTCGAAGTGGCAGTGCAAATGGACGAATTTCAGCTAAAAAAAGAAAAAGGGAGGCGCTGCTTGAATAGAAGAACCCATGGCTAAACGCAAAAACTATATTGTGTCCAAGAATCCTGACGGTACCGTCGCGGTCGCTCCTATGCGGACGTGGCTTCAACAGAATCCTGATCGTATCCAATTAGGAGACGCTTCATTTCTCACAGGCAGAATTTCGCGAAATTTTTTTTTACAGAGTTGTTAGGCGCTCAAATGTAAAGGGCCAAGTGCGACTATGTTACCCTCACTACGCCTACTAAAAACAGATACCTGTTATTGAGCCCATCATTCTTCTTTTCTTCATCTATCAGAGGTTTAAGCGCCGAAAGAAGCTTTGGAATCATGTGTTCGGCTACCTTTCTAGACTTGAAGGGACCTACATAGACAGGACTAATAATTAATATGGGTTTAGAGGTTTGCTCCATGGATTCCATGCTCAATATATTGTCAGCACTAATCTGATTCTTTGGATTGCCGTTGAATGCCTTAAAGCCTTTGGATCTTAGTAAGGTGATGGTTTTCTTCTGCCATCCTGAATATGCACGTACATATGATCTTTTGATTTCGAGATAAAACCCTGATCGGGCTTTGTTCGTGGATGTCGTTTTAGTGTGGGTTGAAGCGTCTTGAAGTGCAAGTTTGTTCTCTGCATATGAGATGGGAGAGATGATCAGAATGATTAGCAAGGTGGGAATTAGAAAGGGCCTCATAACTTTGTTGATCCTTCACTAACAGGTTAGCGCCTAACGGTGCGCTTCTGCAGCGAGCGACAACTGCATCGTACCGGCAAGCTGCCGAGAAGAGGCATGCTGATTCCGGTCCGCTGCAAGCGCTTACGCCGTGCCTTGATACTACTGTTCGCCGTAGTTGCGCATCACGACTTGCAGCTTGCCCTCATTTGCGGCGAGCACAAGTTTTTCTGCCTGCTCGGGCGTCACCTGAACTGTCACGGCCTTCACTTCCGACGGCTGCCGCTGGTTTTCGGGAGAATCAATCTTGGCCCCGCTGGCACGTTGGTGATCGTTCAGTCCCTCTATACGCACACCGAACCGCATGCCACAGTACCAGCATCTAGTTTGCAGCACACTGTTTGAACCTTCAGCGATCTCTACGCCTTGGCCGCAACCCTATATAACCTTCTGACAAGTCAGATGCCACCGGACGCCTTAACACGCGCCACGGCAATGCTCCACGATGAAGTTGACCTGCCATCTACGATGACGAAAATTGAAGAGTCCGCGCGCATTTGCCTGAAGGCCATGAGAAAAATGGACTTTACACTTCCGACTCCATCCGACTCGATTACAAGGCGCCAGGTGTCGTTCTCGAGTTGCCACTCCGAGCTAATTACTCCCTCATTTGAATACCTTTCCTTTTCGTAGCCCAGGCGGCGGCGTATAACTTCCACAGGCATGTACAGGGTTATCGCGAACCCTTTCGCGTAGACGCCATCTGCCAATTGGGCACTCCGTTGACGGCTTTCAAAGTTGTCCGCTGCGATCATGCTCCCGTAATTTCGGTAGACGGGTGCAGTGAATAGAGAGTTCGTGAGAATGTCCAGAAAGGCATGCGGGTCAACTCCGAACTTGCGTCCAAACGCAAAGGCTTCGGCCAAACTTTCGATCACAGTAGTGATAAGGAAATTACCCCCTAACTTGATCACGTTGGCAGCGTGGGCCTCCTCGCCAGCGATGAAAGTCTTCTGCCCAATCGCGTCAAAAAGTGGCCGGCAGCGTTCGATCTGTTCGGCTGGACCGGCGGCAACAATGAACAGCTTCGCGGCGGCTGCGGCGTCAGGCCGACGGAACACCGGATTTTAAGCCCGATTCGGGGGGTGCTTACCTCATTTTACTACGCGTTACCAAGTACTATTTACCGACGTTTCAGCCGTCAAAGCAAGCTACGTCCGGCTTGGTGTGAAAACGTATCCCCCTCATCTTCCCCTCATTACAGGTGATCATCGTTTGACCTTGGACCACCGCAACGGAGTTAACTCCGTTGCGCCCTCCATTTGGTTGAAATCACTGAATATCAAACAGGTCGAGGATGAAACAGGACGCCCTCGTGTTGTGTTCAATGAACCTAAGTTTCCAGCGCGCACATTTGAACGAGTGATATACGCGCTTGGCGGTACCACGCCGGCAAATTTTCTGCGGACTTTGGGAATCGCCTTTAATGATCAGGGTCCGATATTCGATGGGGCTGGCGCGACAAATGTACCAGGTCTTTACCTGATTGGTGATCTAGTTGTCGGTAAAAAGGGTGGATCAATCATGACCGCCTTCAACTCAGCGGTTCATGCGATGAAGCATATCTGCGTGCAAGATTTGCATTGCAACCCGAGACATCCTAAAGAATTTGTCACTGCATGACCGAACTGCCATTAGCGACGTTCGGAGTAAATGGTCTCGCGATTAATTGCTTCACTTGAAAGAAGTGGCGAGTTCGGACTGTGGCTAGATGCCCAGTCACGCAAGAGGCGCACTCGCTCGTCGGAACTCAGATTCTCTCCTGTTTCACCTCTCTGTTCGGAGTAGCGAGCAGCGAACAGCAGGTTTATACTTTATCCGATTATCATTATTTTGAGATTGTCCGGTCACGAGCCCGCGATCGCGGCCAACGCACTCGTTCATGCTCTCAGTTTGGGGCTCCGTTCTGAGAAAGGCGGTATTAAGATGCAAAGTGACAGAAAAACGCCGAAGCTGGAAGCGTTCGCACCAGCGAGAAACCCATGGCACACGACTGAACACAAAGGAAAGGAAACATCATGACTCAATCAACAAAGAACATCGTTCTCGTTCACGGCGGCTTCGTAGACGGTTCAGGTTGGGAAAGTGTGTACAGCCTGCTGAAGAAGGATGACTACAATGTCGCGATCGTCCAGAATCCTACCCTTTCGCTGACTGGCGATGTAGCGGCGACGAAGCTCGTTATTCACGAACAGGATGGCCCGGTGATTCTGGTGGGCCACTCCTATGGTGGCGCGGTGATCACCGAAGCCGGAACCGATCCACAGGTTGTCGGGCTTGTCTACATCACTGCCTTTGCTCCAGACAAAGGCGAGTCGGTGAACTCGCTCATCAAAGATCCGCCGCCGGATGCACCTGTGCCGCCAATCCTGCCACCGAGGGACGGCTATCTTTTTCTCGACAAGTCTAAGTTCCGAGCTTCGTTTGCCGGCGACGTTGAGGCTGAAAAGGCCGCGTTCATGGCGGACTCTCAAGTTCCCTGGGGTCTTGAGGCACTCGGTGGTGAGATCAGCGAGCCGGCCTGGAAGAGCAAGCCAAGCTGGTACCTACTGGCGACCGAAGACAGAATGATTCCGCCGCCGGCTCAGCGTTTCATGTCTGAGCGAGCCGGATCGACGGTCGTTGAGGTAGCAGGCAGTCACGCAATCTACGTGTCGCAACCAAATGCGGTGGTCGCGCTCATCAAACAAGCTGCACAAGGGGCTGCTGCGGCAACCGCAGCGAGCTGAGTTGCGGAACTGTTTTCAGAAACCCAATGGTGTAGATGGCGCGAGAGATGGGAGGAGGACGTATGCCTACGATCACGACAAAAGATGGAACGCAGATCTATTACAAGGATTGGGGCGAAGGACAACCCATAGTATTCAGTCACGGCTGGCCGCTGTCAGCCGACGACTGGGACACCCAAATGATGTTCTTCCTAAATCATGGCTATCGCGTCATCGCGCATGACCGGCGAGGTCACGGACGATCGAGCCAACCCGGCGCCGGACATGACATGGATCACTACGCCGATGACCTCGCCGAACTCACGGCGCATCTCGACTTAAAGAACGCGATCCATGTTGGTCACTCGACCGGCGGCGGCGAAGTCACCCATTACATAGCCCGCCACGGCGAAAGCCGCGTCGCTATGGCCGTACTCATCAGCGCGGTGCCGCCGCTGATGGTGAGGACCCCCGCGAATCCCGGCGGTCTACCTAAAGAGGTATTCGACGACTTTCAAGCGCAGGTTGCCACCAACCGGGCGCAATTCTATCTGGATGTGCCAACTGGGCCGTTTTACGGTTATAACCGCCCGGGCGCGAAAGTATCGCAAGGTGTGATCGAGAATTGGTGGCGCCAGGGCATGATGGGCGGTGCCAAGGCGCACTATGATGGCATCGTGGCTTTCTCGCAGACGGACTTTACCGAGGACCTGAAGAAGATCTCGGTGCCGACTTTGGTAATGCATGGCGATGATGACCAGATCGTTCCTTATGCTGACTCCGCGCCGCTGAGCGCCAAGTTGGTGAAGGGCGCGCTATTGAAAACCTACAAGGGTTTCCCGCACGGCATGCCAACTACGAATGCAGACGTGATCAATGCCGACCTGCTGGCGTTTTTCAAAGGTGAGCAAGCAGCATCGGCTTAAGCATTGACTGCGACAGTGCCGGAGGAGCGTTTGCGGAGTACTAGATTTTGGTAATGTTGATTGCGCACTCACTCCTGAACGAAACTCAACAAATCCATTCAGAACTGTTCGAGTTGCGCGCTTAGAACCGCGACACAATTAAGAGGCCTCCACCAATCGCGACTGCGTCTTCAAGCAGAGCGAGGACGAAGTCCGGAACCTTGAGCGCGCGCACCAGGCGTTTGCGAACCTCGTAGCCCGCAAACGCGCCGGCGATCGCGCCGGCCACACCGAGAACGATGCCGAGTGCGATCGACTGCGACCCGGCAACAGCGACAGCAGCGCCAGACAGACCGCCGAGCACACTGCGGCCAACGAGTCCGAGAAGTCGTGTGCGGTTTGGGGTCGAAGGAAGTTTGTCGATGACCAATTCACCTAGAGCACCCAGGGTAAAGGCAAGGACGGCACCAAGCGACCCGATTAAGGCGAGCGGCGAGTTGTCTAGATTGAGCCAGTGCCGGTTCGCGGCCCAGGCCACGACGGCCGGCGCGGTCATCGTACGCAATCCCCCGATTACACCAATGAGAAACGCCAGAAGCAGCACATATGAAGGATTCATGTACGAGTCCTCCTCTGGAATCGATTTGAACATCAACATTGTTCCTGAAGAATCAAGTGTCTCCCAGAATCGCTTCCGCATCGATGGTAATGTCTATTTCATTGCCCACTACGATACCGCCGCGATCCATCGTATCCTGCCAGCTCACACCAAAGTCCTGGCGATTGATCTTCGTAGTAGCCACAAAACCAGCGCGTGTCTTCGGACCTTTGTTAACTCCGTCTTCCCACCAGGGCGTCTGCCACTGTCCCAGGTAGCTCACGTTTAAGCAGACTTGCCGAGTCACTCCGCGAATTGTCAGATCGCCGGTCACGGCATAGTCATGCTCGCCTTTTATTTCTACCTGATTACCCTTGAAGCTAATCTCAGGATGGTGCTCGACATTAAGAAAGTCCGCGCTCCGCAAATGGTCGTCGCGTTCCTTTACGCCGGTCCAAATTTTCCGAGCATCGATGTTCACTTCAACCGAAGAGTTGCGCGGGTTCTCCGGATCAAACTCCAGCGAGCCGTGAACATCCTTGAAGTGTCCTCGGACGTAGGTCACCATCATGTGCCGGGCGCGAAACTCCGCCGCCGTGTGCCCAGGCTCGAAAGTCCATTTGGCCATCTTTCACTCTCCCTCTAAACCTCATGTACGTTGGACAAATATCCCAGAGAAGTATTGCCGCTTACCGTAGAAAACAATCAACCACAGGACTGTTACTACCGCCGCCGGTACGGCTCCGCTCGGATTCAGGAACACGTGATAACAAATGATGTTCACGATTACCGGCCCAAGAAGTACAAGCGCGAGCGGCACATATCGATTCACAAGCAGCAGCACACCGCCTGCGACTTGTATCGCAGCGACTACCCAAAAGTAATGAGACAGTACGAGTGCGCCGACAAACTGGGCTGCTAATCCCGAAGGCATCGGCCCCTTGATGAAATTCAAGAAACCATTAAGGCCGAAGACAACAAAGATCAGCCCAAGTAAGAGCCGCGCAATCAAGGTTACTATTTTCATTTTGCGTTCCTTTCGATAGTTTCAAAAGCCTTGCCAATTTCAGTGTAATACGCCGCCAGTGGCGTTAGGCTATATTGGAAAATTCTCTCGAGCCCAGGTCGAAAACCGGGTCGGTTGCTTGCCTGCTATTTTGTTTGCGAGCGCAATTCGGTCGGACGAATCCGAACCCAAGTAGGTATGCGCTTCGAAGTACCTGAACATCGCGGCGATCTCCGCAGCTCCAGGGAAGAGAGTGGCGAAGACGTCGGCCGGGACCTGCGTGAATGAGAAGTTGTGACCCTGTCGATTAAGCACGTCGACGATCTCATTGAAGCTCATGAAATCACCGACGAGGGGCAGATACTCGCCATGGCCGGCCTGATCTGGGTGCGCGAACGCTCCAGCGACGATGGTGCCGAGTTCGCGAATGTCACCCATGTGAATGCAACGCACACTCGGATCGAGCGGGAGCGCCCAGCCCATGGATCCGTCTGCCTGCTGTTGCGGAGCCATGGCGCCTGCGAGGTTCTGGTAGAAGAACGGCGCGATGGAGAAGGTATGATTCGCAAACCCCGCTTCCTTGACTATCCGATCGACCTTGGCCTTGTTCGTAAAGTGCGGAACGTAGAACCTGCTGCCGCTGATCGCTTCGACGTCAGGCAGCGTGGACCAGACTACGTGTTTGACGCCGGCATCACTGGCAGCCTTAACCGCGGCGGTTCCCTGCTTGCGCTCGTCGGTTCCTTCTAACGAAGAAGTAGTGACGAGAAATACGCCATGTGCCCCTTTGAATGCAGCGGCGAGGGTTTCGGGGCGGTTCAAATCTGCTTCGATGACTTCCTCAGCGAGTTCCCGATGCTTGTCTGGATTGCGAGTCAGTGCTCGCACCTTGAATTGTCCGCGGGCTTGCAGGGCACGTACGACTCCGCCTCCCTGCTGTCCCGTTGCGCCGATCACGGCGATCAGTTTTTTATCGTTGGATAACATTTTTGCCACTCCTTCCACCTGCAATTCGATCATCAAGAGTTAATCGCGCCCATCCGGCCCCTACGGTAATCTTCAAACGCCTGATGGATTTCTGCCTCTGTGTTCATCACGAACGGTCCATAGCGCGCGATTGGTTCATTCAGTGGCGCACCAGCGATGACCAATACCTCCAGCGTTGCTTTTGCATCTGCTGGACTTTCGATTCTCACTTCGTCGCCATCCGGAGCGAACATCACCATCTGCCCGTCCGAGCCACGCTCGCCCTCTGCTCCGAACAATCCTGCTCCGTCAACAACGTAAGCAAAGGCGTTGTAGTCATGCGGCACTTGTTGGGTTGCCACTCCTCCCGGCTCGAGCCGGTAATGCAAGTAGATGATTGGCGTGCGCGTCTCAATGACGGCTTTCTCTCCCATCGCTTCTCCGGCGATGACGCTCACCGAGACCAGCCCGTCCCCCGATGTAGCTTTGGGAATTCGCGAGCTGGGAATTGGTAACGCGGCAAGACGTCCGGCATGTCCGCCGGAATCCTTGTGCTGCATGTCGCCCGACAGCAGGTACGTCACCGTCTCGAATCCGCGATGCGGATGATCGGGTGCGCCTTTCGCTTCGCCGGGTGCAACATCCATCGGCCCCATCTCATCAAGCAACAGAAACGGATCAAAGTCTGAAAACGATGCCTTGGGAAACGGCCGGCGCACCAGAAATCCCCCTCCCTCCAAAGTCTCAATACTGTTGACGATTCCCGCGACCGTCCGTCCTTCATTTGTTCTTGTCTCTTCAGTTCTCAATGCTTCTTTCACCATCGACATAAATCTCACCTCTTTAAAACTTGTATTTTGTTTCGAATCACGCAGCGTCCGCTTCACTCTGCGTTGCGGCCTTGTAACCAATTTTTTTCAGCAGGCTGATAAGGGTCTTGCGTTCCGCTTTTGTCAGGGAAACAGCCGCGAGCTTTTCCATGTCACCGGCGTGTTTCCCATAAATGCGCGTGATTAGCTTCTTGCCTTCCATCGTTAAGTGAACGATCCTCGCCCGCCGGTCCGTGCCGTGGGCCCGCCGCTCAACTAATCCCCTCTTTTCCAGGCGGTCAATGGCCACCGTAATCGAGCCGCTCGTCAACAGAATCTTTTTACCGATCTCGTTTACCGGAAGCGGTCCTTTGTGCAGCAATGCCTCCAGCACGGCAAAATCACTACCGCACATCTCCAAGTCGGTGATGCTCTTTTCCGCATAGGACTCAACCGCCCGCGCCGCCTTCCACAACACCAGGAAGACGTGTACGCCACTTCCGCCCGTCAACGATTCCGACTTGTCTTTGCTCATTGCTCTCATATGTACCTTGACATCAAGATACTTCAGAGTAAGGCAGATGTCAATCGGGGCTTGGAGTCAGACCGATGTCGCACTCCCTAGGCATTGTGTACCGCATAAACCTCAAGGCTATGGACAGGAACCTGACAATAGTTATTTACTTATCGGTATGAAACGAGCGAAAGTGACATTGGCAACCGGACACCCCAAACGATTTACAGGTACCACAACCTCGAGGAGAAACCGAAATGACGAAACGGACGGATCTTGGCGGCAGCTTCACGCTCCCCGGCACTTCGGTAACACTGAACCGCATGGGCTATGGCGCGATGCAACTTGCCGGTCCCGGAGTCTGGGGACCACCGCGTGACGTTGACGGTGCGATCGCAGTTCTGCGAGAAGCGGTTACAGCCGGCGTCAATCATATCGACACCAGCGACTTTTACGGCCCGCATGTAACGAATCAGATTATTAAGCAGGCCCTCCATCCCTATCCGGATGACCTGGTGATCGTCACCAAGGTTGGCGCTCGTCGGGGTGATGACAAGTCCTGGCTTCAGGCGCTTTCGCGTCAAGAGCTGATCGATGCCGTGCATGACAACCTCCGAAATCTCGGGTTAGACAAGCTCGACGTCGTCAATCTCCGAGTTGGCGGAGTTATGGGGCCGTCGGAGGGATCCATCGCAGAACCGCTGACCGTACTAGCTGAACTCAAGCGTGAAGGACTGATTGGTCATCTCGGTCTGAGTAACGTCAGCGCCGAGCAGTTGGCTGAGGCCCAGAGAATTACAGAGATAGTCTGCGTGCAGAACCTGTACAACGTCGCGCACCGGGACGATGATGACTTCATCAATGACCTCGCACGGCAAGGGATCGCTTATGTGCCGTTCTTTCCACTGGGAGGGTTCAGTCCCTTACAGTCGTCGAAGCTAGAAGCAGCAGCAACGTCACTGCAAGCGACGCCTATGCAGGTCGCTCTTGCGTGGCTTCTTCAGCGCTCGTCCAACATCCTGCTGATACCCGGCACATCTTCAGTCGAACATCTTCGTGAGAATCTCAAGTCTGCAACGCTACAACTTCCTTCCGAAGTGATCGCCGACCTTGAATGGACGATTTTGGACAAAAAGAAAAAGAAAGGGAATGTGCTCCGAAGGGTTTCGCAGCGCGGGTCCTTGCCCCTAGAAAGTAGATCTAAGC
>DIYZ01000209.1:8698-17004 GCA_002427845.1 Chloracidobacterium sp. UBA6041 | reverse complement strand
ATGCGCTCAGTGCGTCCGCTTCCTGCGGATCGGGTCGATGAGTTTGCGGTGCGTGGGCAGTATGGTCCAGGCACGGTGCTGGGGGATACAGTGCCGGGTTATCGCGAAGAGCCGGGCGTGGATCCGAATTCTTCTACGGAAACGTTTGCGGCCCTCAAGTTATGTTTTGATAATTGGCGTTGGGCCGGCGTTCCTTTTTACTTGCGCTCGGGAAAACGTTTGCAGAAACACGTTACCGAGATTGCGATTCAGTTTAAGGACGTACCGCATCGGCTGTTCACCGAGACTGATTCGCCGCTCCAACCAAACGTGTTATTGATTCGAATCCAGCCAAACGAAGGAATCACGTTGCGCTTTGCGGCAAAGCTGCCCGGACAGGCGATGCGTATCCGTCCGGTGAACATGGACTTCCGCTACGGCTCGTCATTTGGCGTGAAGCCTCCGGAAGCCTACGAGCGCCTGTTGCTCGATTGCATGTTGGGCGATTCAACTCTTTATGCGCGCCGCGACATGGTCGAGCGCGGCTGGGAAATCGTGGACCCGATACTCGAAGCCTGGAAGAAACCGGCGCCGGATTTTCCCAACTACGAGGCTGGATCATGGGGACCGCAAGCGGCGTTTGCTTTGATAGAACGAGACGGAAGAAAGTGGCGGAAACTCTAGCCCGTTCACGAATTCGTCTTGGGTCTTGGGGCTTTGGTCTTTGCGCTTCGAACTCAGCGAAAAGTCGAAAAGTCCGTATCAAAGACCAAAGGCCAAGAATAAGCTTTTATGCAACAAATTCAACTTGAGAAAACTCTCGACGTAGAAGTTGTCGAGCGGCAACTTGCCGAACTCTGGCAACAAACTACCGGCGACGGCAGTGCAGACGTCGACGCGGCCGTGCTACGCGCGCGGGTGGCAAACTTGCTGGTATTTGTTGCGAATGACGCATTATTGGACGACGTAGATCAGATGATGCGGGAGTTGACTGCAATCCATCCCAGCCGCGTGCTGCTGATGTTGGGTGATCGCCACGGAGCGGACGCCGACATCGAGATGTATGTGGCTTCGTTTTTTCAGACCGACAAGCGTACCGGGGAAAAACGCCTTTGCTGCGAGCAAGTGACATTGAAGGCTCATGGCAAATTCATTGCTGAACTTCCCAGCGCCGCCCTGCCGTTGCTGGTTTCCGACCTCTCGACCTTTCTTTGGTGGCGAGACGCCCTACGCAGCACCGACAAAGTTTTCTCGACCTTAACCGAAGCGGCGCATCGCCTGGTTATCGACTCCGCCGAATTTGCAGATCCGTTAAGAGAGCTTCTCGAAATAGATAAAGTCTTCGCGCAGGAAGGCGCGGAGGAATGCGGAATTAGCGATCTCAACTGGGCCAGGCTCACGTGGTGGCGTTCGTTGCTGGCAGATTTTTACGACGTGCCTGCGTATCAGCCGCTACTCGAGCAAATCGATCAGGTGCAGATCGATTACGTCGCGCCGGAGCTGGCGCCCACACAGGTAGCGCCGCAGGCTTTGCTTATCGCCGGCTGGCTGGCAAGCCGCCTCGGCTGGACTCTTCTTAATGAACACCCTTCACAGGAGACTGACGGAACACTGGCTTTTAAGTTTGCTGGCAAACGGACGAATTCCGGCGCAGCTGTCATCAACTTGGAACTGAACCGGGTCGAGCGCGGCGAGCGAAAGCCTGGCCGACTCGCGCAGGTAACTTTGCGTTCCGCCGCGGAACAACAACCCACCTTCACCGTCGGGCGCAGCGCGGACAATCTTCATCTAATAACGGAGGCGAAGCTGGGACCAACCACGCAGCGCGGACGGGTGTTGCCGGTGAGAAACCGCACCGCGGCGCAGTTGTTCAGTCGCGAGATGGAAATCCTTTGCAACGACGACGTCTATCAGGAAGTAGTCGCACTGGCAGCGCGCCTCATTGATCGTTCGACCGTATCTTCTGTTGACCAGGAGAATTGAATACTCCGCAATCGCGCCAGGTGGCACTGTCTTAAACAAAAATCACTCTTAAGCTGGTTTGTGATTGACGGGATCAGGATGACGTCAGGGCCGGGCTCGTTTTTTGTCCGGTGGAACAGCACGCGGTATCTCCCAATCGTCAAGTGTAGTTTGAACGTTCTGCGGTTGCAGCTTTGGAGGACCACCGCGAAGCGCGGGCGGTAACTTCGGAGTTGGAATGCGAACCGTAGCAATCGGTTCGGTGCGCCGCAGGATGGCACCGCCGCGACCCACGACCCAGACGTTGTTGCCACCGCGATAGGCAACGGAAAAAAGAGGCGAGCCGGTAATCGTTGGTTGGATTTGCCAGGTGGCTCCGCCGTCTTTAGTGTGAATTATTCTTCCCTGTTCGCCGGTTACAAGAACGTCGTCGCGCCCGACAACACCCAATGCGAATAGATTAGAGCTTAATCCGCTTTCGACATCTTTCCAGGTTGCGCCACCATCATCCGTGCGCAGGATAATTCCGTGTCCACCGACAACGTAGCCTCGCTGGCCGTCGGCAAAGGCCAGGGCATAAAGCCACTCCTTCAGGTTTTTATCAACGCGTTTCCACGTCTCGCCGCCGTCTTCTGTGCGCAGGATTGTTCCATTGGAACCTACGGCAACTCCATGTTGCTGATCGGTGAAGCTGACATCTTCGAGCCAGCTCATCGTGTTGGCGCGTTGGACGTGCCACGTTTGTCCCGTATCCTCGGTATGCAAAATGACTCCGCGCGCTCCCACAACCCAACCACGTTCGGGTGATACAAAGTAGACGCCAAAAAGATCTTCGGTTGCTTCTACCGACACTGGCGCCCAGGTCACGCCGCCGTTTAGGGAGCGAAGTATTGTTCCGTGATCGCCTACGGCGACCCCGCTTTTTTGATCTATGAACTGGATCGAATTCAAGCGATTGGTGGTTCCTGAGGGACGCACTGTCCAATTTTTCCCGCCCGAACTGGTGAAGAGAATTTTGCCACGCGAGCCGACCGCCCAACCGTGAGAGTTATCAAGAAAGAAAATATGAGAGAGGTCTTCGCGGCCGCCCTCGGTCAAACGGCGCCAGGAAAGTCCGCCGTCATCAGTGCGCACGACCAGGCCGTCGGCGCCGGCCGCCCAACCAACCGACTCATCGGCGAAGTGCACCGTGGTCAGTTTAGGACTCGTGCGAACGTTGACCGGTAACCAGATTGTTCCGCCATCGCCAGTTGTGAGCACCACCCCACTATCTCCCGAAGCCCAGCCGTGAGTTTCATCAGTGAAGAAAACCGAAAACAGGTCGGTCGTCACCAGCGCATTCAAGGGTGTCCAGGTCACGCCGTCGTCGTCGCTATTAAGTATGGTCCCCTGATATCCGACCACTACCGCGCGCTTCGCAGAAGCAAAGGCGACTCCCGTCAGTAAGACGTTGCTCAGGCCGCTGTGCAGTTTCCATTCCGCGCCGCCATTATTAGTTACCAGCAGCGTGCCGCGCGCGCCCACTGCGATGCCGGTCTTCGCATCGCGAAATGCTATTGAGAACAGATGAGCAGTGGTGTGTGTGTTCTGAACTTTCCAGGTTAAGCCGCCGTCAGTGGTGGCGATGATCGAACCAAAACTGCCGGCGGCCCACCCGTGCAGTGGATCTTCGGGTGCGAACGTCAGGCAAAAAAGATGGTCTCGAGTGCCGGTTGTTCTGGCGACCCACTTTCGGCCGCCGTTAGCGGTTGTGAGAATCAAGCCGCTGGCGCCGGAAATAACTGCGCGCGCCTTGTCCTTAACGTAAAGGCCGTAGAGCGTGATGTTCACGGGGGAGAGTTGCTCCTCCCAGGAAAAGCCACCGTTGCGGGAGCGAAGAATCGCCCCGTTGGTTCCGACGGCCCAACCGCTTTTCTTGTCCGCGGAAAACTTGATCGCGTTAATCGTGTTCCCCTGCGGCAGTGGATTTTGCCACTCCCAACCCGGTTGCCGCTGCGCCTGGAGCGACAAGGGGAAGACCAGGGAAAAACATATACAACTCAGCAAGGCAGCCGAGAAAAAAACGTTTCTGACGATTGGGCGAACGAGAGCCATTTTGCTGAGACAGATGAAGCTGATCTCGGGGAGACTCGAGTTAACAGAAGGGAGAATTATAGAGATTAAGCCATTTGAAAGCGAATAATCGCAAACCCTCATTTTATTGCGAGCGCGCGATATCGGCGGTCGACTCGCCACGCTTCCGCGCCGCGTCTTAGTTTCGCAATCGTTAATGCGTGAGGCTTTCCACATGCCTGCCAACGCGCCCGGACATGCCGGTGACCACGATTGCAGTTTTCCTGAGCCAGGATGATTTCGAAACTCTCTCTTAAGGTCGAAGGCGCCGATGTTTCTGCGTCGTCTCCTACTACTGGAATGAAATCGCCCTCCTCTTCGGCAAAGCGAATGTTCACGTAAGCCGCGTGCCAGCTTTCAACGGCCGCGAGCGCCGACAGCACCTGCTTCTCACAAACAACAATCTCATTACCTTCGCAATCCAAAGCGATACCTGGCGCCACACTGATCTGTCCCGCACTGGCAGAAACTTCCAGCCCGGAAACTATGCCAAAGCCATGAAGACTGCGGTTGTGCCTTTTTAGTTTCTCGCGAAGGTAATTTTGATCGAGCGTGAAATCTGCGGCCGTGAGTAACCTTCCGGTAAAGAATCGGAGTCTTTTGAGGGATGATGATTCGGACATACAAATTCAAGCCGCGCCGGCTGCTATTCAACTTCTATTCGGTTGCTATCTGGACAGGATCTGTAGTTCCGACGCGGTCTACGGCATCGCGCAAGATTTCTTCAGCGACGACCCCTTGCGCAGCGATGCGACGAGCGGCGCGATCGGCGGCTTCCTGGACTACATGTCCGTCGTGCCCGCGCGTCCATTCCCATATCACTTCGTGTCTCGCTACCGCTTTGTCGAGTCGCGCCCACCAGTCGTGGTTCGTCTTCCGTCGAAAGCGGCCGCTCATCGTTTCAACCACGTAACGCGAGTCGGTAAACAAGTGGACTCGACAAGCCTCACGGAGAGATTCGAGTCCCAGTGCGGCCGCCGCGACCTCAGCCTGTTGATTTGTGGCCTGACCCAGATAGGCGCCGACCGCGCGCCATACGCCCTGATAACCAAGCAACGCTACCGCAGCCGCGCGAGTCGAGACCTGGCCGTTCCCAAGGCTCGATCCATCGCAAAAGATCGTGACCTGCTTTAGACCTTTAGCGGTGGACAGAGGCTTTTTATTCGTTTTCGCAGTCACCGCTTTAGGTCCTCAAGCTTTAGTTTGGTGTCAGCATTTTTCCACGCACTCTCAAACTCTCGCTGCACCAGGCCGGCAGCATAAGTGTTGCCCTCGGCTTTCAAACTTTCCATCAGCCCAAAGAGCGCGCGTCCGCTTCGTTTATTTCGCTCGAGGTCGGCCCGAAACACCTGTTCGGCGCCGGCGTAATCGCCTGCGTACATCAACGCGCCCCCGAGCCACTGGCGTGCAGGCAAAAACCAGGCAGGCGGCTCGTCATAAGCAAGTGAATCTTCCACGGCGACAGCTTTGCGCAACAATTCGATAGTGTTCGCGTCGTCGCGCGACTTCATTCCGGCGATACGCGCCGCTAAGACATACTCGGCAATCTTGAGTACTTTGCTCGCGCTGTTTAGTCCGAAGCTCGCGTCGGCCGGCACTGCTTTTTCGCTTTCAACCAGAGCAGCATACTCGCGCTCCGCGTCAGTTGTTCGACCCTTCGCTTCAAAAGCCATCCCGCGCGCGAAATGCCACACGGCTGTTGTTCCCAACTGTGACGGATCTGGTTTCGCTAGTTTTTCTATATCGTCCCAACGATGAAATTGCACCAGGATCAGCGGCGACACGGTCATGAAACCTTCGAGCATAGGCATCTCTTTGACGTGTGGGCCAACGTGCGCCTCGAGTTGTTTTGCGGCGGCCAGCGCATCGGCAAAGCGCCCGGCCATCACCGAGGCAATCGATAGGAAGTGCAGGTTGTGGCTGTAGTACATCAACGGATAAACACCTGCCAGTCCATTCGCCTGGATGTAAGCCTCATCCGCCTTTGCGGCCTCGCGGTTGCTGAGCGCAGCCGCGTCGTAATCGCCAGTGCGTTCGTAGATGTGCGCGGGCATGTGGACGAGATGCCCGGCCGCGGGTACGAGCAATGGAAGTTTGGGCGCGTAGGCAAGTGCGCGTTCGGGATGCGGCGAGGCTTCCACCGCATGAATGTAATAGTGAATCGCGCCAATGTGGTTGGGATCGCGACGCAGCACGGACTCGAGCGTGGCAACGATCTCTTCGGTGCCTTCAGCGGGCGCGCCGTCAGTAGTCCAAAGCTGCCACGGTCGCAAATCCATGGCTGCTTCGGCGTAGAGCGTGGCCGCGTCGAGATCGTCCGGATATCGTTTAACTAATTCACCCATCGCATTCTTGTAATCAACCGCGAGCTTTTTCAAATCAGCTTTTGGATCGACTGAATAACGTTTGGCGAGGGCTTCGATGTAAGCGCGTTCGTTTTGCGGAGCGCCGCCCGCGAGTGAAAGCGCTTTCTGCGTCGCATCGTAGGCAGCTTTTTCTCTTTCGGGATCGACATCGAGATTAATATTTGGACCAAGCGAGAGCGCGATGCCCCAATAGGCCATTGCCAGTTTGGGATCGAGTTCGGCAGCGCGCTTAAAGGAACGAATAGCTTCGTCGTGATTAAACGCATAAACGAAGGCAAAGCCCTGATCGAAAAACTTTTGTGCTTGTGGGTCGGTGGTGGAAACAGGATGGTGATGCGAGCCCATACCTGCAACCGGAGTCGCCGTTTTCTCCCTCGCGTCCTTTTTGTCGTTGTGCTCAGTATGCTGCGAGAGCGCAACGGTGGACAGTCCGAGAGAGAGAGTCAGCACTAATACAAGTTTTCTCATTCGTCGCACTCCCTTCCGAGAGAGGCCCTGGTGTTATTCGTTCACTTTCAACACCGCCAGGAAGGCGTCTTGTGGAATCTCAACGCGGCCGACTTTCTTCATGCGCTTTTTGCCTTCCTTTTGTTTCTCCAGCAGTTTGCGTTTGCGCGAGATGTCGCCGCCGTAGCATTTAGCAATTACGTTTTTACCGAGAGCTTTCACTGTTTCGCGCGCGATCACCTTCATGCCAATCGCCGCCTGAATCGGCACTTCAAAGAGTTGGCGCGGGATCAGTTCCTTCATTTTTGCGGCCAGAGCCCGGCCTTTCGACTGCGCGGTGTCGCGGTGCAGAACCAGCGAAAGCGCGTCAACCGGTTCACCGGCAACAAGAACGTCGAGCTTGACGAGATCACTTTCCCAGTAGCCGGCCAAGTGGTAATCGAGAGAAGCGTATCCGCGTGAAGTTGATTTCAGGCGATCATAAAAGTCGAGGACGATCTCGTTGAGGGGTAGTTCGTAAGTGAGCATCACTCGATTAGAAGTGATGTACTCAAAGCCCTTTTGCACCCCACGCTTTTCTTCCAGCAAGGCCAGGATTCCACCCAGGTGTTCTTCGGGCGTCAGGATGGTTGCGCGAATCGCAGGCTCCTCGATCTTCACAATGCGACCAGGCTCAGGCATCTTAGCCGGCGAGTGTATTTCCGTTACCTTGCCGTCTGTCGTAGTCACGATATAACGCACGCCCGGCGCTGTAGTGATCAGATCAAGATTGAATTCGCGCTCCAAACGTTCCTGCACGATCTCCATGTGCAGCAAACCAAGAAATCCGCAGCGAAACCCAAAACCTAAGGCGGTAGAAGACTCCGGCTCGTAAAAAAACGAAGCGTCGTTGAGCCGGAGTTTATCCATCGCGTCGCGCAACTCTTCATACTGGTTGGTGTCAACGGGATAGAGTCCCGCAAACACCATAGGTTTGATTTCCTGAAAACCGGGGAACGGTTCCGTTGTCGGGCGCGCTGCCTCGGTAACCGTGTCGCCGATCTGCACATCCGCGACAGCTTTTATCGATGCAGTTAGAAAGCCAACTTCACCAACGCCCAGTTCATCAATCGGCGTCGGCCGCGGGCGGTTCACGCCCAGAGTTTCCACCTGGTAATCGCGGCCGGCATTGAAAAATCGAATCTTCATTCCCGGCCGAATAGAGCCATCGATCACGCGAAACAAAACTATCACGCCGCGATAAGAGTCGTACCAGGAATCAAAGATGAGCGCCTTCAGCGGCGCGTTGGGATCGCCTTTGGGCGGTGGCACGTCGCGCACGATTGCTTCCAGCACTTCCGCCACGCCCTCGCCGGTCTTAGCGCTGGTGAGAATCGCGTTATGCGTTTCGAGACCAATGAAGTGTTCGATTTGTTCGATCGCTTTTTCCGGCTCGGCGCC
>DIYZ01000209.1:0-8509 GCA_002427845.1 Chloracidobacterium sp. UBA6041 | reverse complement strand
ACGATCAGCAGCGCGCCTTCGCAAGCCGAGAGCGAACGCGAAACTTCGTAAGAGAAATCTACGTGGCCTGGCGTGTCGATGAGATTCAGGATATACGACTGACCATCCTGCGCCTTGTAATCCAAACGCACCGCGTGGGCTTTGATCGTGATGCCGCGCTCGCGCTCGAGGTCCATGTCGTCCAAAATTTGCGCCGACATGTCCCTACCAGTCACCGCGCCGGTCAGTTCCAGCAAACGGTCGGCGAGCGTCGATTTGCCGTGATCGATGTGCGCGATGATTGAGAAATTGCGGATTTGAGCGGCATTCATTGAACGAAGTCCAAAGTCTAAAGTCCAATGTGCCAAGTCATTCGGCCCGACGTTGGACTTTGGACGTTGGACATTGGACGGTGCCTTAACATAACAAAAGGCGCGCGAAACCGCACGCGCGCCCTTCCGAAGTCAATGCGGATTTTCAAATCTTTGTAACGAAAACTGTTAGTTTGCGCGAGCAACAGTTCGCCGCAAGCAAACAGCCCAGCACTAACAATGAACACTTGAATGGACGTAACTTACGGCCGCAGCGAAAGCTTTTAGTCGTGGATATGCGCTTCCACGTAGGCGCGACCCTTTTCAGGAGTGTTTACCGATTGTATAAATTCCAGGTTCTTCATGGCCCAGGGGAAATGAGCCTTTATAAAGTCTGCGTAATCGGAGCCCGTTTGCGATGCAAACCCGATTTTAGCCAGGACCTTTTGGATTAGGTCGGAATCCTTGGTTATGCCGGCAGCCTGGAAGAGTTTGTGCTTGTCATCCTCAGACATGGTTGACGAGTCTGAGGAATTGCTATTCGAGTTCTCACTAGCATTTGAGTTGCCGTTTGAACTCCGGTTGGAATTGGAATTGAAATTGTAATTGCGGTTGCGGTTGGAGCGACCCGGCACACTTAGATAACCCAACGTCATAAGCACGATGCCGACAATCACGAGCAGAATCAAGCCAAGGCAACCCGCAGCTCCGCACCCAATTGCAATCTTTTGGTTTCTGTTCATTGTCTACCTCATTCTTCGAAGTGAATTTATTGAAATCTAAAATGGACGCCCTGGTGACGTGTACCCAAATTCGATGGTTTGTAGCGCAAACTGCTGGTTTGCGGCGCAAGCTGACAGCTTTGCCTTACCGTACCCTAGCGGTGTGCTTTCATCCAAGCGATGCAAGACTCGAGATGATAACGCATGTTTTCAGTTGTGTCGTGATGTAAATCTCCGTGGCCGGGCAAAACCCATTCAAAGTTGTAGTTTGCCAGCGTGGCCATTGACTCTGTTTGCCTGGTCCATGAATACCACGCCACACTGCGAAAGGCCGTTAACGTTTTGCGAGCCGGCGACCAGGCCAGATGATCGCCAGTGAAGAGGAATTTGTGCTTGTAAAGAAAAACCATGTGGCCGCGTGTGTGTCCCGGCGTGGGAATCGCGAGTAGCTCGTCTTCAAGCACCACTGCTTGATCGCCGGCGATGATTTGTTCGATGCCAATTGTCAGCGCTCCATCCTCAGCGTGCATGATTCGCTTGCAGCCAAACCGTCCGGCAAACAGTTTATGGTCCGCGATGTCGTCACGATGCGTCAGCAGCATCTGACTGATGCCGCCCATGTCTGCGATGCGTTTGACGAGTTGGGAAGCGAAGCGGGGCGAATCAATTAGTATGTTGCCGCCCTCGCTTTGCGGCCGCACGATAAGGTAGCTCCAGCCGCCAAAGCTTGCTTCGGAAGTGAAGCCGCAGAAATAAACGTTATCAGCAATAAGCATTGGAAAAGCATCAATGCCGATGTGAGCATCGTGCTTTTTGGTAGTTCCGATCGAGCCCGTCGGGCAGGCCACCAGGGCCATCAACGCCAACCGCGTTTCCGCTTCACTCCGGGGTTGGTGATGCACGCTACACTGCTCGCCATGATCGCGGAAGACTGCCGGCGCCAGTTGGCTACACGTGTCACAGTCGATGCAGCTCGCATCGACAAAAAAATCTCCCGGTGCGTTTTCCGGCAGGCGTTGCTGAATGTTGGCCATTTCTGAAACCTATTATGTCCGACAAATTATTTACGACAAACCCCGGGGGCGCGCTTGCGTCCTAAGGGAGGCACTGACTAAGATTTCGGTTGTTTTCCAACATCTCATTCCTTATCGGCAAACATTCTGTCAGGAGAATATGATGCGCACATTCCGGACCTTATTGATCGTTCTAAGCTTTGCGGCGCTGGTGGCAATGGCGACTGCGATTTCCACTGCCCAGGAGCCCGCCAATACCGCGACCTCCGTGAGCACTATCGAGATTACTCCCGCAAAGACGGACATCACCGTGGGCCAGAAGGTGAAGTTTACTGCCGTTGCCAAAGATGCCGCCGGCAATGTCGTGAAGGCGACGCCTTCAACGTGGTTCGCTGCGCCCTTTGATCTGGCGGGCGCTGACGAGTCGGGCAATGTTTCATTTTTCAGTCCGGGGGACGTGCTTGTCGGTGCAATCGTGGGCGGCAAGCCGAGCTTCATTCACGTGATGGTGAAACCAGGACCGGTCACCCGTATCGACATTGAGCCAGCGAAATCGTCGCTGGTTGTTGGCGCCACTACGAAACTCGCCGCGGTAGCTCGAACTTCGGAAGGAAATCCGCGCAGCGATGTGACATTGAACTGGGCATCCAGCAACGCAAACGTGGCCACGGTAGACCCAGCGGGCGTCGTTACCGCAATCTCGCCGGGACAGGCGAAGGTAACTGCATCTTCAGGCAGCGCCAGCGGCAGCGTAAATCTGACGGTAGCGAACAGCAGCCTGGCAGGATTATCGATCGAGCCACGCTCTACGAACGTGCGCACTGGAGACGTCGTGCGTTTCAACATTCGCGCGCAAAGCGGGCAAGCGGACAACTACGCCATGCGTTGGACGGTTAGTGGTCCAGCGGCCACGATTGATCCGGATGGCGGCTTCGTGGCAGAACTTCCCGGCTCTTATGTGATTACGGCGGCAAGTGGATCGCAGGAAGCTATTGCATCGGTCGTCGTAACACCGCGCAATGTCGAACGCAGTCTTGAAGTTGTGGGTCGCGCGCCGATTAAAGATTTTGAGGCTGCGGAAGAGTGGATCATCGGAAACTACGCCTACCTTTCAACGATCTCCGACAAGCTGCTGGTTTACGACATTTCAGATCCGGCCCACCCGAAACTGACTGACACGATCAAGGTTGATGCGCGCATCATCAATGACGTCAGCACCACTGCCGATGGCCGAATTCTTGTCATCTCGCGTGAAGGTGCTTCCAACAGGAAAAACGGTATCGCCTTTTACGACACTTCTGACCCGGCGCATCCCAAACCGATTTCCGAATACACGCAGACCGTCACTGGCGGTGTGCACAGCGCTTTCGTTGATGGCCATTACGTTTACCTGACCGACGACGCTACGGGTTCGATGCGCGTAATTGATTTCGCTGATGTGAAGAACCCGAAGGAAGTGGCGCGCTGGGAAGTTCCCAACCAGGTGGCCACTACAATTCGCATGAGTGGCGGCGACGAAGAAGTTGTCGGTCGTTACCTGCACGATTTGCAGGTCAAAGATGGCCTTGCGTATCTCGCTTACTGGCGCGATGGATTGGTGATTCTGGATGTTGGCAAAGGTATCAAAGGTGGCAGCCCCGAGCATCCGCAGTTTGTGAGCCAGTTGCGATTTAATCATCACGAGTTGTATGGCAATGGCTGGCTCGCGGGCACGCACTCAGTCTTTCGTTACAAGAATTACGTCTTCATCGGCGATGAAGTGTTTCCGCCGATCTTTGATATTCACAGCCGCAAGCGCATTCCGGTGCGGGGCATCGGGCACGTAGTGGATGTTTCTGATATCAACAACCCGCGAAAAGTTGCGGAGTATCCCGTGCCTGAAGCCGGCGCCCATAATATGTGGGTCGAGAACGACATCATGTACATGGGCTACTACAACGGCGGCGGGCGCATCGTGGATGTTTCGGGGGAACTGCGTGGCGACCTTTACCGTCAGGGTCGCGAAATCGGCCGCCTTTGGGCCGGTGACCCCGAAGGCTTTCGGCCTAATCTACCTTTCACCTGGGGGGCTCAACCACACAACGGGCTCATCTATTTCAATGACGTCAATAGCGGTCTCTGGATCGTGAAACTCGGCGAGCTGACTGAAAAGGGATCGACGACGGCCCCCGGCCAGTGACTTTTCATTCGTCAAATTGAGGGGATTTGGAGGAATCACAAAGAGATTGGCAGAAATCCTACCCTCATTTTCGAATAGGAATCGCGGTGCTCATCTCCAGATCGATTCGGATTTTCCGGAGAGTGCGCGAACGGGATTACTTCACCTGCTCCATGATCAGCGACATCATCAAGTCCATTACTGGAGCTGAACCTGGCAAACTGCCAAAGGCCATGGCTCAGACTTTTCATGGTCTATACGGCTTCCGGAGCGGTGGCGAAGGTATAGCGCATGGCGGCGCAAGTGGGGGAGCAGCTACACAAGGGCTAGCAGAATACGTCCTAGCCGTCGCGTCCTCACAAATCATCTTGTTAGTTGACTTGGCGAATAGCGAGGAAACCGACATTCCGTTTTGACGCGAAGTCCATGATGTAGCTTCAAAACGAATTCATCTGATGTTCAGTTAAGGGTGGCGAGCGCTTAGAACAGAAGATGCGGCTATTTAGAATTCGGGCGAGTTCTTCGAGTTGCGCGCTTGGCTTTTTCCTTGCTGGTGGTTCTTACATCGACGGCATCATAAAGCGCTTCAGGCGCAATATCGACCCCATTTGGCCAGGCGAGCGTCCCACCTTCGACGAAGAATTTTGCAAAGAACTTCGGATCTTTTAGAGCCTTGAATACAGGACCTTTGAACCATTGAGAGATGTCTATATGCTTTTCGGTGCCATCGTTAAAACGCATGGCAATAACAAACCCATTCACGCGCTTCGCTCTGTTAACCTCAGGCAAGTAACTCATCGTTGCTCTCAATCCAGCGGCTCAATTCTGTTCAATCGTTGTCCTCGCTCAATGTTTTTCCAGTTTAGCACAAGCTCGAATCTGTGAAGCAAAGCCCACTCTCGAATTAGCCTTCGCGCTCGCTTGGAAGAGATGTTTCCGGCTAGTAATTCGCCGTCGAAAGCGAAGGTCGCTTTCTCCCCTTGATATTCCGCGTGAAAATGAGGCGGCGGATGATCCGCGAAAAACATTCGAATCACAATTCCAAAAAATGTCGAGATAACAGGCATCAGAATGTGGGCGTACTCGCTTCTGATTTTACAGACCAAATTCGCTGATCAGCCGGTGTAAATATGAACGGCTGATCCCCAGGCGTTTCGCGGCGGCGACTTTGTTTCCACCCTCTGCTTCGAGTGCGCATACGATTAGCCGCTTCTTCAGCGCAGTCATGGCGCCATCAAAGGTCGTTTCACTGGGCACGCCGGGAGCGGGCAAGACCTTCAGCATTTTTTCCGGTAGAAATTCAAGACCAAGCGTGGGCTCGCGGTCGAGCAGCACCAGTCGTTCCATCAAATTTTCGAGTTCACGAACGTTTCCCGGCCAGTCGTATTCGTGAAGCGAATCAATCAGGGCTGGGTCTAACTGCGGAGTCGCGCGGCCATGCTTCTCGGCTGCTTTAGCGGCGAAGTGTGCGGCCAGACCGGGAATGTCTTCTCGTCGCTCACGCAATGGCGGCAGCACTAACGGCACAACGTTTAGCCTGTAAAAAAGATCTCTGCGAAAATTCTCGCCTTCAACCTCCGTTTCCAGATCGCGATTACTTGCGGCGATGAGGCGGATATCGACGGTCAGAGTTTTCGTGCCGCCGACTCGTTCAAAAGAACGCTCCTGCAATACTCGCAAAAGCTTCACTTGAACGTTAGGCGTCAGCTCGACAATCTCATCAAGAAAAAGAGTGCCGCCATTGGCCAGTTCGAAACGTCCCATCCGCGCATGGGTTGCGGAAGTGAAGGCGCCTTTTTCGTGACCAAACAGTTCCGACTCAATTAAGGATTCCGGCAAGGCCGCGCAACTTACAGCGATAAATGGCGCGTGCGCGCGCTGACTTTCTTCATGCATCGCCCGCGCGAGCATTTCTTTGCCCGTTCCATTTTCACCGATGATCAAAACGGTGGCACTGGTATCGGCAACCGCACGCGCCTGTTTGAGTGTCTTCTCGAGAGACTGGCTTGAACCAATCAACCGGCCAAACCCGCTGGCGCCCAGAAGCTCATTCTTCAAACGCGTGTTTTCGAGTTCCAGCCGGCGCATCCGCGCCGCCTGGTTCACGATGTGCAGAACTTCCGCGGCATCCAGCGGCTTCTCGAAAAACCCGTAAGCGCCACGCTTGACAGCCTCGAGGGCGGCGCGTTTCGAATCGGACCCGGTGATCACGACAACCTGAACCGGCGGGTCAATCTCGCGCGCCGCCTCGATAAGTGCCAATCCTTCGCTGATGTCTTCGACGTGCGGCGGCAGGTGCAGGTCGCTTACGACCACATCGACCTTTTCCTGTTGCAGAAGCCTGGCCGCCTCCGCGCGAGAAGCAGCCTTGAGCACGCGAAAATCTGAGTTGAGCGTCCAAACGAGTGCGCTACGAACCGCCTCGTCGTCATCGACTACGAGGACCGTCTCTTTCAGTTGGTGTTCTTTACTCATCCCGATTTTTCAGCAAACGAGTGCAGCGAGCGCAACTTAAAACGATTTGGAGCTTCTGGGCAGTCTAGCTATGAGGTTGACGTGCGGATCTATTTACCGCGTGTCGTTTGCGGCCGATGGTAGCACGACCTTGAAGGTTGTTCCAGCGTCTTGTCGCGAGTCGACCTCAATTGATCCGCCATTTGCTGTGACCACTTCACGACAGGTGTAAAGACCAAGACCGACGCCTCTTCTTTTGGTGGTCGCAAACGGGTGGAAGAGTCTCTCCTCAATGAATCGTTGGCTCATGCCCTCGCCGGTATCGCTAACGCTAAAGAACGGTTTGCCTTCAGGAGTTTTGCCGGCGCCAATGCTCAAGGTCCCGCTCTTTTTATCCATTGCCTCGAGCGCGTTAATGATCAAATTCTCGGCTACTTTATTCATTCGTTCGATATCTACCATGGCTAAAAGCGACTTGGGAAGGTTGATCTTAATCTCATGTTTTGCGCGAGCCGGCTCGGCGGTCATTGAGATTACGCGTTTCAGCATCGGAATGAGATCCACGGGTTTGGGCCGCTTGTGTTCGCCGCTCAGCGTAGTAACCGGATTGCTCAACCGCGCAACCAGGGCCCGCAAATTTTCGGTAGCCCCGGTAAGTGATTTCATGGCATCGGCGCGAAATTCCTGGTTGTCGAAATGACGCTCCATGTTTGTCACGGTTAAGGACAAAGCTTCAATGGCGTTCTTTAGATCGTGAGTGAGAATGGCAGACAGTCTGACGAAGGATTGAAACTGATGTGTCTCAGCTTCTCGCGCGAGTTGCTCGCGGAGCTGTTTGGTCATCAAGCCAACATTGTCCGCCAGTGGCCGCAGGCCGTCGCTCGATAGCAACTCAATGCGATGGTCCAGTTTTCCTTTGGCGATCGCTCCTACTCCCTCGGCAACGCGATCGATGCTCTGCGTTCTACGGAGATAATAATTTGAGAGGAAAATGGTTGCGACTGTTCCGATAAGAAGCGCGAACAGAACGCTCAACCATCCCATTATCCGAGTGGTTCTGGTGGCGAGCGAATAATTGCGAGCCACTGCCAGCGAAAGTTTGGTTGGCCTCAGCGGAGCGTAAGCAGCCAGCCACTTATCTCCATCAGACGACGTGTAAAATTTGGCACCAGACTGTCCGGCAACCATGGAGTTCGCGACCTGCGCGAAGTAGGGCATAGAGTTATTCGACTGTTGATGTGTGAGTGCATTATTAGTGTGATAAACGATTCCGCCTGAGTCATCGAGGACTATAACGATGGCCCGTGGCGTTGTTTCGCCGCTTCCGAAGAGGGCTAATTCGGACCGGCCGGCCACAGGAGCAACAAGAGAGTCGAGCTTTAAATCAGCAACCAGGGCGCCGCGCGCGCTGGGCTTTTCTTCCCAGACCAAAACCGGAGTCGTGCAGTGCAACGTCTTGCCCAGCATTGCTCGCCGGACGATCTGGCAACGAGACTCCTGCTCACTGGTGGTCCAGACTCCGTCGTCTGGTTGAATTTGATCGGGACGCAAGTCTGCCGTGCGAAACACTATGTCGCCGTTTCCTTGCGGCTGCGGGGCCTCGGCGACAAACAACAAGCGTTTGTTTGGAGCGAATACCGCGATAGCCGCATAAAACCTCCGGTGAAGCAGCCGCGCGACCTCCTGCTTCACTTCAGAAACTTGATCGTTGCCAACGGGATCTTGCTCAACTGAAGAGGCCCTTAGCCGGTGGTCACCTTCTGACTGCGACGCGCGCATTGGCAGGGCGCTGACATACTTTCGCAGCGCACTGTTCTCCGCCAAATAGCGGAGCTCGTTCTCGCGGTCGCGCCGTGAGAGGTCAAAGTCGCT
>DIYZ01000296.1:4106-9554 GCA_002427845.1 Chloracidobacterium sp. UBA6041 | reverse complement strand
ATGATCTTCCGGAGTCTTGCCCAAGCTGATCGCAATTGTCTCAGGCGCACTATCTTTCGATGTGGCGGTGATGCCCTCAAGTGGCAGATTGCGAGCCTCCTGCTGCGCCCCAATGTCAGTGGCCAAAACCTCGAGGGTTGCCAGCCACCCTTCATGCTGACGACTGAATGTGTCGAAGAATGTCGTCCATTCGTCGCGCGGAATTTCTTGCGTTGGCATAATCATTCCTTTCTTTACAGACCCGAAGGAAATGTCTCCGCCGGCTCGCCGGCTCCTTCCATATTCCACTCGGGCGAGCAGAACTTGCGCCCGTGATAGGGTGCAAACTCTCTCGTATGAGATTAGCCACACCTGATGATGTCTTCGGCATACTCCTGGTTCCTCCAGCTAACACGTTTGTCCTAGAGCGCTCGGGACATAGCATGTTGCTGCTGTTGCGTCGCTCGCTTTAGCAGCTCGCGGACCTCTTCGTCCGAAGTCTGCGAAAAGTCCTCATACCAAAGGCCCACTCCCTGGAAATGCTCTGGCGTGAAAGCGCAGACGATCTCATCAACTTCACTGCGGAACTCGTCACATGTTTCCGGGGATGAAACCGGAACAGCTACCACGATGCGCCGCGGCTTCTGCAGGCGCAAAGATGCCGCGGCGGCGCGCATCGTCGAACCAGTGGCCAGACCATCATCAATCAGGATCACGACGCGGTCCTTGACGTCCGGTGGCGGACGGTCGTCCCGGTAAGCGCGCTCCCGCCTCTCCAATTCCCGCTTCTCAACTGCCGCAACTGCGTCGATCACTTCATCGGGAATCCTTAGGTAATTAACGATGTCTTCATTGAGAACGCGCACCCCGCCGGACGCAATTGCCCCCATCGCAAGTTCTTCGTGACCGGGAACGCCGAGTTTCCTCACCAGAAAAACATCGAGAGGCGCATTGAGTTCTTTCGCCACCTCGTAGGCAACAGGCACGCCACCGCGTGGCAGCGCCAGCACCAACACGTCTGTGCGATCGGCGTAACGTGTAAGCAGAGCTGCCAACTGTTGTCCCGCATCGGTGCGATCTCGAAAGATCATCCTTTTCTCCCTGAGCCTGAAACGGTTTTATCTACCCGCTGCCTTGCTTTTGGCCCGCGGTTGTTGCTCCGTTTCCGCCCCTTCGCCGATTTCGATACGCCGGCTGCGGGGTTGTCGCGCAGGCGCGGACATAGTTATTTCAAGCACGCACTTTCGCCCAAGTTGCTGGTAAAGGCTCGTCAGGAGCGAACTTCTGTTGTCGATTACGATCCAGTGAGAAGCTCGCCCGAAGTGATCAGATCAAAATCACTTCCCGGTCGCCGCTGCCGCCGTAGTCGACTTTGATACCTCTTTAACAACGTCAGCCGCTACGTTGCTGCGGGCATGCAGTGCGATGTCGGCCAGTGCGACGATGCCACAGCAAAAGCCATCGGCATCCACCACCGGCACGCGGCGAATCTTATTCTCCTCCATAATCCTGCTGCACTCCTCGACCGACATGTCCGGCGTCACTGTCACGCAAGGTTTGCTCATACAATCGGCGACGGTTAGATCGAGCGGATTAAGTCCTCGCGCAACCGTGCGGCACACGATATCGCGATCAGTGATGACACCGATCGGCAGTTTTGTTTCCTTGTTCTCGACAACGGGTATCTCGCCGCAGTCGTTATCGACCATCATCTGTGCGACCTCTTGCAGGCCGTTTTCTGACGTACAACATGCCGGGTCGGCAGTCATAACTTCTTTCACTTGCATAGTTTTTTCACCTCCAAAGATTCAAATCAACTTCCTAAGAACACAATCCGCCCCGGCTTCTCACGCAGCCGCATCCGGACTTAAGTGCCGCCGAAACCACTCAGCCGGGAGGAAATTCATAAACAATACTTTCAAGCGTTCTCTATCAGCCTCTTCTGATAATCAAGTCCCCGCTCGTACCCACAACGGAAAGCTTCGTCGTTGCAAGCTTCGCCATAAAGTACCTTCAAATTTGACGCCGCCTCTTCGTAAGGTCTGCCGCGCGCCTTCGCATTTAGAGCTGCCTCAAAGCCACGGCGATAAACTATTTCATCTCGCCGGAAGTCTCTGTCGTTAGAGTTGTAGTTTGCTTCCTCAGCGGCACGTAATTCTCGCCACCAATTCTCACGTGCCGCATCGATGCTCTCTGCTCGAGCATTTTCAAACGCGTCTGTAACGCTCTCAGCAGTTTCTACGTCATCCGCAAAAGCGATGACTACCGATCGGCCTCTTCTTAGCGCCTGCTCGTACACATACAATTCGCCATGCGGCAGGCCATCCATGAGTGCTTCGTCCAAAGCTTCACCCACGGCCATCCCAGTCGCGGTCCCACCAACTCCCAGAATAGCCGCACCCAGAATTCCTCCCGCAATGACTGGCCCCACACCGGGAATAATCAAACTCGCTGTCGCCATTCCCAACGAAGCTCCTCCGGCTACGCCCATTGCGCCACCAACCACTCCTCCCATCGCTTTGCCCTCTCCGGGTGCTTCCGTGTCAGCAGTAGGTACGGCTTGCTCCACCTGCTTCTTACTCATGTCCGGCGTCAAGAGTGCAATTCGGTCATTCGGGATACCCAGCGAATGAATCTGCTGAATAACGTGCTCTGCGGCTGCGCGCGAGTCAAAAATCCCTGCTACCGTCTCCATGGTCGCTCCTTCTTAGGAATCTCCGCTATGTCTCTAGTACTCCCCCGAGAATCGCCCGAAACTATACTCTGGTTTAGAGTCCCCAATTTGTGTTGGCGTTCTATTTGGCATTGCCGCCACTCGCAGTGATAGTGAGTTGACTTCTCACGTTCTTCACACCTTCAATGCCACGAGCGACGTCCTCGGCTTTCCTTTCTGAGCGGCGTTGGCGACCGTGCCGCTCAAAGTCACAACCTCGTTCTCGACATCAACATTGATGGTCGAGTCCCTTAGATCATCTTCGGCAGCCAGGCCGCCCGCGTCTTGGTCCAGAGCCAGCCATCGTTGGCGCCTGCGCCGATCTTGCGACCCAACCGTTTGGCCTCCTCCGTGTAGCTCACCTTATTTTTTTCGTACTCCTCGCGCGTCATGGCAGCGCTTCTTGTTGTCCCACCAAGCTTGTCCTCGATGATCATGGCTTCGAGCTTCGGTGTACCTTTTGCCTTGCCAGTCACGACAACCGTATAAGTATTGCCCGCCTGGAACTTCGCGTTCGGAATTGTCAGCACCGCATTGTTCTTGCCTTCAGGACGAACTTCGAGAGTGCCGCTCATCGGATCAAACTCGCTGTAGCTGGTTTCCGACAGAGCATTCACACCGCCGAAGAGTTTTTTATTACCTTCTTTGGCATACACCCCGACTTCGCCGGCATCAGCCGAGGCGTGAATGACTCGCACTTTCGCTTTGCCTGATGAAGGAGGAACCAGGTCGTCGTCGTAAACGTAGAGAGTCGGCTTGCCATTTGCATCCGCCATCGCTATGACTGTGTAGTGCTTGCCATCGCTCAAGCCCTCACTATTTTCTGCGAGAGGCTGTGCCGTGTCTTGGCCTTTCGGTCGAATACGGAAGGTGTGACGCTCGCCAGACACTTCTTTATAAGGTGAGGTAGTTTTGTAGGCGATGCCGGTGAACACCTTCGTGTCGTCGGCAAAGACATCCACCGATGGCCCTGCGGGGACGGCATTAATCACACGCACGAGAGCGTTGCCGCGTTGCTTGACCTCCGTGGCCGGTGGTGCGTTTGAAGTGCCCGCGTTGGTCGTCGTGGTCACGGGCTGATTTTGATTTGATTCGCTAGAGCACGCGGCCACTAACATCAGGGCGAGTAGCCCTAATACCGCACGCAGTTTAAATTGATTATTCACAGCATTCTCCTTTTTGCTCGTTCAATTACTGAGTTTTAGTTCTCATCTCCTTCTCTGCATGACGTGGTAAAGTTGCAACCCTTTCTAAGTGAAACTTGCAGAAGGGACGCGAAACGATCCATCAGATCGACTTCCTGGATGTTAAACTTGTCAGGGGAAGTGATTTTTGCGCTGGCCCCTTCTTCACCTCCAGGAATTCAAATCAAACCTCCGAAAGAACATAATCCGCTGCAACTTCTCACGCAGCCACATCCGCAACCAAATGCCGCTGAAACCACGCAGCCGCCAGCTTCGCCACTTCTTCTAATGTGCCCGGTTCTTCAAAGAGGTGCGTCGCCCCAGGAACAATTTTCAGTTCCTTTTCGCAGCGCAGTTGGCTGTACGCATCCTCGTTCATTCTGATCACTGGATAGTCCAGGCCGCCAACTATTAGAAGCGTTGGTGACTTAACTTTGGGCAGTGCGTCTCCAGCAAGATCCGGTCGTCCGCCACGTGAGACGACCGCGCCAATCTCTTCGCCAACTGAGGCAGCAGCCACTAAGGCCGCACCCCCTCCGGTACTTGAGCCGAAGTATCCAACTCTCAAGTGCCGGCTGTCAGGCTCTCTCTTGATCCAGTTAGTCGCGTCAACAAGTCGCCCGGCTAACAATTCGATGTCGAAGCGCAGGTGCCGCGTGCTTGTGTCCACGGATTCTTCCGCTTGGGTGAGTAAATCGAAGAGCAGCGTGCCAACACCCGCCTCACGAATAGTTCGCGCCACGAACTGATTGCGCGGGCTGTGGCGGCTGCTCCCCGAGCCGTGGGCAAACAACACAACGCCAGTAGCGTCCACAGGGACGCTTAGTTCACCTTCGAGCATGATTTGCCCCGAAGGAATTTGCTCCGTCCGACTCCGTGCTGTGCCTGTATGACCGGCGTGTCCCATTTTAATATCCCCGTTCAAAGCTGTTTTTTAATGGCGCACTCGGTGGTTACTCGCATGAAATCGGAACGTCGGTGTTCATTTCCGTACCAGTAGCACATGGAGATACAGGGATTAGTGAATGAGCAAGCCAGTCGAAAATCGTGCGGCAAGCTGCGTTAAACTATCCCCTTATTTATTTGCCTAATTGAAGGCCGTTTCATCGTTATGAATAGGCAAGATGCATACCGGCTGTCGCCTCTCCGTCGCTTCTATTTGCGTTGCATGGTCCATATACAAAATCTTCTGTCCGTAACGGCTGCTCCAGTTGGCATCTCGTTTGCGACAAAAACCCGCATACTGCCTGTCTAAAAAAAAGAGACGGTGGAACTTCTCCTTAAGTTGAAAAAAGAAGAAAGAGAGTAAAGCCATGAATAAAGGACTGACCTTTGGCGCGGGCCTGGGAATTGGAACCGGCGTGATGTATCTGCTCGACCCCGATCGAGGGAAGAGACGACGCGCGCTTTTGCGCGACAAGTTCGTGGCGGCTACAAGGAAGACTGGTGAAGGAATCGAGACTACCGCTCGTGACTTAAGCAACCGTGCACGCGGGATTGCTACAAGCATCCAATCAAGATTTACTTCGGATGAGACAGACGACGCTGTGCTCATCGATCGCGTGCGCTCCA
>DIYZ01000296.1:0-4017 GCA_002427845.1 Chloracidobacterium sp. UBA6041 | reverse complement strand
TCGATCGCGTGCGCTCCAAGCTTGGCAGAATAGTATCTCATCCAGGCGCTATCGAAGTTACAGCGGAAAATGGCAACGTAACCCTCACGGGTCCAATACTCGAAGGCGAAGTCGATAGCCTTTTGACGTGCGTGAAACGGATTCAAGGCGTCAACGAGGTTGCTAACAAGCTTGAGGTTCACAAAGAGGCCGGCAATCACCCCGCTCTTCAAGGAGGGCGCGAGCGGCAGGGTCATCGATTAGAGTTTTTGCAGGAGAATTGGTCGCCGGCAGCCCGTTTCGTTGCGGGTGCAGCCGGGGCGTCGCTTGCGGTCTATGGCGGCACGCGCCGAGATGCTTTAGGCGCGGGACTTGGGGCGGCGGGTCTATTGCTTCTAACGCGAGGGATAACCAACACTGAACTCAGGCGCCTGGCCGGATTAGATGATGGTCTGAAGACTGATGGTAAAGGCACGCGTCCTGATCGTGAGGCCTCGAGTGCACAAAATGTCCTCGCTCAACGTTCGGCCGCCATGTGACGCGGTATTTCTAATCTGCAAAACGGTTAAAGCTATGCCACTGGAACATCTCGTCGAGCGGTTAGCCGCTTTTGAATCACAGGGTCTACCTGTCGTGAGTTTATATCTCAATGCCCAGGCGGATGAGCACGGACGCCATAACTTTCATATTTTTGTGCGTAAGGAACTTCCTGAGCGCGCCAGAACTTACGAGCCTGACACTCCAGAAAGGGAGAGCATCGATGCGGATCTGGTGCGGATAAACAGATACCTCGAACAGGAAATTCGTAGTTCCACTCAGGGCATCGCGATTTTTGCCTGCTCGGGCGCAAACAACTTCTTCGAGGTTGTTCAACTGGAAGCTCCAATTGACGATAACCGACTTCTCATCAATGACCGTCCACACTTGTATCCGCTGGCACGACTGCTGGATCAGTATCAAACTTATGCTGTAGTTCTTGCGGATACGAATGCCGCGAAGATCTTCGTCTTTGCTCTTGGGCAAGGCATCAAGCGCAAGGAATTGCAGAATGTGAAGACCAAGCGAACACAAGGTTATTTGCTTGCGGGCTAAGCGGCGGCACGGTTCACAATCGCCTTACTGGAGAATCGAGGGTGGCGATTGGGGTGTGTAGAACCGTGAGACTTGAGGATTATAACGGCGAGCGGTTTCTTTGCAAAGAGACCAGAATCAGGGTACTGGTTGAACCAGTACCAGAATCAGCAATACCTGCCGTGCAATATCGAAGCGACTCGGCCTTCCTGGGAACGAGACCAAAGGTTCACGATTGAGACTGGTAGTTGATCTAGATGTGCGACTAAGAGTGTTGCGCCAGATTCGAGCGCTGCCCTTTGGTCGGCAGCGGATCAAAATGAAGCCGGCCCGAATGAGTCTATCTGGATCCCAATTTAAGCCGTACTAGCTAAGCATGTCGCGGCAAGCTGCCACCTAGCCAGTGCGCGAGGGTCAGCGTTGATGAAAGACATCACACCTTCCGCCGCCTTTTACTTTTCTTTTTAGGGCAAATCGCCCATTTACGCTTTCCAAAGGAACCCGCGAGTCTTTTACGGGGTAAGGTTTGTTATGCTAACGAGGCATTTTGGGGGCATGGCACTTTCACAATATCACCATAGAACCTCATGAAGCTCCTTTCGCTTTCGCCTTAATACCAAAGCTAAAATTCAATTCCTCGGCAACTTTCTTGGCCATAGAATGAGTAATGTATTCCCTGTCACTTCGAACAAACCCGTTCGCGGAAACCCCCGGCGCAACGCGGCGGTTCCCAACCTTCCGAGTTGACCCTTTGTGTTCCACCACTTGGCGATGTCCATCTCGCCAAAGCGGCCAATCACTAAACGCAGCTTCAGCAGACGGTCAAGGTCGATCGACATGAAGTCACGATTCTCCCTGTCAACGCGTTAAAGGTAGCTTGTTTCAAGTTCTTCCGTTGCAGGTGAGCATCGGAGCGTTGAGTGCATTTTGGCGAAGTTGTAATTGGAGCGATAACTGACGGAGATTACACTCCCAAAAAAGTGTAGCGAAAACTGTAGCGACTACCTGCTTAGATGGAGTGATATGGAGTAGCAGAGTAAGAGAGATTTTCCTGCATTTGCTACTCCATATCATTCAGTGCAACTGCGTGTTCAAGCCTCTTTGGGATTATGAGTCTGCTGCTCTGACCCGCTGCTCGACAGGCCGTTGCCGGTAACACAACTCGCCAAGCGCGCTCCAGCGGCGGTGTAGTAACATTCCGGTCAAAACGGCACCCATTTCCAAAGCTGGCACACTATAGGCACACAAAACAACGAAGGGCGTCCAAGATGGACGCCCTAAGTTATTGAAATAGTTGGTGGAGCCGAGGGGGATCGAACCCCTGACCTCATGACTGCCAGGGAAGAAAACGCTAGGCACTGCAGGACTTTTTTCGATCTTGGTATTCAGTAATCGCCGAGAGCCAGCACTCCCAAGGCGGAAACGTGACTTCGAAGTCCTGAACAAGGGCAAGCCAATATCCAGGAGAACGTCAAATCGTCGAATTTTCTCTGTAGTTCCTGATCGCTTGCTCCACGCCACCGTGCTGCAACGGATCTAAGCTGTCCGCGAGAGCACGCGCCCAGTCTAGCCATCGCGCGCCATCGCAATCAGAGCCGAGTGGGCTGGCTTTGGACAGAGAGATCTCGCACTGTCGAAGAAAGCGTTTCAGCCTTCGGCTTCTTATCCATAAATTACACTGCGTCTCCAATTCAGCACTGAGCTCGCGTTGGATCTCCTGACGCAACTTTGCCTCTTGGCGCCGAAGCTCCTCTTCTCGCCAACATTGCATCTCAGCTTCACGTTCAATGTTCTTTAGACGGATCATTTCGGCGGCGGTGACTATTCCGATTACAATGTCGTTGAGCTGGTCCTCTAATGGCTTGTTCTTCCTGTCCCTCCAGTTCTTTCTTTCGATCCATACTTCATCAATCGTAAAAGTAAGTTCGCCGTTCGGCGTGAATATCCATCGGTCGACAATCCATGGTCTTTCTTTTTCTGCTGGTGTCAGTTCTCGCTCATTACGCTTCACCTTCTCCAAGATATAGAAATTGATATTCTCTTCATTCACCACAAGACGTGGGCCCTTATCGCTGTCGATATCATGGCCACGCGCTTCCATGGCCTTTAGGAGAGCGTCCATGATTCTCAGGCTGCGATGTAGTGCCTGCTTTGAAACGCGTAGATCCAAATACGGTCGCTCAACTTTTGTGTTCCAGGGGAGCATCAACCGGCCATACGAGTCGGGCTTTGCCTTGCTGAGAACCTTGTTCGTGTAGCTAACTAACGAATGAGCCCCACCGAGGTCTTCAGAAACAACAATGCGCTTATCGGGCAACTTCTCCGTCGCAAGTGCTTCCGTTAAGGCTGGGTTCTTAACCTCAGACTTTGGCTTCGGAGTCGTGGGCCAGATCGTCACTTCATTTCGCTGACCTTTGCCTAGTCGAGGCAGCGGAGGAGTCTTCACCTTGTAACCAGATGCAATGCGCTGCCAGTAGCCGGGAGGAGGTTTCGGCACGTTCAGCCTCTTACATATCTTTCCGAGACCCACATCCGATATCCCAAACTCTCTGGCGATGTTTCTGGTAGGCTTCAACCAAACTAATTGGTACAACTCTTCGAGACTAATTCTTCTCGATTCATTGCTCATCCTGGAAACCTTTCGGTGGTTGTTCTAACCGCGACTCTGAAAGATTCCGCTACAGTTCCGAATCGCGACAGACCTGAAGGTGCAAATGGTCGCACTGGCAGGCAAGCAAATATATTAGAACGGAATGTTCTTCGCGAATGAAATGATGGAATAACGCGAGTTAAGGTGGGCCAAACCTCTCAAAGAAAATGTAGCGGATAATGTAGCGACTACCTGCACAAATGGAGTGCTACCGAGTTTTTAGGCGGGGCAGAAAACCCAATGATTATCAGCCTGTGATACTCTGTGACACTCAGTGAGTGGAAGCCCAAACGGTCTGCAAAACCTTTATTCATCGG
>DIYZ01000198.1 GCA_002427845.1 Chloracidobacterium sp. UBA6041 | reverse complement strand
ATTGAAAAGTTGCCGCGGGAAATAAAAGACAAACGGTTGCCAGATTGGTTGCTGCCGGCTGTGTTGAAGGCATGGGAAGTTCGGTCCATGGCCCGGCGTCACCAGACGCCGATGACTACGGCCTGGCGCACCCCCGTCCCCGCGCTGGCAAACCTGCGCTATCACTGGCCCAATCCCGTCGAAGGAACAATCGGCATGCAGGGTTCATTCAACGAGCTGCCACGCTTGCCGTATCAGCTTGGCAACTGCCTTTTGCGTACGGTGGATTTTCTGCGACACCTTCCGAAGCTGCTCAGAGGCTAATGTTTCGCGCCGTAAACCAAGCCACTTCCAACGTGAGCCGAATGAGTGAGAGCCTGCTCCTGATTGCTTTGGCGCATGTCCGCAGCCGGTTGACTCTTTAGCTGAATTGGAGTTCCACAAACAGCGGAAAGTGATCTGAAGCCCTCACCGCTTCCGTTTGGTTCACTACTTCGCAACGAATCAATCGATCGGCGAATCCGCTGGGAACAAATACGTAATCCAACCGCAGGTGTGGATCCCAAACAGGAAACGTGTAGCCCTTTTCCGTTGGGTGAAGGAATCGATAGCAGTCAACATAGCCCGAGTCGCGCATTAGTTGAATTGTTTCCCTTTGAATGTCGCGGCCGCTCAACCAAACGAGTCCGCGAATCCAGGCAGGCATGCGGCGCACATCGAGAAGCTCACCAGGCGCCAGCGTGTTGAAATCTCCCACCAGCACATGAAAACCTTCCTGATGTTGTTCGATGCTTTTCAATAACGCGCGAATCTCCCTGACCCTTCGTCGCTCGCTCCACTTGGAAAACGTGGAGCTTAAATGCAGACCGAAAATTCGCGCCTCGCTGCCGGATAAAATAATTTCTAAAAAAGAATGCTTCGCCCCGTCAGGATAATGCCATTCGTGATGCGCGACCTCGAGACGACTGAGGTAACCGATCGAATGTTCGCGTCGTGCCGCCCAGAAAGCCATCCCGGTAGTCGCCGCCAGACGATTAATTACGTCGGGATCGGTTGCTTCCTGAAAGACAACCACGTCGGGAGAGACTTCACGAATTACTGCCGCCAGTTCCCTTTCGCGCTTTCGTCCCCCGAAGCGAATGTTGTAGCTGAGGAGCTTAACAATCACGGTGCTTTTTGCGGCTCAATCACTGTACGGTAAGGCTCGTCAAACAAGACGTCGCGTGTAAAAAGAATGAAGTTTGAAGTAGCTTGAAAGTTTACGGGTCTGCCGGCGAGTATTTGTATCTCCTCACGTAAAGGATTTAGCGCGGGTGCGATTCCGGGATCCTCATCACATAGCGGCTTGGTATGGAGACCGGGAATGTAAAACGCGTCCTCATTCCAGAACTCCATCACTTTATCGCCGATTAGCGTCACGTCGAGGTCGCTCGAGCCGCGTCCGCCGGCATCGAAAGGCTTGCCGTCTTCCCAGCGTTTGTTGGTGACTACGCTACCACGCAGTGCGACACCAGTGCCTTCAGGTAAGCCGGCTTTTAGCTTCGCGCAAAACTCCCGATAGGCAAGCGCATCGCCGTCAAATGCCAGCCGCACGATTCGCTTCTCAACCTGCTCGTCGCTCATATCTTTAACGACCTGGTTGTTTCCCATGTTTTTACCCGGCCCTCGATCATTGACCGTCAACGATCGATCAAGTGCACTCCTTAATGCTTGCGATGAATTTGATTTCCGGCTCACTTTATACCGCCTTCCGGAGTGCCTAGTCGAGCGGTGGGATCGGTTGTACCGCAAACTGTTAGTTTGCGCGCAAGCTAACAGCTCGCGTTACACTGCACTTGTTATGAACGTCGACATTCGTCTCGCAACTATTGAAGACATTCCCGCGCTGCGAGATTTGATTCGCGAATCCGTTAACGTTTTAGGGTCTAGGTATTATACTTCCAGGCAAATCGCGAGCGCTTTGAATTACGTCTTCGGAGTTGATACGCAACTCATAATCGACAGGACCTACTTCATTGCCGAAGTTGAAAAGCAAATCGCCGGGAGCGGCGGCTGGAGCAAACGAAAAACATTATTTGGTGGCGATCAGGCAAAACCGGATCAGACCGACCAACTGCTCGACCCCGCAACGGAAGCGGCGCGCATTGGTGCCTTCTACGTGCGGCCCCAATGGGCGCGTAAGGGTATTTAATGTGGAGGACAAACTGACGTGGTTACTACGCAACCTTCCAGCACAAACGCATGGACAGATTTTCTTGAACACTTTCGCGAGACACTGGCGACCGCTTCGCCGCGGCTTCGCGCGATTTCAGAATCGCAAAGTGTAATACCGAAGGCCGAAGGTAAATGGTCGTCAAAGGAAATCGTGGGTCACTTGATCGATTCCGCGGCAAACAACCATCAGCGGTTTGTCCGCGCGCAGTTTAGCGATGAACTGGTCTTCGCGGGTTATGAACCGAACGAATGGATCCGGGTGCAGCACTACATGGACGAGCCCTGGGCGGATCTTGTGCAGCTTTGGCAGCTCTATAATCAGCACATCCTGCATCTGATGTCGTTTGTCCCCACCGAGACGCGCACGAAGCTGCGCAGCAAACACAACCTGCACCAGATCGCTTCAGATACCATTAGTGAAAATGACGCAGTAACCCTGGATTACTTCATGCGCGACTACCTGGACCATATGAAGAAACACCTGGGTCAGATCCTGGCCTAGGTCGGCAAACGCGGTTATATGAAGAAGCGCACTTCACGATTTGAAACAAGGTGCGCTTAGATTATTCTTCTTCGCAACACGCCTTAAGGAGACCCGAGAGCAATGGACTACACCTTCGAACAGCTAAAGCATAAGACCGTCGCCGAGCTACGCGAGATTGCCAAAGGCAACGAGCACGAAGCCTTGCAAGGCTACACGCAACTTAATAAAGAGCATCTGCTCGTAGCCCTTTCCAAAGCCCTCGGCATCAAGCACGAACACCATGAAGTGGTGGGCGTGGATAAAGCTTCGATCAAGGTACGAATTCGGGAAATGAAAAAGAAACGCGACGAGGCCCTGGCAGCTCACGATTCAGCGCAGCTTAAAACGGTGCGACGCACGATTCACCGCTTGAAGAGACAGATACACAAAGCGACAGTGTAACGGCTGCGTATTGACTTTCGTCAGAAACTGGCATAGAAACGCGGGCTGGACTCTGGCAACTGGTTCAAGCTAAACGAATGTTTAGAGTTCAACTCCGGGGGTGGTAGCCTTTAGGTGGCTGATGCCGGCAGGCGGCAAGCTAAAGCTTGGACTCTAAACTGAACCACACCGAGTTTCGCCTTCCTGGTAAAACAAATTTAAGAAGTGAGGTAGCTGATGCAAAAAGCTATCAGCGTAAGTGTCAACGGTGTCAGTCACCAACACGACGTGGAGCCTCGTCTATTGTTGGTTCACTATCTTCGCGACGTGCTGGGATTGACCGGAACTCACATTGGCTGCGAGACGTCGCTATGCGGGGCGTGCACTATCTTGCTCGACGGCCAGGCCGTCAAGTCGTGCACGATGCTTGCGGTCCAGGCAGACGGCGCCGAAGTCACAACGATTGAAGGCCTCGTAAAGGATGGCAAATTACATCCGATGCAGGAAGGATTCTGGGAACGCCACGGGCTGCAATGCGGTTATTGCACGCCGGGAATGATCATTGCTGCCACGCAAATCATCGATCGCAATGCCAACCCCTCGCGCGAAGAAATCCGCCACGGGCTTGAGGGAAACCTCTGCCGCTGCACGGGGTATCAACACATTGTCGAGGCGGTCGAATACGCAGCGAAGAAGAGGAGCGCGTAGGACAGGCATTCCTGCCTGTCCCGGACAGACTGGAAAGTCTGTCCTAGACCGGAGGATTTATGGCGAATAAATACGTCGGCCAACGAATAAAGCGAACAGAGGATCCGCGACTGATCAAAGGCCTGGCCCACTACGTCGATGACATTCGGCTTCCCGACACGCTGCACGTCGCTTTTGTTCGCTCACTTTATGCGCATGCTCGTATTAACGGCATCGACGCCAGTGAAGCGCTAAAGGCCTCCGGCGTCGTTGCGGTTTACACCGGTAAAGACGTCGCAAAGGTTGGGCCCGTGCCGTGCGCCAGTGCGCTTCCCGGGTTAAAAGTGCCGGACTATCGCGTGCTGGCACAGGATAAAGTTTTCTTCGTGGGCCATCCAATAGCCGCCGTCGTCGCTACCGACGCCTACTCGGCGCGCGATGCAATCGATCTTGTGGTGGTTGATTATGAGGACTTGCCACCAGTCGTTGACGTTGAAGAAGCGGCCAAAGGCGGCACGATAATCCATGAAGACTTTGGCGACAACATCGCTTACAAACTTACCGCCGGTGAGGGCGACATCGATGCGGCCCTTGCAGGCGCCGACAAGGTAATCAAACAGCGAATAGTCCATCAGCGGCTCGCGCCGATTGCCATGGAAGGCCGTGGAGTGTTGGCGCGCTATTTTCCCGGTGAAGAAGAGTTGACCGTCTGGTCGTCTACGCAGATTCCGCACCTGCTTCGGACTCAGCTCGCCTTGATGATCGGCATTCCCGAAAACAAGTTGCGCGTTATCACCCCTGAAGTTGGCGGCGCGTTTGGCTCAAAGCTAAACGTCTATGCCGAAGAGGCACTGCTGGGCTGGATCTCAATCAAACTGGGGAAACCCGTTAAGTGGATTGAAGGCCGTCGCGAAAATATCCAGGCAACGATTCACGGGCGCGGCCAGGTGGGCTACGTCGAGATTGGATGTAAGAACGATGGCACAATTACCGGCCTGCGCTACAACGTGTTTGCCGACCTTGGCGCCTACCACCAACTGCTTACGCCGGCCATACCGACACTGACCGGGTTGATGCTTTCCGGTGCTTATAAGATTCCCGCTATTCAAATCAATATTACCGGTTGCTTCACAAACAAGATGGCCACCGACGCATATCGCGGCGCGGGTCGCCCGGAAGCAACCTACGTAGTCGAGCGCGCCATGGATCTGGTTGCGGCTGAGCTCGGAATTGATCCGGCGGAACTGAGACGCAGAAACTTCCCCGCCGCCGCCGAGTTTCCTTTTCATACTGCGACCGGGCTCGATTATGACAGCGGCAACTACGAAGCGGCACTCAACAAGGCCCAGGAAATGATCGGCTACGCAAAGCTGCGAGACGAGCAGAAGAAAGCTCGTGAAGAGGGACGGCTGTTGGGAATTGGCATCTCGACCTACGTGGAAATCTGCGCGCTTGGACCATCGCAGGCCATGCCCGCTGGTGGTTGGGAAAGTGCCACGGTGCGAATCGAGCCAACAGGCAAAGTTACTGTACTGACGGGCGCGTCGCCACACGGGCAGGGACAGGAGACTTCCTTTGCCCAGATTGCCGCCGACGAGCTCGGCGTTGATCTCAACGACGTTACCGTGATTCACGGCGACACCGGAATTGTGCAATACGGAATCGGCACATTTGGCAGCCGCGCGACGGCAGTTGGCGGCACCGCTGTGCTGATCGCGATTCAGAAACTCAAAGAGAAGGCCAACAAGATTGCCGCCCACATGCTGAAGACTGACGCCGCGAGCCTCGCCTTTGAAGGTGGGCGTTATTCGCGGCAGGCAGTGGCTGCGGCAACGACCGGAGTATCCGAGCCAGTGGTGCCTGTCGGCGAAGCGCCCGCCGGCGCCCTTCCCCAGCCCGAGACGGAGGGCAAATCGAGTTTAACTATTCAGGACATCGCACTCGCTGCGCACCTTGCCAAAGAACTTCCGCCAGACACGGAACCGGGGCTTTCTGCCACCTACTTTTTTGAGCCGAAGAATTTTACATTTCCTTTCGGCACCCACATCGTGGTCGTTGAAGTCGAACGCGAGACCGGGGACGTAAAGTTTCTGCGCTACGTCGCCGTTGATGATTGCGGCAAGGTAATTAATCCGATGCTTGTTGATGGGCAGATACAGGGTGGCATTGTTCAGTCAATCGGCCAGGCGCTGTATGAAGAAGTTGTTTACGACGATCAGGGCCAACTGGTGACGGGAAGTTTGATGGACTACGCGATACCGCGCGCCACGCACGTTCCCTGGCTCGAGTTGGACCGAACCGAAACGCCATCGCCGGTCAATCCCCTGGGAGTGAAAGGCGTCGGCGAAGCGGGCACGATTGGCGCCACACCGGCAATTGTTGGCGCGATCGTTGATGCCATGTCGCCCTTTGGCGTGCGACATTTGGACATGCCGGTCAAACCGGAAGCGCTCTGGAGGATTATCAATCAGTAAGACAGGCAAGAATGCCTGTCCTACGGGAGGCCCTCGATGATTCCAGCTCAGTTTAATTACGAAGCACCCAGCACGCTCGACGACGCAATCAACCTGCTCGCCGCGCATCCGGACGAAGCGAAAATACTCGCCGGCGGTCACAGTCTTTTACCCGCAATGAAGCTGCGTCTCGCTCAACCGGCGCTATTGATTGACATTGGTCGTATCAAAGATCTTTCCTACATTCGGGAAGAAGGCGATCAAATTCTCGTCGGTGCTATGACTACCCACTATGAACTCGAGTCTTCCGCGTTGCTCAAAGAGATCTGTCCGTTGCTGCCCGAGTGTGCCGCGCATATCGGCGACGTACAGGTGAGAAACAAGGGTACGATCGGCGGCAGCGTAGCGCACTCCGATCCGGCGGGCGATTGGCCCGCGGCAATCATCGCTCTTGGCGCAGAAATGGTTGCAGTCGGTAAGCAGGGTGAACGAACAATCAGTGCTAACGACTTCTTTGTCGATCTTCTTACCACCGCACTTGAGGCAGGTGAAATCCTCCGCGAGATTCGCATCATCAAACCTGCCGGGCGCTTCGGCCACGCGTATCAGAAAGTGCGGCACCCCGCTTCCGGATTTGCTGTTGTCGGAGTCGCTGCCGCGTTGACTATTGGGTCGAATGGTAACTGTGAAACCGCTGCCGTCGGCATTACTGGCGTCGCGTCGAAGGCTTATCGTGCGGACGCTGTCATGCAGGCTCTTCAGGGCAAGCCGCTTAACGACGAATCCATTGCCGCGGCGGCAACACACGCTACCGATGGAGTAGATGCAAACTCTGATCTCTACGCGTCAGAAGACTATCGGCGACATCTGGCCCAGGTTTACACGCGCCGCGCGATCAGTGCGGCCGCTGCGCGCGCAAGCTAAATGGTCCTGTTTCGGGTTTCGGGGTTCGAGTTTCGAGTTCGAAGTTTCGTGTTGGTGTAGCGGGAACAGAGTTTTTAGTGCGGACCAACATTACAAGACGAAACTCGAAACACGAAACTCGAAATTGTTATTCC
>DIYZ01000269.1:27015-27571 GCA_002427845.1 Chloracidobacterium sp. UBA6041 | reverse complement strand
TATTTATTTACGTCATCACTTCGCGAGTACAGAAGAAGAGGCTTCGGCGCTTGCCGTTAAAGCGGGCACCGATCTGACTTGTGGCCGCGAGTACACGTCTCTGGTAAAAGCAGTCAAAGATGGACTCATCAGCGAAGCCGAGATCGACGTTTCGGTTAAGAGACTCATGACCGCGCGTTTTCGTCTCGGCATGTTTGATCCACCGGAGCTGGTACCCTACGCGCGCATTCCATTTTCAGAAAACGACACACCGGCCCATCGTGCGTTAGCGCTCAAGGCAGCGCATGAGTCGATTGTGTTGCTCAAGAACGAAGGCAACACGCTACCCTTGAAGAAAGACATCAAGACCATAGCTGTTATCGGACCAAATGCAGACGCGCCCGATGTGTTGCTGGGAAACTACAACGGCCAACCATCGAAATCCGTCACACCACTTGAGGGCATCAGAAACAAAGTCTCGACGGCAACAAGGGTCCTTTACTCTCCGGGCCTGTACAAGACAGGCGCTTTCGTCGAGCCGGTTTCTTCCGAATCTCTCAAACTGAATGACAGTGGT
>DIYZ01000269.1:25092-26881 GCA_002427845.1 Chloracidobacterium sp. UBA6041 | reverse complement strand
GATTGGGGATCGTTAAGCCCAGCGTCGCAAGTGAATAGCGATAATTTTTCGGTGCGCTGGACGGGTAAGTTGGTGGCGCCCGATTCCGGAAAGTACGCGCTTGGCGTAGCAGGCAATGGTGGGGTGCGCGTGTTTGTTGATGACCAGTTGTTTGTAGAGGACTTTGCCAACCGCAGGACGAGGACGCTCACAAAGGAGATGCAATTCGAAGCAGGTCGTTCGTACGACGTGCGCATTGAATACTACGAAAACGCCAACCACTACGCGGCGGCGAAGCTCGTATGGGCACCTCCGAGTGCCGGGAAGAAGTTGCGCGAAGAGGCGCTCAGCAAGGCACGCGATGCTGACGCAGTCGTGTTGGTCCTGGGTATCTCGCCCTCAGTTGAAGGTGAGGAGATGGATGTAAAATCGCCGGGCTTCCGCGGCGGCGACAGAACTGACATCGCTCTGCCCCGCGAGCAGGATGAGCTGCTAAAGGAAGTCCACGCCCTTGGCAAACCTGTTGTGGTAGTGCTCCTCGGGGGCAGCGCGCTTGCCGTCAACTGGGCCAACGAACATGTGCCCGCCATTCTCGATGCCTGGTATCCGGGTGAAGAAGGGGGCACGGCGATCGCAGATGTTATCTTCGGCGATTACAACCCTGGTGGCCGTTTGCCGGTGACGTTCTACAAATCCGTCGACCAGCTACCACCATTTACTGACTACCGTATGCAGGGCCGCACCTACCGCTACTTCAAAGGAGATCCGTTGTTTCCGTTCGGCTTCGGACTGAGCTACACAAAATTCAAATATGAGAAGTTGAAACTCGGTGCGAACAGGCTGAAGGCGGGAGAAGAACTCAAGATAACTGCTGAGGTGCAGAACACCGGCAATCTTGCTGGTGACGAAGTCGTACAGTTGTACGTGAGCGATGTCGCGGCATCTGTTCCGGTGCCGGTTAGATCCCTGGCTGGAATCAAGCGAGTATTCCTTAAGCCAGGAGAAATGCAGAACGTTTCATTCACGCTTTCTCCGGCACAGATGTCTTTGATAGACGACAACGGGAAGCGCGTAGTTGAGCCAGGCGAATTTCTCATCAGTGTCGGCGGCAAAGAGCCGGGCTTTGCCGGTCACGCCGATGCAAAGACCACAGGTGTGGTCACTGCCCGCTTTTTTGTGACGGGAAAAGTTACAGCAATTGAGTGACTCATAAGGCCACGGGCTAGTCCCCGATAGTTCATTAACCCTTTACCCCACGGAGATCCTATCAATGACAACTGTAAATGCGGCTTTGCGAAAACGACTTTCGTTGGCAACGTTGGTGGCGATGTTGACGGTTCTTTGCATTGCCGGCCCAATGACACGACGCACGACGGCGCAGAATGGCGAGCCGAATAAAGCGGAGTTGGTAGTACGCGCTGACCAGCCTCAAGGCACAATCAATCGGAACATTTACGGCCAGTTCGCCGAGCATCTTGGGCGGGGCATCTACGACGGCATCTGGGTCGGGGAAAACTCACCTATACCCAACACGCGTGGTATTCGTAACGACGTCGTCGCGGCGTTGAAGAAATTGAGCATCCCCGTTTTGCGCTGGCCGGGCGGATGCTTTGCGGACGAGTATCACTGGCGTGACGGCATTGGCCCGCGCGATAAACGCCCCCAGCGGATCAACGCGAGTTGGGGCGGCGTCGCTGAGACGAATGCTTTTGGCACGCACGAGTTCATGGACTTGTGCGAGATGATCGGCGCCGACGCTTATGTGGGCGGCAACGTTGGCAGCGGCACGCCTCAGGAGATGATGGAATGG
>DIYZ01000269.1:18891-24892 GCA_002427845.1 Chloracidobacterium sp. UBA6041 | reverse complement strand
TTTGCCGTCGGAAACGAGAATTGGGGCTGCGGCGGAAACATGCGACCTGAGTATTACGCGGACGAGTATCGCCGCTTCGCAACTTTTATCAAAGACTACTCGGGTAATCACGTCAAGAAGATAGCCAGCGGTGGCGTCGAGGATGACTACAAGTGGACTGACCTACTGATGTCCCAGGCTGGGAGGCAGATGCAAGGATACTCGCTGCACTTTTATACGTTGCCTACGAGTAACTGGGATCGGAAAGGGTCGGCCACGCAGTTTGATGAAGGTGAGTGGCACGCGACGCTCGTTCGCACGCTGCGCATGGACGAATTGATTCGGAAGCACACTGAGATCATGGACAAGTATGATCCGCAGAAACACGTCGGACTGATGGTGGACGAATGGGGCACATGGTACGACGCGGAGCCGGGCAAAGACATGGGTACCCTCTACCAGCAAAATGGCATTCGCGATGCAATCGTTGCCGGAGTCAACCTGAATATTTTCAATCAACACTCAGACCGCGTGCAGATGGCCAACATCGCGCAGATGGTTAATGTGTTGCAGTCGATGATCCTGACCGACAAGGAAAGAATGATTCTAACGCCAACGTATCACGTCTTCGAGATGTACAAGGTGCATCAGGGCGCGACGTTGATACCGGTTGAGATGACGGCCCCGGAGTATCGACTTGGGCAGGCATCTGTTCCTTCTCTGCAGGCCTCGGCTTCGCGTGATGCCGCAGGCAGGCTTCATGTTTCGATAGTCAACCTCGATGCCAATCGCGCTGCCCAGGTTTCCACAAGAATCTCCGGCGCGACACCCACGAAGATCACCGGTCGCTTGCTTACGGCTCCGGCAATGAACACGACAAACACGTTCGACAAGCCTGATGCTGTTCGGCCGGTGCCCTTTACTGACTTTAAGCTTCAGGGTGATCAGATCACTTTGAACCTGCCGTCGAAGTCAGTGGTCGTGTTGGAGCTGCAGTGATCGGAGTCAGTATCACCCGCGGTAGCGGGTGGGTGATGGATGTTGCTAAGTCTAAACCCACCCGCTACCCAGACTGTGTGAAAAACTCGAAACTTGACTTCAATGAAAGTTGAGCGGGGGTAATGACATGACCGACCTTCGGCTTGTGATTGTCCTGCTACTTCTCTGGCAGCATACCCGCCAGCAGAAACACAAGAGGCGCGTTCCAGTTGATGGCCACTTCATTCGAGGCGTAGCTTTCCTGTTCGTCAAGGTACATCTTTGCTGGCGGCATGTTCGGTAACTTGCTCATCGCGGCGTCCTGGCGACTTCGATTTGGACCACCGGAAAGCAATCCAGGCCAGGGTTCAGAGTTTTTGTCGGCCGCGCTTGGCCGGTGATGCGGATGACGAAAAGGGTTTTCGCCAAGTTGCGTGACCCATGAAAGCGAAAACGTATTACGGCCAAGTAAGTAGTGAAGATTCTCCGCGGCGGTTTCAACATAATGCGCGTCCGGCCGGATTGCATTTGCTACCAGAAGCTGCATGCCATAGTTAGCGGCAACACCATTCGATCCCCAACCGAAGTCTTTCGTGGTCATGCTAATGCGATATCCGTTGTGATTGGTGCGATCGACAATCTCATCAGCCGCTTTCTTTGTAGCTTGACGGATGGTGGTTATCGCGTCCTGGTTCTTGCCACCACCCAGCACGTAAGTCCACAAGCCGAGCGGCGCAACGCGAGGCCAGGAGGGTGGTCCAACGGGCCGAAGCTCCGTCAGAAAAAGCCCAAAGTGATTCAGGAAATAGTTTTCGTATGGTTCTTTTGCGGTCGTTCGCCACAGTTCTGCAGACGCCCACAAAAGCTCGTCGCCGCAGTCGTTGTCACCGTAGCCTCCTGTTATCACGTCAGACGAATTGCGAAAGGTGACGTCTGGATACTTCTGAAGCCAGGCCCAGGCATTCTCCGCCGCCGCCAGACATTTCCGGGCGTAGACAGCGTCAAATGGCTGGTATGCTCGAGCGGCAATTGCCATTACTGCAGCGAAGTCCGCGGTAGCGCAGGAGCTCTTGTAAGGTTCTTTGTTGGTACCAATGACGTAGCTGATCGAGTTGTCGACTTCAGGCATGACGAACGGAGCAAAATTTTCGCTTGTCTGTTTGTGCCAGACGCCCCCGTCCGCGTCCTGCATCGTGAGCATCCAGTCGAGATTCCAACGAACCTCGTTTAATAGATCGGGCGTGCCGTTGCCTGATTCAGGGATGTTGAGATTGATGTTTTTGACGCGCGCGCCGAAGATTTCCCAGGTCCACAGGAGAGTGCCGGTCGAAATGCCAGAGTTCACGACGTAGCGTCCGTAATCGCCGGCGTCATGCCACCCCTGCGCTGACACGCGGGGCCCGCTTTTTCCCGATGACGGATGAAACGCGCCAACCAGGTGACAGGCGGCGTGCTTGTATCCGGGAAACTCCGGACCAAGATCAACCGCGGTCCCGCATCGTTGTCCATAGAATGAGCGCATGCTCAAGTAGAAGGCCCGCGCATAAACGTTCGGACCAATTGTGAAATCCCAACTTCTGCCAACGCCGGGAACCTGGAGATAATAAGTTCCGCCATTCTCGAGCGATGTGAAATCCGCCGCCTGAACGCGATCGCCCGTGTCAGAATCATCAACTGGCGCCGATAGCTTGCCATGAAAGGCGAGCGAATCATCTTGCTTGCGGCGGACTGTGAACTCAGCGGCGGGGACTGCCGAGACCACAAAAGCAATCTTGGGTGCACCGGAAAGGTAGCCCACCTGGTCCACTTTGATCTGATTCGTGGGACTGGCAGCGATGGTTAGAAAAGAGGTTAGTAACAAGAGGAGCAGCGATGTCATCGTGGCTCTCCAGCGATCCAGACTAAAGGTCGATGGTTTCGAGTATCCTTTAGCGTGCGGCCCTTGTCTACCGAGAGGACGAACGGGTACTGTCATATTTTAATGATCTGACGATGCTTAGTCCGCGCAGCGGACGACCGATACTAGCCCAGCACTTAAGCTGGGAATCGTCATAAAACTGTCTAGTCCGTGAAACGGACGGCTGAAGCAGACCTTCAAGAAGCAATGATCCTATCAAGCGATCAGCCGTCCGCCATGGCGGACTGGAGTATCCATTTAATATCGATCCCAGCACTTAAGTGCTGGGCTACTGTCAGTCGTCCGCGGTGCGGACTGAGGAGCGCGATTACGAAAATATGACACTACCGACGATTGCTTCGATGTGTCATCATACCTTCACTAGCCGCAAGATTCTTTACCGGAAAATTCCCAGGGAAGATTTTTCTTCTTGACCAAAGCGAATTAAAGAGAACAATGGTGCGCGAACTTGCGCTTAAGCCTTCAGCAGAAGACGGGAGTCAAGACATGACCAGGAAACTTAACCGCCACGTTTATTAGCCAGTTTGAGGAATTTCCCACGTGCCTGATTGCGTGGAGCGAAAAATGGCGTCTATCGCCGCCATGTTGCGAACCGCATCTTCTAAATGAATTGGCTGCTCCACATCTTCAAGAATAGCCTGGGAGAAAAGATCTCCTTGAATGGCGTATTGATCGCAGGTGGGAAACTCTCTCGTCTCAATCGAGGTACCGGAAAGATCCGAGCCGTCATCGATAAAGATTCGGGTGGGCCGATCGGCCGGCGCGTTAAAAGGAATTTCTATTTCGATTCGCCCCTGCGTACCAAAGATCTGCATTCGCTGATAGGGTGCCAGCTGCGTACTGCAAGTAAAGATTGCCTGGCCGCGAGCAAAATCAAGAATCACTGACGTAAGCCTGTCAACTCCCAATTTGGGATCGCGTTCGATCACTCCCATCACCCTGCCCGGTTCTTGTTCGAAGAGAAAACGCGACATCGATACCGGGTAGCAGCCGATGTCCATCAACGCGCCCCCACCCAATTCCGGTTGATTGCGAATGTTTATCGGGTCGGGGTTGAAATAACTGAAAAAGCCGCTGATCGATCGGAGTTGTCCAATGCGTCCTGTCCTAACCAATTCGCGTGTGCCAAGCCATTGCGGGTGCGTGCGCACCATAAAGGCTTCCTGGATCTTCACGCCTGTGCGATCGCGGACTGCTAATAGTTGTTGAGCTTCTTCGCTGTTCAAAGCGATTGGCTTTTCGCAAAGTACATGTTTCCCGGCTTCAGCAGCCGCAATGGACCAGCGTACATGCAGGTGGTTAGGAAGGGGATTATAAACAACCTCGATACTATCGTCGTCCAACAACTCTTCGTAGGATCCATATGCTTTCGGAATTCCGAGACGTTGGGCGACCTGTTTTGCTCTTTCTAAGTCTCTTGAAGCGATAGCTACTACTGCGCACCATTCGCCTCGTTGCATCGCCGGGATTACTTTGGTAACCGCAATGTTTGCCGTACCGAGGACTCCCCAGCGCAATTTGTTCACCAGCACAACTCCCTTTTCGAGCGTTTAGTTAAGGCGATTATTGCGGCACTCCGCGCAAGCAGGTCAAGGACCAAAGCGAAGAGGTTGCAAAGATTTTCTTCCCTGCATAGTTTTAGTGTAAAGTGAGCCGCCCAGCAAGGTACTGAGGCACTTTCGTGAATCAAAGGCATAGACCTGAGTGCGTGAATAACGGGATCTTCATAGAATGTAGTTCCCCAGGATGGATGGGCGCGGGCTGGGAACATAGATGCTAAAGCGAGAGTAGTAGCGGCAAAGCCGGAGACCATGGCCCTGACATGCGACGACTTAATCTAAAGAGCGCGCAAACTGCACATTTCGGGATGATACGCGATATCAATCGCCAAATCGTGCTCAATTATGTTCGCGACCGAGGGCCAATCTCACGAGCGGAGATGGCCCGTGAGACGCTGCTACAACGCTCCACTGTATCGGCTATTGTCGACGCTCTGGTGGGTGAGGGTGTAGTTGAAGAGATCGGCAAGGGTGAATCCACCGGTGGTCGCTGTCCCACGTTACTCAGGCTGCGCGTCGGGCGTCCGGCAGTAATCGGTGTGGATATCTCGCCCACATACACGACCGTCGCCAGCAGTGACATTGCCGGAACTATCCTCGAAAAAAGGCAGTTTCTGACCAATCCTGACTTTGAAAAAACGCTTAGCCAGGCAGTCGAATATGTTGTTGAACTTGGCGCCAAAGGATCCGGAAACATCGAAGGCGTCGGTGTTGTTTTGCCCGGTCTGGTCGATCCGCTTAGCGGGAAAGCTCTTTATATTCCTTACTTTGATTGGCGTGATCTGGACGTTGAGCAACGCATTGCTTCGGCCACTGGATTTCGCGTCATGATCGACAATGATGCCAATGCAGCGGCGCTTGCGGAATTGTGGTTTGGCTCGCCTGAGGTAAGCGAAACGCGCGACTTCATTTTGGTTTTCGTCTCCGAAGGACTGGGCACAGGAATTATTCTCGATCGCCAAATCTATCGCGGAGCGGCCGGAGGCGCCGGAGAGTTTGGGCACATGATTATCGGCCAGGAAGCGCCGGTGGCATGTTCCTGCGGAAGTTATGATTGCTGGGAAGCATTTGCGTCTGGGCGCGCGACGGTGGCGCGCTATGCTCGACTTATCGCGCAAAGAGATGATGCCACACAACTGACCTTTGCAGAGTTAATTGAACGTGCGCTCCAGGGCGAAGCTGAGGCACGGACGGCACTGCTGGAGACGGCGCAGAATCTGAGTATAGGCATTTCGAACTTGATAGTAGGCTTTAGTCCGGAGCTGATCATCATCGGCGGGCCGATTGCCCGTGCCTGGCCGCTGTTCGCCGATGTTCTCAGCCAAATAGTGCAGAGAAGTGTCAGGCGGGGTTTGCCTTCTGCTCGCATTATCGCTTCCACTCTAGGCGAACGAACCACACTAATGGGCGCTCTGAGTCTCGTGCTCAGTGTCAAATTCACGTGCGATGTAGTTTCCACTCATGTCACTAGCTTCGCATGAACTGGTCGGAACCCGCCCGCGGTCGTTAACCTTGCGCAGGTTCCCAAGCAGAGACCTGGTCCCTGGTAGCGACCGTGTGAAAACTC
>DIYZ01000269.1:0-18626 GCA_002427845.1 Chloracidobacterium sp. UBA6041 | reverse complement strand
GGAAAAAGCGCAGCGCGCCCCCGCTCCAGTTCAAGTTTCAACCCGACTCAACACAGAACTAACCACTAAACTTCAGCACCCTCTCAGGTTGAGTGGTTGATTCACTGATTGAGGCTTTGGATCTTGAGCGGGGGCGCGGCTGCCGCTGCCGCCTTGCGCCCTTCCCAAACGGAGAGTTAATTAGACGCCGGCGAGTTTTCATACACGCGCTACCGCTCGCGGTTCGGAAAAAATTGGAAGTCATTCCGAACCAAATCGCTGTCGCATTTCGCGATAGAATTCCTGCATTACATAAAAAGCTTTCTTCTTTTCACCGCGACTGGAAACCAGTCCCTTGCGATTGTAGTAGTCCTGAATTTGAGGCAAGAGCCGCCGCGGAGAGCGGAAGTCCATCAAGATCCAGGGCGCCGTCCCGCGCAAAAACGGAATTCTTTTCAACATGGCGATTTGATGGCGGTACATGTTTTCCTGATATTCCTCCGTCCACCTTGTCAGATCGTCACCGTGCCTTCCGTACTGCGCCTCGCCACCGAATTCACTCATCACCACCGGCTTCTGATAACGCGTCTTCCACTCCATGTTGTCGGCCTTAGCGGGCAACCCGTCGTACCACCCAATGTATTCGTTGCAACCAATGACGTCGAGATACTCACTGAGCGGATCGTCAATCACTTGCGTCGTCTGTCCTTCGTAGTGATGCAACATTGCTGCGGTGACCAGGCGCGTTGGGTCCAGAGTTCGGGTCAACTCGGCAAGTTTGCTGATGAATGACAGGCGCGCCTCGCCTTGCGGCGTTTCGTTTGCCATGGACCAAAAGATAACCGCGCTCCGGTTTTTGTCGCGCGCGATCATCTCAGTCAACTGGTTCTGCGCGTTTCCGAGGGTAACCGGATTATCAAACTGAATACCCCAGTAAACGGGAACCTCGGACCAGACCATCAAGCCCAGGCGGTCCGCCTCACGAACCATAAACTCATTGTGCGGGTAATGTGCCAGGCGAACGAAGTTGCAGCCCAGTTCTTTAGCCCAACCGAGCAGTATCCGCGCGTCGTCCTGGCTGAATGCGCGCCCGCCGCGAATCGGCGCCTCCTCGTGGATGCACACGCCACGCAGAAAGATCGGCTTGCCGTTAAGCAGAATGTCCGGCCCTTTAACTTCGATAGTCCGGAAACCGATTTGATCGCGAATGGTGTCGCTTTCGGACGAAATGATCACCTCATAAAGTTTTGGTTGTTGAGGTGACCACAGTGTGAGATTAGCGTTGAGGTCGATCGTAGCCGCGCCATTTGTGTCCGTCTGGAAAGTAGTATCAACATTGGCTTCAGGTATTTGAATTCTGATCTTTTGAGCCGCTTGCTGTCCATTGAGTTTCACCCAACCCACAATCCGGTTGTTCGCGCCTTTGCGAAGTTGAATGAAATAGTCCTGCACGAAAGTTTGCGGCACCTCGACCAGCATTACCTGGCGTGTCAGGCCGCCGTAGTTCCACCAGTCTGTCACCACTGTCGGCACGGCTTCGCGAAAGCGTTTGTTATCGATTTTAACGATCAGGGTGTTGTCCTGCTCGCGCACCAGATTGGTAATCTCAAAATTGAACGGCGTGAAGCCTCCTTCGTGCCGGCCAACTTTAGCGCCGTTCAGATAGACGTCCGCGAGGTAATTGGCAGCACCGAAATAAACAAACAAGCGACTGTTTGCCTGTCGCTGATAATCGAATGACTTTTTGTACCAGACAGCTCCCTCATAGAAGAACAGTCGCTCCCGTTGGGTGTTCCAGTCACCGGGAACGCTGAGCGATTCCGATGTGTCGAAGCTATATTCGACAAATTCGCTCTTGCTCTTCGGCTGTGCGTCTTTGAAGAAGCCGTTATCGGAGCTGCCGGTATCGTAAGGATCGATTATTACTTTCCATTGTCCGTCCAGACTGATCGGACTGCGGGCGCCGACGTTCTGGATTAAGCTCGATTGTTGTCCTCGAGCAGCTGTCGCAATTGTCAGTAACGCGATCAGAATCAGAATCTTTCTCATTCTTTGCTCCCATCAGTGCGCCAGAAAATCAGCCACCGCTTGATTCACCTTTTGCGAATCGCAGCCTGGCGCCATGTGCCCGCAATCACTTTCCAGTACCAGCAATTGTGAGCGGATGAGACTCGCGAATTCGAGCGCTGGTCCCGGAGTCACGACATGGTCCAACCTGGCGACAATGACAAACACCCGGGCTTTGACGGCCGCCGCCGCGCGTTCCATCGAGCCGGCGAAGGGCCCGGTAACGTCCAGGGCCATCATCGCCTGGGCCTGCCGAATCTTATCGTTGGCATCGAAGCCAGTCTGGTTTTTTGCCTTTTCCAGTTCTTCAAAGACCTGACGACGCGTCCTGTGCTTGTTGTAATTCTCCGGAGTAGTGAGCACCAGCGCGCCGAACTCCGCCTCGGCCGCACGCGCCGGATTGCGGGAGTAATTGCCGTTATTCCAGCCGCGGTCGTTCATAATAGCGTCGACTTGTGCTTGCCAGAGGATCAGATCGTACGGGGCCAGCTGCGGTGAGCCAACAATCGGAATGGCCTTGTCCATGAAGTCCGGATAAGAGACCATCCATTGAAACGTCTGCATGCCGCCCATCGAGATTCCGACCACGGCTTGCAGGTGATTCAAGTGCAGCACCTTAGTCAAGACTTCGTGTTGCGTGTCGACCATGTCGCGGATCGTCAACTTTGGAAAACTCATTCGTGGTTGCAGCTTGCTGTTCGAAGGCGAGGAAGAGACGCCGTTGCTCAGCGCATCAATCGCGATGACAAAATATTTCGAGTCATCAACAAGTTTGCCCGCACCAATGTTGGATTGGAGTTGCTCGGTCGTTCCCGAGGCCCAGGTGGTGAAGAGGATCGCGTTTGACTTGTCGTCGTTGAGTTTGCCAAACGTGCGATAGCCGACGCGGCAGTCGCGTATGACTTCGCCGCTCTCGACCTTGAAATCTCCGAGTTGCGCGAACCGTAGTTCCGATGCAGCGGCAGTTCCTTTGAAGCTGACTAAAAGGAAGGAGAAACAGAGAAACAAACGGACCCAGTTTTTCATCACGGAGTCTTTCTCACTTTCTACGCGGCAAGCGCTTGTTCGGCGGCGCGTCCCAGAATCTATACACCTTCCGCTTCTTTCCTTTCCTCTGGAAAGAAAGACAAGCCGGTCCTGGGAAGATTGAGACCTTCAAATGATTCAAGTTCGTGGATCTCCTCCACAAACATCATTGGAGAATCAGACTGCTCATTCAAAACGCTCTGGGAAAATTCGTGGTCATCTCGGGCTCTTGGTTCTGGCGCCCGACTCAGTTCGTAGGATTATCGTTCACACGTCGTAGCACGTTAAGATTGCGTTTGATCAATTCCCGTCTTTGCTCAACGCAAGCGAAAGAACGTAACGGATCGGCAGGCGTGTTGGTGACGTAGTCGAGCAACCTCTCGATGTCGCTCGTTGCTACGTGCATCCGTGTGTCCGATGAGCCGTAGTAGATAAAGACTTCGCCGTTCGTACGCGCGACCCAGCCGCTACTGAACACGACGTTTGAAACATCGCCAACGCGCTCTTCGCCTTCAGGCGCGATAAAATAACCGCCTGGCTGATGCGTCACGCGCCAGGGTTTGTGCAAGTCACACAGGAAAAGATAGAGCACGTAACGCAAGCCGGCAGCAGTGTCACGCACGCCGTGGGCGAGTTGCAACCAGCCGCGGTCAGTTTTTATCGGAGCGGGGCCGAGTCCGTTCTTGACTTCCTTGATAGTGTGATAAGCACGCTCGTCGATAATCATTTCCTCGTCGATGATTGCGCGCTCCATGCTCTTCGCCAGGCCCCAGCCTATGCCGCCGCCTGTGCCTGCCTGAATGAAATCGTCCTGCGGGCGTGTATAAAAGGCGTATTTGCCATTAACTAATTCAGGGTGCAAGACCACATTGCGTTGCTGTGGTGAGCGCGTCTTCAGATCAGGGAGACGTTCCCACGTTTTCAAGTCTCTGCTGCGCGCGATGCCGCACTGTGCTATCGCTGACGACAGATCTCCGGCGGCCGCCTTGGCGTCCTTTCGTTCTGTGCAGAAGAGACCATAAATCCAGCCATCTTCGTGCCTGACCAGGCGCATGTCGTAAACATTCGTGTCGGGGTCCTCGGTTTCTGGCAGTGAGAGCGGATAGTCCCAGAAGCGAAAGCCATCAATGCCGTTTTGACTTTCAGCGATGGCGAAGAACGACTTTCTATCGTTGCCTTCGACGCGCACTGCTAAAACAATCTTGTCGTCAAACTCCATTGCGCCGGAGTTGAACGTGGCGTTGATACCCAGGCGCTCCAAAAGGAATGGATTTGTTTCGTAGCTCAAATCGTACCGCCAAAAAACAGGAGTGTGCGCGGCCGTCAATACCGGATGGACGTAGCGTTCGAAGATGCCGTTGCCGTTCGGCGCTTTGGCGTTCTGCCGCGCGACGAGTTCTTCCTGCCGCCGCATTAATTTTTGTAAGCGCGCATCGAAATCAGTGCGATCCATGAAGACCTCGCTAAGAATGTCTGACAAACTGCAGAAACTTCTGAACAAGTGGCTGGCTAAACTGCACAAGCCCGCGAAGCGCGGCGTCACCCGCTTTGCGGGTTTTCACACTGGACGGTTAGTCATTCAGAGGTACCTGAAGTATGTCGGACAACCGCCGGCTGATCTCAAAAGACATACGCCCGTTGTGATAAGGGCATTTCCACTGGCTCAACTTCGGCATGTCACAAGCCGGCGCATACCGCAACCAAAACGGTGCGATGTTGTCGCGCCATTCGTTTTCAACCTGATGTCGGAAGCCAACAAGCGTTTCCGGGCTGATGCTCATGGCTCGTCTAGTAGTGTGGCGGCCCTCATGTGATCTTAGTGTTGGGATAAAGAAAGTCTATCATAGCCAACTCAGAAAAAAGATACAGCAGTAAAACGTGGTACGGGTTCATTTTCGGTTTTCAATGCCTACTCCTGAATCCGAGCAGGGTGGCTAGAAGATGGATAGTTCTTGAACCAACTCCTTGACTCGCTTTTGACTCCGGATTACTCACCACAAATGCATTGACCGTTTGCTGAAGGTCTGCGAAGTTACTTCTTCGGCCCTTCCGCACATCCGTGATATATAGTCAGCGCTCCTTCGAACATTCAATTAGGTCAATTCTGTTTCTGAATTCGGTTTGCAGTCTTGCAAATATGAAACGCAAAATCGATCGTCGCAGATTCCTGAAGCAAGGCGCTTTGGCCGGAGCGGTTTTGCCTTTCGCTGTTCGAGGAAAGCGTTTTGATGGCGTACTGCCCCTTGCTACGGATGACCCGATAACTCCAAGGCCGCTCGTGTTGTGGTACGACAAACCCGCCAGCCAGTGGGTTGAAGCGCTTCCCGTCGGGAATGGGCGCCTGGGTGCGATGGTCTTCGGCGGCAGTGTGAACGAGCGCCTGCAACTCAACGAAGACACGTTGTACGCGGGTGGACCATACGATCCGAATAACACGGAAGCTTTGCGGGCCCTGCCGGAAGCGCGACGGCTGATCTTTGCAGGTAAATATAAGGAAGCCAGTGATCTGATCGGCAAGGAGATGATGGCTCATCCGATCAAGCAGATGCCATACGAACCGGTCGGCGATTTGAAGCTGGAATTCCCGGGCCACGACGCCGCGTCAGATTTTCGCCGCGAGTTGGACCTCGATACGGCCATCGCCAGCGTGTCATACACCCTCGCCGGAATCAAATTTACTCGCGAGATTTTTTCCAGCCCAGTGGACCAGGTGATTGTGGTCAACCTGGGCGCCAGTCGTCCCGGTCAAATTAACTTTAATGCAAGCATGGCCACGCCGCAGCAGGCAACCGTTGAAACTACGGCGGACGCTACATTGGTTATGCGGGGTCGAAACGGAGATGCCTTTGGAATTAAGGGAGCACTGAAGTTTCAGGCGCGCGTCCGCGTGCTGGCACAAGGCGGAACGACAGTCGCCGAGAAAGAGCACATACCTGTCACTAACGCTGACAGCGTGATGATTCTGATCGCGGCTGCTACAAGCTACAGGAGTTACAAAGATACGAGCGGCGACCCCGAAGAGCTGACGAAAAATTACCTGGCAAAGGCGGCGGGCAAACGATTTGAACAGTTGCGTGAAGCCCACGTGCGAGAACATCAGCGCCTGTTTCGCCGCGTGCAGCTCGATCTCGGGACGAGCGAGGCGGCGAGCTTGCCTACGAACCAGCGGCCGGTGAAGTTTCTTGAGGGCAGCGACCCGCAGCTGGCAGAGTTGTATTTCCAGTATGGCCGTTACCTCTTGCTCACGTCTTCGCGGCCAGGCAGCCAGCCGGCAAACTTGCAGGGACTTTGGAACGACTTAATGACACCGCCGTGGGAGTGCAAGTACACCATCAACATCAACACGGAGATGAACTACTGGCCCGCGGAGACTACGAATCTATCGGAGTGTCATGAGCCTTTGACTCGGATGGTGACGGAGCTGGTCGAGAACGGAAGCCGCACGGCGCAAGTGCAATATGGCGCGAGCGGTTGGGTTTGTCATCACAACACTGACCTCTGGCGCGCCACCGCGCCGATTGATGGCCCATTGTGGGGCTTCTGGCCTACAGGCGGCGCGTGGTTGTGCACTCATCTCTGGAATCACTATGAGTTCAGTGGTGATAATAAATTTCTGCAACGCGTTTATCCGGTAATGAAAGGCGCCGCACAGTTTTTTCTCGATACTTTGGTTGAAGAGCCAAAGCATAAATGGCTGGTTACCTGTCCCTCGATCTCGCCCGAGAACAAACATCCGGACGGCGTGGCGATCTGCGCCGGGCCAACAATGGACCTGCAGATTGTGCGCGATCTCTTCGAGCAGTGCGTCAAGTCAGCTCATATTTTAGGAATCGATCACGAGTTCAGTGCAAGACTGGCTTCAGTGCGCGCGCGTTTGGCGCCGATGCAGATTGGCAAGGCCGGGCAGTTGCAAGAATGGCTTGAAGATTGGGACTTGGAGGCGCCTGAGCGACAGCACCGCCACGTCTCTCATCTTTACGGGTTGTTTCCAAGCAATCAAATCACTCCGCGCGAAACGCCTGATCTCTTCGCCGCGGCCAGGAAAACATTAGAACTACGCGGCGACGTCGGCACAGGTTGGAGCCTTGCCTGGAAGATCAATCTTTGGTCCAGACTACTCGACGGCGATCATGCGTATATGCTTTTGCAGAAAGCGCTCACGCCGATTTATGTGAAAGACATCCGGTATAACGGCGGTGGCGGTGTGTATCCCAACCTGTTCGACGCGCACCCGCCCTTCCAGATAGACGGCAACTTCGGAGCGACATCGGGGATTGCCGAAATGCTTTTGCAGTCGCACAACGGCGAGATTCATTTGTTGCCGGCGTTGCCGAAGGCGTGGCCCAGGGGCGGCGTTAGAGGGCTGAGAGCAAGAGGTGGCTTTGAAGTGGATATTGCCTGGGAAGAAGGCAGACTCCGAACTGGAACGATCAAGAGTGTTTGGGGTACTGATTTGAAAGTGCGCTATGGATCACGCGTCGTCACCCTTCGTTTGAGGAAAGGCAAATCGTTGCGCCTCGATGAGAATCTTCGTAGTGCTAATGGCAGGCAGTTCAGTGATGCAACACGACTCGACTGATTTGAGCTTCAGTGCGAAATGCGATCTTGAGAAAGGAGCTCCCGGGCGGCAGGGCGGTGAGTTCGTATTTAACGGGCAGTTTGTAGCCGTACGGATTCACCTCGGTGGGGAACCGGCTGACTTTGGGTTCGACTCTTATGAAATCTTTGCCGTCGCGGGAAACGTAAAATTCGAAGTCGTCCTGCGAGGCCTCCATAAAAGTTAAAACGCTTGCGGAATGTAGCGGTTGAAGCGTGCGATACATGATCCAGCTCCCCTTGTTTCCTTTGAGGCGATGAGGGTCTTCTTTGTAAGGTCGCGAATTCTCGGTGACCAGCGCGACGTTTCCCTGGCGCGCAAAGCTGCGGGAAAAATCACTCAACTCGTCAACCGTGTAATGGCCGTCGACGCGAATCGGTCCTACCACATTCGAGGGTTGCGAGCTGCCTGCTGAGTTCTTCGCCTGGACTCGATAGTAGTAACTGCTGCCGGGCTCTGCATAAGCGTCGGAAAACAAAGGCCTGTAACGCACCCACGTGTCGTCGACGTCCACGCCAACGAGCGTCCATGGACCATCTGACTTTGTTGCTCGTTCAACGTCGTAACTTGACGCCCCCGCCGAGCCTTGCCATGAGATCTCGGCAACCGACGTGATGGGCAGCAGTCCTGGGGAGGCAGGAGGCTGCAGCACGGGCGCAGGCAGGCCACTGATTTCAAATGCTTTTGCGCGCATCAGCCTCAGCGTTGCGATTTCGCTCCAGGCCTCACCACTCGGAAAGCCCGGAAAGTGATAAGGATTATAAACGCTGGCGCTGGCTGGTTCGGAGTGCCAATAGAAACCGCCGTCACGATTGTGGTAGCGCAAACTCCAAATCATCGCCCCGGATAATCCCTCGCTGATTACCGTCTCTAAGAGCTTCTCTACGCCGGCTAATGGGACGAAGCCGAATTCGCCCACGATGTAAACCTTTCTTCCCGCGATCTGTTGATGAAATCTCCTGATGTCTGCAGCCATTTCCGTGGCGCCCTTGTTTGGGCCCGGATAGTGGTGGCTGGATACGATATCAATATTCGGGTCGTCGAGAGCCTCGGGCTGAATTTCTTTGTTTCCCAGATAAAACCCGTCCCACACAAGATGATTGGTGTCGAGCGACTTGATGTACGCGGCAATCTCCCTGGTCCATGAATAGGGACTATAAATCTCGTTGCCGGTTTCCCAGGCGAGGATTGCTTTGTCGTCCTTGTAAAGTTTACCGGTGTAGCTGTTTCGCCGGTTGAGAACGTAGTTAACAGTCTTTTTGAAATCAGAAATTATCTCCGGATCGGACCAGAATGCCTCGACTGGTTTGCCCCGATATTCGGCATATTGCTCGGCTCCGCCCCACCACTTCCAATTGTCGACCAGCGGAATGATTACACGCACGCCTTCGCGATTGGCAACTTCCAGCACTTTATCGAGAGCGCGAAAGGCTTCCTCGTTGAAGTCGCCCGGTCTCCGAACATGACAGGGAATCGGGTTAGGTCCGTCCTTGCGGCAGATCGAAATTACGTACATGCGAGTTGCGCGTCCGCCCATCTGCTTGATGCTCGAAAGCGCGTCAGTAATTTCGAATTCGTCGGGAAAGCGCCACTCGTTCACGGCCTCAAACGCCATGTTGTCTTCAACCAGATGCAGGTTGGGAATGTTGAAGGAGATAAACCGGTACTCTTTATTTCCTTCCATCAGCCTGGCGCCGGAACGCGTTACGAAATGACGTAAGTCGTTCTGGGCGTTAGCGGAGGCAGAAAGTAGAAGGATGAGGACCCCAACCAAAGCTACAGTACGTACCGAAGGGTGAATCGCCGCGCCATTGGGCGCGAAATGTTTATAGGACAACAGCCGAAAAAAGTCTGCTTGAATCGAAATTAGTTTGCCCATAGCTATAAACATTCGGCTCCTAACGGAGCCCTAGCAAACTACCTTAATTGTGATCGGTTTTTCTAATCTCCGGTCGACTCAACGGGCTGCGCTGCGAACGGAGCGTTGTGGGCGCCACTCGTCAAACCTTCGTCCTTCTCAAGCCGGTCGTACCAGGACTTTTTCAGGAAGATCATGGTCGCAATCAAAACAGCCAAAGAGATCAGCGTACCTCGCAGGTCGCGAAAGACGACGTAAAGCGGAATGGTCAGCAGTGTCAGTTGCCAGCAAATACCCACTCCGCAATTAAGCAGGTCACGGCCGGCGTCAGTGTTCCGCTCAATCGTGGGATCGTCCTTGACCACCAGCGCATGCACCGGCCCCCAGAATCCCCATGGACGCACGTTACGATAAAAGTTTTTCAGCGTCTCTTCATCAACTGGCCTGGTCAGCAACGTACCCGCAATACAGGCAATGAACGACAACAACACAATGAAAGGAAAGGCGTAGGTAGGATCATGAAAGTTTGGCGCAGCCATCGGCAACACGGTGGGCACGGCCAACGCCGCGACCAGACCAACCAGCATGCCCCAGAAATAACCGTAGCCGTTGAAACGCCACCAATACCACTTCAAGATATTCGCCGCCGTATAACCTCCGTAAAGCCCGCCGACGATCCACTGTGTGATCTCGGTGATCGAATGCAGGAAATATCCGGTGACGATACCCAGTACGAGTATGAGTACGGAAGCGAGATAACTAAACTTGACCAGCGTCCGATTGTCGGCTGCAGGCCGGAAATACTTTTTGTAGAGATCGTTGACTAAATAGGCAGCGCCCGCGTTCATTGTGGCGCTGAAGTTCGCCATGAACGACGACAACAAACCGGCAAGCAGGACCCCTATCAAACCCGCCGGTAAGAACCGGTTGATGACATAGGGCAACACAGTTTCAAAGTCGATGTTGTCACCCATCTTGCGGAACTCGGGGGTGACAAAGACCAGGCCCAAAAGAGTTATGCCGCCAATCAGAATCCAACGCGGAACCAGGCAAATGGAAACGATGGCACTCATCAGACTTGCTTCCCTGGGGTTCTTAGCCGCTAGTATCCGCTGCATATCGTAATTGGGCGCCGCGCCTGCCATGCTAACCATGATTCCTTTGAGGACCATTACCACAAAGAACAGGCCGAACATCGATGCGATGCCTTCTTTGGCGATGTGCCCGTCCATAGCAGGCAAGAGCCCGTTCCAGTTGAGCGCAATGTTGTAGCCAAAGGACAAGTCTCTCCAACCCGGCGGCGTGACCCGGTCCAGCATGCCGGCATCGACCTTGGTTATAGCAATGATGCCGATCACAATTGCGGACAGCGCCATCAGGCAGAACTGAGCAAAGTCGGTCAGCACCACGCTTAACATGCCGCCCATCACGACGTAGCTCGCCGTGATCCCCATCAGCAATATCGCGTACGTGTTGGCTGACAGATCCCAGGGCAGGAAGACTTTGCAGAACTTGCCTATGCCCTGGAATTCATACCCGATGAAACTGGTAACGCTGATCAAAGCAAAGAGTACGATGATGCCGCGCGACAGCTCACCACTGCGGCCGCCGCCGAAACGGGTCGTGATCCATTCCGCGCCTGTGCGAGCGTTGGATCGCCGGATCCATTTCGAAAGATAGACGGCGTCAAAGATCTGATTGAAAATCGGCCAAACCCACGGTAGGAAGACTGCCTTCATACCGTAAGCATAGAGAATATAAACAAACCACATCGTGCCCGTGATGTCCCACATCGCCGAAGCGTTGGAGATTCCCAACAACCACCAGGGCATGGTCTTGCCGCCGAGAAAATAAGAATCGAGGTTCTTTGAAGCGCGGCGAGTGACGTAGATGCCAACGCCGATCATACCGACGAAATAGAAAATCAGGACCGCCAGATCCAGAGTACTCAGTCGCATGTGGCTTTCCTTTCACCGGAAGTCGCGGCTGGTTGTGGTGATTTGTTGAAGCAGCGCACGTAGACAATGAGCGCGGCTATCTCGTGTTTGGCTAGCTTCCTGCCAAAGGCAGGCATTTCGATTCTGCCGTTCGTGATCGAATTCATGAGCCGTTCGTCAGTGACTTTGGAGGCCCACCATTTATCGTCAGTGAAGTTGGGCGGCGCCAGCATCTCTCCGAGCACGGTGTCGCCTTTTCCATTCTGGCCGTGACAGCGCGAGCATTTGGCTTTGAAGATTGCCTTCGCGCGGACGAGTTGTTCAGCTGTTATCGTGGGCTCATCCTGCTTTGCACTCTTGTCCTGACCCTGGCCTGAAGCGAAGAGGCCAGCCGCGAGGCAGGGCAGCAAACCAAGAACAACCACGGACTTTCTTCGAACACTCATTGGAAATATCTGCTGGGAGACTCCCACAACTTTGTCGACAGGCGTTCAGAGTTCAGCCTTTAGGTTGCGTTTCCCGTAAGCGCACAAGCTAAAGGTTGAACTCCAAGCACCCGACCTCCAAACAGTCACTCAATCAAGATCCCAGTTCTCCCCCTTAGTCAAGAACCGGAAACTCGCACCGACCTGTTGCGTAGCTTGAGCCTGTGCGGCTTGTATTAGCCTTCAAAAAGCGTCAACCATCGATCGGATCTTAATCCGGGTTCGAAATCGGTCCGCCGTCATTCTGCTGCGCGTATGATATTCGACTTCCATTTTTCTACTCGGTAAGAGGTCAAAATAATTGTCGGAGAAAGCACCGTCGCGACCGGACACGCCTTTGCGCGTGTAGGGATAGGTTTTCTCTCCCTGATCATTGGGTGAGGGTAATTGGTAATCCAGTTTCGCCATTACCGGGAGAATCTCGTTGATCGGTGAACGAAACCGAATGCGTAAAGTATTAGTCCCCGGTCTTATTGCGTGTTTGCAGTCGACGCGCCAGGTGCGAAACATGTTGTCGGCGTCTAACAGGTGTTCGTCGTTCCGAAAGACGTTTGCGTAAGTATCGAGTCCTTCGAAAACGAGCTCAAGATGTCGCCTATTTAATAACTCAGACGTGACGTTGAAAGTGGTCTCGTATTCCCAGTCCGTTTTGCCGATCCATTGCAGCTCGCTTTCGTTGTCGCGATAGAAGGGATCTTCAATCAGCTTGTTCTTCATCAGGTCGGTATGAACGCAGCCGGGCACGGTTGCGGGATACCACGTATCTTTTCCAGCCTCTCTAAACTGCCAGCCGGATAGCAAAGCCATGCTGGTTTTCGCCGCGGAGTTGGATTTCGATTGGGAGTGGCTGTGAACTGCGGCCACAAGGAGCAGGGAAACGCTCATGAGCGACGTGGCAATTGTTCTCATCGTGGGAACACTCTTCACAAACTGTCAGGCTTTGTTTGATTGGCGGTCAAAAGAAGCCACACCCTATCATTTTTTTTCCTTTTCGCGCCAGAGATTCTGCCGCTGAACCGGCAACGATGCTCTGCCGAACTCATCCTGATCTTTTTGCGGGAGTCGGGAAGGTTGCAGCCCACCGCCAGGGCGGAAGCGTAACAGAAGGCTGCTTGTTGAGCCAGAATCATTGATGCTAGACTTGCGCGGCCACGTTAGAGATTAGTTGCTCCCTAAAAGTTTTTCGCTGCTCAGGCCGTAGATCGCCGCGAAATCGATTCAAGAAACTCTATGCTCGCAAGTCTGGTTTTGATCTTGGCTATTGCTGTGGCGCCTGCTCAGGCGCAGGTTCAAGATAGCGCCGCCGTTGGTCAATCCGAAGCAGACTTTGCGCGGGGCGTCGCTTTGCAGCAACAGGGTGACTTGCAAGGCGCCCGCGCAGCTTACGAGGCGGCGCTCCGGTCCGTACCTAACCGCGCCGATGCGCTTTCGAATTTGGGTGTGATCTTCGCGAGGCTGGGGCAATACGGCGAAGCGATCAAATACTACAAAGAGGCGCTGGCGGTTGATGAGAAACAGTACGAAACCCGCGTGAATTTGGGCATCGCTTTTTACAAAACGGAAGAATTTGAGTTGGCCCAACGCGAACTTTCCCAGGTCGCCGTCGCGCAACCGGATAACTATCAAGCGCGTCTGCTGCTCGGTGTTTGCGACTACCAGCTCAACAAGTTGAAGGAAGCAGTTGTCGAACTCAAGGCTGTCCATGATGCGCAGCCTGACAACATTGCCGCAGCCTATGCGTTGGGAAATGCGTACCTCGGCCTCAATGAAACTGAGAAAGCGGAACCGCTGGTCAGAAATGTGTTTCGTCAACTCAACTCCGCGGAAGCGCACCTGATCGTCGGCTCGTTTTACCTCGCCGTCAAAGATTTTCCGAAAGCGATTGAAGAATTCAATCAGGCTAAGGAACTCAACTCGCGCTTGCCGACACTACATTCGCAGCTTGGCGAAGCCAATCTGTTTTCCGGCAACCGGGAGCAGGCAGCAAAAGAGTTTGCCGCCGAGTTGGAAATCAATCCGCGCGACTTTAATGCAAACGTTCGTCTCGGCTGGATCTATCGCGAGGATGGACGCCTTGATGAGGCGGCGACGCTGCTGAAGAAGGCGCTTGATCTGAGACCCAACGACATCGCTTCGCTGTATCAGATGGCCCAGTTGGCCACCACCAAAGGCGAAAACGCCGAAGCTGTGAGTCTGCTCGAACGCGTCACCGCGCGCAGTCCGGAATTCACGCCGGCTCACGTCCTGTTGGCGCGGCTTTACTACAAACTAAGTCGCGCCGCAGACGGACAGCGCGAGCGCGACATCATTCAAAAGCTCCAGGAAGAGGAGCAGAAGAAGCAGCCGAATGGAACGCCGCAATCGGCGCCGGCGAAAGTATCTGCCAGCGAAGTCGATCTGCAGCAGAAGGGCGATGAATTGCAGCGGCAGAATGATTTGCAAGGAGCACTTGAAGCCTACCAGGCGCAGTTGCTCCGGACACCGCGACGGGTGGAAACGCTGTCGAGTCTCGGCGTAGTGCTTGCGCGCCTGGGCCAATACAGTGATGCGATTACCCGGTATCAGGAAGCGCTCGCCATCGATGCGAAGCAGGACAGCATCAGGACAAACCTGGGCATCGCCTACTACAAGTCAGGAGCGTTCGAATCGGCACGACGGGAATTGGCGCAAGTCGCGGCAAACCAGCCGACGAACTATTGGGCGCGGCTGATGCTGGGCCTCTGTTTTTTTCAAATGGACAGACCATCTGATGCCGTCAGCGCACTTGAACCAGTTGTCGAGGCGCAACCCGACAACGCCACTGCCGCCTACACGCTCGGCATGGCGTACATTAGTCTGCGACAGTTGGACAAGGCCGAGCAATTAATTAACAAAGTCTTTCGGCAGCAGAATACCGTCGAAGCGCACCTGGTTTTGGGGTCGTTCTACCTGGCCAACGGAGAGTCGCCCAAGGCGATCGAGGAACTCAAGGCCGCGAGTCAGATCAACCCGCGTTTGCCTACGGTCCATTCCCAGTTGGGTAATGCGTACCTCGCCACGGGCGCACGCGAACAAGCGGCTAAGGAGTTCAGTGCCGAATTGGAAACCAACTCGCTTGATTTCGATGCGAACGTCGGCCTCGGCATGATTTATCGGGAGGATGGCAAATTGGAGGAAGCCGCCGGCTTACTGAAGAACGCGCTGGCGGCAAGACCTGACGACGTCTCAGCGCTCTACCAGCTGGCACTTTTCCAATCGAGCAAAGGCGCCACCGCCGAAGCGGTCCGCTTGCTCGAGCAAATAGTCAGGAAGGCCCCCGATTTCAGCAACGCACACGTGCAACTCGCTCGCCTTTATTACAAGCTGAATCGTACTGCGGAAGCCGAGCACGAGAGCGCCGAAATCAAGCGACTGGACGAAGAAAAGCAGAAAGCGGCCCGGCAGCTTGCTGAAGCGCAACAGAAGCAGCGCGCGGAAACACCGAAGCCTCAGTCCACCAGTGTGACCCAGCCGGATCGGAGGCCGGGCGGCTCGACGCCAAAGCCATAACGCCCGAAAGGTAATCATGTGTGACAGTCCTTAAAACTTTATTCCCTCTGATCCCTGTCGTGCTGCTCCTGGCCCAAGCTTCCAGTCTCTATTCCCAGCAACCCACTGCCGCGTCACCCGTAGTCTTTACCGACGTAACAAAGCAGGCGGGGATCAACTGGGTGCACGACAACGCCTTGTCCCCGGACCGCTATCTGCCGGAGACGGTTGGCGCCGGCTGCGTGTTCTTCGATTACGACAATGATGGCTGGATGGATATCTATCTCGTTAACAGTGGTCCTTCGGATTTTTTCACACCCGGCAAACCGCTCAAGAACGCTCTCTATCACAACAATCACGACGGCACATTTACTGACTTGACCGACAAAGCTGGAGTTGCGGGCGGCACGTTCGGCATGGGCGCAGCCGCGGGTGATTACGACGGCGACGGCCGGGCCGATCTTTATGTCACGAGCTATGGCCGTAACATTCTCTATCACAACAACGGCAACGGCACGTTCACAGACGTAACTGAGAAAGCCGGAGTCGCGGCGCCGGGATGGTCCACCTGCGCCGTCTGGTTCGACTATGATAAAGACGGCAAGCTCGATCTGTTCGTTTCCAGCTTCGTCGACTACAACAAAGAAACGACTTGCGGCAACAATCGTCTGGGCCAGAAATTCTATTGCATCCCGCGCGTATTCAAACCGCGGCCAAGCCATCTCTATCACAACAACGGCAATGGCACGTTTACGGACGTCAGTGAAAAGTCAGGCATCACGAAATCGCCCGGCAAGTCGTTTGGGGTGGTGGCAACCGACGTGAATAACGATGGCTGGACCGATCTGTTTGTGGCAAACGACACGATGCCTAATTTTCTTTTTATCAACAAAGGCAACGGGACCTTTGAAGAGGTCGGACTGCAGGCGGGTGTAGCCTTCAGTGACAACGGCTCGCCGCGCTCTGGTATGGGTGTAGATGCCACGGACTTTGACGGCGACGGCTGGCAGGATCTGTTTGTTGCCAACATCGATCAGGAGTTGTTCAGCCTCTACCACAACCAGAAGGACCTCACCTTCACTGACGAGCCGGGCGAGATCGGTCCGGCGACTCGTTTGCTGAGCGGCTGGGGTTTGAAGTTTTTCGATTATAACAACGACGGCTATCCCGATCTTTTTCTGGCCAACGGCCATCCGGACGACATGGTCGAGAAGCTGACCACGCGCGTGAAGTACAAAGAACCCATTCTGATGTTCGAGAACCTCGGCACGAAATTCCGGGATGTCAGTGCGCAGTCGGGCTCAGTCTTTGCGAATAGCTTTCCGGCGCGGGGCCTGGCCGTCGGCGACTATGACAACGACGGCGATCTGGACGTGTTGATTTCGAACAATGGCCAGGCGCCGATGTTGCTGCGGAATGATGGCGGCAATCGAAACAACTGGGTGGGCTTGCAGCTGGTCGCGACCCGGAGCAATCCCGGGGCGGTGGGCGCCGTGATCTCCTGGCAAGTCGGTACCAGGAAATTCAGCCGGCTGAAAACAACCGGCGGCAGTTATCTGGCGTCACATGACCCACGCGAGATCCTGGGCGCCGGACCCAACGGCAAGATTGAATCGGTTGAGATTCGTTGGCCAAGCGGCAAGTCTGATAAACTCACAAACTTGCCGATGAATAGTTACGTCACAGTGGTCGAGGGCGAAGGCCTAAAGATCGCCGCAAAGTAGAGAGCCAGAAAGTGGTAAAGCAGGAAAGTCGCAAACAAGAACGGGAACCACGGCTGAGGACGCGGCCGTAGCATGGGAGAGAGATTTTTGTTATTGAAGCTGAAGTCAGCCTGGGGCGCTTCGCGGCGCCGCCGGCCGTTGCTTATGACAACGGCTTTCTTTGCAACCGGGCTCCTCGCCTGTCTGGTAGCCGTCTCTGTGAACGCGCAGGGCCAGCGTCGCGCGCAACGACCAGGATCCGCACCGGCTCAGCAAGTGACGGCGACACCGAAGGAAGTGGCGGGCTCGCAAAATTTCGACACGATCGCCGCGGCAGCCAGTGCCGCGCGTGATGCCGACAAAATCGATGAGGCCATTGGACTATATCGCCAGGCAGTCGATCTTCGCCCCGCGTGGGCCGAAGGTTGGTGGTTTCTCGGAACGCTCTATTACGATCACGACAAGTACGCCGAGGCCGCGCAGGCATTCAAGCAGACCGCACAGATACAACAGAAGGTCGGCGCTCCCTGGGCAATGCTTGGACTCTGCGAGTTTCAGCTGGCGCGTTATGACGATGCCCGCGCGCACCTTGAACAGGCCCGAAAACTGGGGCTGGGCGACAATACCGAATTGGTCCGCGTCATGCGTTATCACGATGGGCTTTTATCGATTCTGAAGGGGGATTTCGAAAAGGCCCAGGAGACTCTCGGCTCGCTTAGCTACGAAGGTCTGAAGAGCGAGGAGTTGATCATTTCGCTGGGCCTGGCGATCTTGCGGATCGGCATGACGCCGAAGGAGATCACCATCAACTATCCGGACCGCGCTTTGATTCGTCGCGCGGGACTCGCTGAGCATTTCGCGGCCGAGAAGAACATGTCTGACGCTCAGCGCGAATACGACATGGTAGTGCGTGACTATGGCAAGGTAGCCAATGTGCAATATGCTTACGGCCGTTTTCTGCTGCTGAATCGCGACGACGAAGGCGCCCAAGCCGCCTTTCAGCGCGAGTTGCAAAACTGGCCCAAGCACGCGCTGGCGCGTTGCCAACTTGCCAACATCAAGCTGCGCAACAAAGACATTGAGGGCGGATTACCGCTGGCTGAAGAGGCGGTGAAGATCGCGCCGCGGTTGCCGCTGGGCCATTATGTTTTTGGGCGACTCCTGCTCGAGGCGGGTCAGAACGACCGGGCCATCGTGGAGTTGGAAACTGCTTCCCAAATGGTGCCAAATGAGCCCAAGATTTACTTTGCGCTGGCGCGTGCCTACACGAAAGCCAAGCGCAAGCAGGATGCCGACAAGGCCCGCGCCACCTTTACGCGTTTAAGCCTGGTGGAAGGCGGGGGGCAGGGAAGCGGACTGCCCGATGACAATTCGGCAACAGATAAGCCGCCTCAGCCATAAGCGCTTTAGCAGATCGCGATCAGTGCAATCAAGCCACCGCGACGCCGGGTGCTGATGCAGTTTGGA
>DIYZ01000210.1 GCA_002427845.1 Chloracidobacterium sp. UBA6041 | reverse complement strand
GGAATTCCGCACTTTAGAGTGATCGGAGAAAACATCGCGTATAATAAAGGTTACGATGATCCGGGAGCGTTCGCGGTTGAGAGATGGATGATTTCATCCCGTCACCGCGCAAATATTCTTTACGTCGGCTTTCAGGCTTCCGCGATCGGCAGTTACATTTCAACTGACGGCACCGTTTACCTGACAGAAGTTTTCATAAACCGCTAGACGCCTTTCGCAATCTTCGTTGGGCGCCTGGACAGTTTGGAAAGCCGCCCAAGAGTGAATCAGACTTTCTTAAGCCTTCCTTCGTTCGCCAAAATCAATTGGAGTTTGCGGATTTTGGGTAAACGGCCGGACGGCTACCACGAAGTCAGAACAGTTCTGCAAACAATTTCGCTGCATGACGATCTTCATTTCGAAGTAAGTGGAGATGGGGCCGTTGCGCTATCTTGTGACCAACCGGACATTCCTACCGATGCACAGAACCTCATCGTCCGCACTGCGCAACTGTTGAAACAAAGCTACGCAGTCGATAAGGGCGCTCGTATCCTGCTCGAGAAAAGAATTCCCACCAGGGCTGGTCTGGGCGGAGCATCTTCAAATGCAGCGGTTTCCTTATTGGCGCTTGCACACCTCTGGCAGATTTCGGCGACCCCACAAGAACTCCTTGAAATAGCGACTTCGCTGGGAGCGGACGTTCCGTTTTTCTTATCAGGCGGGTGCGCGCTGGCAACAGGAATTGGCGCTGCGATTTCCTCACTAACCGATAGCGAACTTCGGCACCTCGTTGTGATCACACCAAAGGCCACTGTCGCCACTGCGGAGGCTTATGCAACAGTTAGTTCCAGTGCCTTGACAACAATGAATACGGACCCTATTCTTTCTAGTTTGCATCAGGGGGCAAATTTCCGCGGTTCTGCTCCGTGGCCTCTATACGATAACTTAAGCAACGATTTTGAGTCGGTGATCTTTGATATTGAGCCTGAGATTAGACGTGCTAAAGAAGCCCTACTTCAGGCTGGTGCTCTCGGTGCTTTGTTAGCTGGAAGTGGCTCGAGCGTATTTGGTATCTTTGCGGATCAGGAAGCTCAGCGGCGCGCCATTACCGAAATCAAAAGGGAAGCGGGCTGGCGCATCTTTCCCTGTGTTACATTGTCTCGGAACGAATATCATCGCGAGATCGCTTCGCGCGGTATTTCGTTTTTACGCTCTTTCAATTCTGAATCTGATATTGGGGCGTAGCCAAGTGGTAAGGCACCGGTCTTTGGAACCGGCATTCGTAGGTTCGAATCCTCCCGCCCCAGCCAATTTCAGTAACGAGTGATGAGTAATGAGTGATGCGGAAAACCCGCGTGCCTCAGCACTCGTGACTCAGCACTTATCACTAAATTATGAGCACAACCGGAGGCATCAAGGTCTTCTCGGGTAACGCAAACCCGAAACTGGCGGAAGAGATTGCTCGTCATCTGGGCTGTGATATGGGACGAGCTTTCGCGGAACGCTTCTCGGATGGCGAGTTTAATTTTCAGATTGATGAAAACGTTCGCGGCGGCGACGTCTTCATTGTTCAACCGACTTGCCCCCCGACTGACGAGCACCTGATGGAGCTGCTGATAATGCTCGACGCGTTTCGTCGCTCATCGGCTGAGCGCATCACCGCGGTTATTCCATACTACGGTTATGGTCGGTCCGATAAAAAGGATCGGCCGCGCGTGCCTATCTCGGCGCGATTGGTGGCGAACCTTATTACCGTCGCCGGCGCAGATCGCTTATTGACAATGGATCTGCATGCTGCGCAGATCCAGGGATTCTTTGACATTCCGGTAGACCACCTTTATTCGGCACCGGTAATGATCGGGTATTACCAGGACAATCCGCTGCCGAACCTGACGGTGGTGGCGCCGGATACGGGCGGCGCCGAACGCGCGCGTGCATATGCCAAACGCCTCGACGCGGAACTCGCGCTTTGCGATAAGCGGCGTGAGAAAGCAAACGTGGCGGAGGTGATGAACGTCGTCGGTGATGTCCGCGGTCGCAGTTGTTTGATTGTCGACGACATGTGCGACACGGGCGGCTCGTTGACGAAAGTGGCAAAAGCGTTGAAGAATGCTGGAGCCGAAAGAATTCATGCGTGCTTTACACACGCGGTGTTGTCTGGCAAAGCAGTACAACAGCTCGATCAATCTGAAATCGAGCAGATAATGATTACGAATACGATTCCGCTACGCGACCACGCGTGCGAGTTGGAAAAAATAAAAGTACTTAGTATCGCGCCGCTTCTGGCGAAAGCGATCAAGTCGATCCATGAGGAAACCAGTGTTTCCTCGCTCTTCGTTTAGCGGAGGGCAAACACTGATGGCTTAAGAAGTCCATCAGCGATCAATCGCGGAATTTCCGACTTTTGATTTTAGATTTTCGCTTGGGGTCATCCACGACGACCGGTACCCCAAATCGCCAGTCAAAAATCTAAAATCGAATTCCCCAGTTGATCGCTGAACGTCTGTAAAGAGGAGCAGTCATGGCAGAACAGAAAGAGATTACTATTCGCGCGACGCCCCGAGAAGGTCGCGGTAAGAATGACGCGCGACGCGCGCGACGCGCAGGAATGGTTCCGGTCAACGTTTACGGCGGCGAAGGCGGCACAGTGGCCGCGCTGGCCCCGCTCAGAGAACTGGCGGCGATTCTGCGCTCAGAGGCCGGCCGTAACACAATCTTCACGGTCGACATCGACGGGGTGGGACCGAGCGAAGTGATGTTTCACGAGCGCCAGATCGATCCGGTGCGCGGACGTCTTATCCATGCGGATTTCATTCGACTCGTGAAGGGCCAGAAAATTGAAGTTACGGTGCCACTGCATTTGGTTGGAGAACCCTTCGGCGTTCGTGAAGAGCAGGGCGTGCTGGAACAGATCATCCGCGAGATCGAGATACGCTGCGAACCCCGCGAGATCCCCGATGTCATTAACGTCGATGTTTCGAATCTCGGCGTTCACGATGTGGTGCACATATCGGATATTACGGTGGACGAGCGCATTGAAATCCTCAATCCGCCGGAGACTGTGATTGCGACAGTCGGCATTGTGAAAGAAGAGCCCGTGGCCGTGCCTGCTATTGAGGCTGAAGGACCGGCTGAGCCGGAAGTCATCGGCAAGGGCAAGAAGGAAGATGAAGAAGGCGGAGCAGAGGCCGACAAGGGCAAGAAGGAACAATCGTAAAGGCCTTTGGGCTTGGGTCTTTGGTCTTGGAGATGAGGCTCGGTCGGGCAGCGCGTCGAAGTCCTAAGACCAAAGACCTAAGACCAAATCAGAAATTGGCAATAGGCAATCGGCAATATTTGATCGTTGGTTTGGGGAACCCCGGGCCTGAGTATGAGTGGTCGCGACACAACCTCGGGTTTATGTTGATTGACAATTTAGCCGGTGCTTGCGGCATTGAGGTCACGCGGCGCGAGTGTCAATCCCGCGTTGGTCGCGGCGAGATTGAACGCTGCCGAGTCAAACTGGTTAAGCCGCAGACCTATATGAACTTGAGCGGAGAAGCGGTTGGTTGTCTGGCGGCGAAACATAAACTGGAGCAGCCCGGTGAGAGCCTGATAGTCATATCGGATGATTTGGCTTTGCCGTTCGGAAAGATACGCATTCGAGCCCGCGGCTCGGCCGGCGGACACAATGGCCTGAAGTCGATTATCGCGGCGCTGGACACAAATGAATTTACGCGATTGCGAATTGGGATTCAGCCCGAGCATCCAATCACGGAATCCCGGCGATTTGTGCTTGACTCGTTTTCACGCAGCGCAAGGCCGGAAGTTGAAAAGATTTTGGAGCGAAGCACAGAAGCGGTACGAGCCATCCTGAGAGATGGCGTTTTGAAGGCTATGACGGAATACAACAGTAATGAGTGATGAGTAATGA
>DIYZ01000142.1 GCA_002427845.1 Chloracidobacterium sp. UBA6041 | reverse complement strand
TTAAGTTAACGAACCTGCCTCGGTTACGCGGCTGGTTGGGGGAGCGGGGCCAACTGCGGGTGGAAGTCTAACGGCGGATTAGGCTGCTCGGGTGCAAAGCACTGCTCAATCCCGTCGGCTTCAACTGTGTCGTGTTCCAGCAGCAACTCCACCAAACGCGCAATCGAATCCTGTTTTGAAGTCACCACTTCGCAAGCCCGGGCGAGCTGAGTGTTGATGATGTTATTGACTGCTTCCTCTACGCGATCGAGCAGACTCTGGCTCAAGGGCTCGGTGCGAGGGTCGCCTAGGTAGATTGGCCCGAGCGGGCTCATGCCAAATTCGCTGACCATGCTCCGCGCGATTTCGACCGCGCGTTGAATGTCGTTTGAGGCGCCGGCGGTCATCGTGGAAAGCAGAATCTGTTCAGCCGCGCGTCCTCCCAGCAGCACGGCAATCTGGTCCTCGAGATACTCAAGTTTCTTCATCAGGCGATCGCGCTCAGGCAAAGATTGCGTCACGCCCAGCGCACGCCCGCGCGGAAGAATGGAAACTTTGTGAATCGGATCGCCATTCTTTACGGCCAACCCAACCGCGACGTGGCCCGCTTCGTGGACTGCCGTCGCATAGCGCTCGTCCTGGTCCATCATGAAGCCATGACGTTCCGCTCCCATCAGAATTCGATCCCGAGCAAATTCGATGTGCGTGCGTCCCACCGCTTCAGAGTTGTCGCGCGTGGCGGCGATCGCGGCTTCATTCAAAAGGTTTGCGAGGTCCGCTCCAGAGAAGCCCGGCGTTCCCCGAGCTACCCAGCTAAGATCGAGCTGCGTGTCGAGCTGCATGCGGCGCGCGTGCACTCTGAGTATCGCTTCGCGGCCACGGACGTCAGGCAGGTTAACGGCGACCTCTCGATCGAAGCGGCCGGGTCGCGTGAGCGCACGGTCCAACACATCGGGCCGGTTCGTTGAGCCGATAACCACGATGCTCGAGCTTTGATCGAAGCCATCCATTTCAATCAACAGTTGATTGAGCGTTTGATCCTGGTCGGCGGTTGCCGAGTCGTTACCGCGCCCGCGTTGTCGTCCCAGGGCATCAATCTCGTCGATGAAGATAATGCAAGGCGAAACTTTCTTGCCCTCGGCGAAGAGCCGGCGCACACGCGACGCGCCGACGCCGGCAAACTTTTCCTGAAAGCTGGAACCTGACGCTAAGAGAAAGGGCACGCCTGCTTCGCCGGCAACTGCACGCGCCAGCAGTGTCTTGCCCGTTCCCGGTGGTCCATAAAGGAGAATGCCGCGCGGTACGCGTCCCCCGAGCCGGCCAAAGCGCGCCGGGTCGCGCAGGAAGTCAATCGTCTCGGATAATTCGGAGGTGGCTTCATCAACTCCGGCGACATCACAAAACGAAACGTTTTGTTTCCCATTCTGGTCCGACATCCTAAAGCTGCCAACGCCACCGTTCATGCTGGCATAGATGCGCCAGCCGATAAGACTGAGCAGCAGAACAGTCAGAAATGGCGCGCCCCAGGTCAACACCGTCGTGGTCCAACTCGTCTCGACCGGTCGAAACTCAATCGGAACGTTGTTCTTGCGAAACTGTTCGACGAGCCCCTGGCGAATTGCGTCACTCGTAACCGTGGCCTGAAGCGACGCGCCTTGCTTGCTTTGGACTGTCAGGGTGTCGCTCTCAATAGCCAGCGAAACGGCTGATCCGGTTTCCGCAATCTGGTAGAGCTCGGAATAGTTGATTTTGGTAATTCGCGGCGTGCGGCTCTGGTAAATGACTATCGCAGTGGCAGCGATTAGCACCGCTGCGGTCGTGGCTACCAAAACTAAAGTGACTCGTTGTGAACCGGCAACGATTTTCCTAATGGGGGAAGGCATAACAAGTACTCCAAAAACTCTCGCCCAAGCCCTAATAAACTGGGCCTCAGTGGCGAGTGTTGATTAAGCGACGGACTGACGTGTCTGTCGTAGGGAATTTCAAATGGATCAGGATTGGAGGCGACGGAGTGTCTGGGGACAACGGCGCAGTGCAAAATCTTCAATGCAAGGCGCTCGCCGCATTGGGGAGGGGCAAGCACATGGTTACTTTAACCGACCCTCGAGAAAGAAGTCCAGATGTAAAAAGCGTAGTAGTGCAGTTTGAGAAAATCAATCTCAGAGTGGCATTGAATACAGAACCGGGAGCGGTAGAGCCTGTGTGAAAACTCGGCTGTTTTTGCGTTCTCTTTGCCCCAACGGGGCATCAGCAGAAGCCTGGCGGGGACGCCAGCCCGCTCCCGGTTCTGATGATCCGCCCGCTACCGTTGGCGCGGCCGACCAGATGTATAATGAAAGCTCGACTTAAACCAAGGAGCAAAAAAATGAGTTGGAACCAACCATCGTGGAATCAATCTTCAACAAGAGAACCTGCATTTGTAGCGGCGGACGTGCGCGACGAACGCGTCGGTGCATTTCTGAGTAAGGTCTACGGTTGGATGTTTTTAGGCCTGCTGGTTACGGCCGGGACCGCTTTTGCCGTAGCGTCGTCGCCCGCCATAATCGAAATCGTCTTCCTCAATCGCCTGGTGTTTTGGGCCCTGCTTATCGCCCAACTAGGGCTGGTGTTTTATCTGGCAGCCCGCGTCGAAAAGCTAGCGCCGGCGACCGCAGCCGGACTCTTCATTTTGTATTCAGCATTAACGGGCGTGACCTCATCCGTGATACTGCTGCTCTACACAGGTGCGTCGATAACCTCGACCTTCATCATTACGGCCGGGATGTTTGGCGCCACGGCGTTCTTCGGTACGGTTACAAAGAGAAGTCTCGCCGGCATGGGCCAATTCTTCTTCATGGGTTTGATCGGACTGATCCTCGCCTCCATCGTTGGTATCTTCTGGCATAACGACGCGCTGCAATTTGTGATTTCAGTCGTCGGCGTGTTGGTCTTTACCGGTCTCACGGCCTGGGACGCACAACGCCTGAAGCAAATGGCTGTCGCGCTGCCCGATGGACGTCTGGGCGCCTATGCAGTAGTCGGCGCACTCTCGCTCTACCTGGATTTCATAAACCTCTTCTTCTTCCTGTTGCGGTTTACCGGCGGCCGGCGCGACTGAGGTAAGAGCAATCAGCAATCAGCAACGGCGCATCGCGTGACCGACGGTGTGAAGTCAGCCCAGGCATCACGCATCACGCATCACGCATCACGTATCACGCATCACGCATTACTCATTACTCATCAGTACTGTC